>JAUWJK010000113.1 GCA_030607735.1 Candidatus Bathyarchaeota archaeon
AACCAGTGAGCACTCATTCAAGTTCGCGTATGAGGATGACCGTATTGGTATATCTGAGGCGGAGAAGGTGAAGGTTTGTGTTGAGGGTTTTGGGAAAGGTACTGGTTTGGGTTTGTATATGATTAGGGTGATGTGTGGTATTTACGGTTGGACTATTGAAGAAACTGGTATTCTTGGTGAAGGAGTAAGGTTTGAGATAGTTGTTCCAGTTAAATAATCCTAAAAAAAATTTACCTTTTATGTGATTAGACACTGTCATATTGCAAAAGGGGTATGGACAAATTTTTTTTTATTATAATTTTAGGTTGTACCTTTTTCGTCAATAATCTTTAGTCGATAAACTGCAAATTCGATAGCGTGACTTACATCTTTGAATCTTTTCTTTTCAATCTCGGACTTGATCCATTCAACAAGTTCTTTATCTAAAGTTATTGATCTTCTAACCTTAAATATACAGAAATAATCACTTATCTTCAATTATATCCTTTTTGCACATGTAAATAAAAAAATTTTTGAATATAGGCTTTTTCACTTTTCTTCATAATAGTACGAAATCTTCCCTTCTCGTTTTCGGCTGGAAGTTTTAAGTCCTCTGTGTTAGTGGGTTTTAACGTTTCTTGCCCTTAGTGGGAAGTTGCTGTCTCGCCAGTTTCTTTTTTGCTTTTTTTTCTCGTTCCATTTTTTTCTGTTGTGCTTTTTGAGAATTTTTTTGTTTACGTTTCACTACACTCGGCATAAACATCAGCTACAAATTAACGATAGACATTCAAACTAAAACATTTTTCCTTGAGGAAGTCAATAATGTCCAAAACTGACGCGTCTTCCTTTCATTTCACTAAAGAAGCCAAAACGTTATGGTCAAAAGAGAAAAAGAGTTTAGCAAAGTTCGTTCTTGGGACTTAATGAGTCTGGGGTTTGCTTTTCCTTATGTTTCTTTATTTTCAGAGTTTATCCGCTTGAAAGACTGCTTGAATTTTTGCCCATATAGCGACTCAGGCTCGATCAGTTTTGAGTAAGGATTGGCAATGTTGTTTTCTGTGGGGAATTGTATACTGCATGGAGGCTGTCGTTTTAGCGCTGCTTTCTCTTCTTTCGTCATTTTTATTCCGAACTTGTGCACTTCGTCGTGGCAGGGTTGCCTGCACAGCAATATGAAAGGTGGCTTATGTTCACCGGTGAGCGAATGTTGAGTCATTTCGTCGCCTACTCTGCCGCATTTGTAACACTGTTTTAGTTTCTTAGGGGGTCTTCGTGTCTTGATTTTTGACCTACTTTTGACACTGTTGAGAACGTTGCCGTAGTCTTTGAAAACTTCTTCTTTGGTCATTTCTGTGTGATATTTAGTCTCTTTTTTGTCGTCCATTATTTTCCCCTTAGATACGTGGGTAATGAAGTAAATGTTGAATTTGTGCTTTATTATGGATTATAGTCTTTGGATATAACCCGCCTTCTGTTAAGTTAGACGGTGTCGTATTAAACAGTTATTTTATTATTATTCTTAATGCAATTATGCAGAAATATACAATTATTAACACAAAAGGGGAAAATTTGTTTGAGATTTTTGATAATGATTCAACATTCTTTTTCACAGGACTTCTAAACAAGTTCAACAGGTAGGTAATTGCTGGTAGTGAAATCAGTAACATCAACATATACCAGCCCATGAATTCCTTTGTTATTAGAAGACCAAATACACCATACAATAGTGGGATAATTGCGGTTAGCAGAAACAAAGTTACGCCAATTTTTGCAGATCTTTCTTTTCCATATTTGACTACAAAAGTTGTAGTTCCACTATTTCTATCTGCTTCATAATCTCCGATGGCTTGAAATATGTGACCTGAGACTTGAAAAAGAAGAAATGGAATTGAACAAAGAAAGGCGTCGAAATATCGCCTTATTATCCAAGGATTAGAAAAGTCCATGGTTAACGGATACACAACTTGCATACCCATTAAAAATGGTAATGTTCCAAAACATGTTCCTGCAACGATTAGATCTATGATTGGGCGCTTTTTTAGATTTAAAGGGCTAGCTGAATAGGCAAGTCCTAATCCAAAAAATAGTGCGAAGAAAGGAAAAAGACTGACATCTACCAAAGCGGTCAAAATAAAGCTAAAACTTGTTAAAACTGAAAAGAAAATTAGAGCATTTCTCGAGGATAATTTTCCTGAAGCCATCGGCAAGATTCTCTTTTGAGGATTAAGTTTGTCAGTATCTTTATCAAAATATTGATTGATTACAAATCCCGAAGCCGTAATTGTACAAAAAGAAATTGATATAAAAAATGTGTTAGTTGTTGGTAACGTAAATAAAGTACTTCCTACCCAAAAAATGAACAACCAACTTATCCAACTTCTAAACCTTGTTACATGTAATAAAAGTCCAACAAAATTGACTATTTGCTTGTGACTATTTTGAAGGATTCTTATTCACTCCTTAACATATTTACTCTTTCAATGGTCCTTTTTTTATTTATAGGTTGTAAAGAATTAAAACTGATATGTAAGAAACCTTAAGAAAGTTTAGAGCTAACTTGAACTATCCAATTCAGGTAAGTCTGTAAATCCCACGAAAGTATCAAAGAAGGCTCCACATAACAATGGAGACTGCAGTTTTGGCAGTTCTGTGTTTTCTTCCAGTCAAATCCAGAGATTGCAGTTTTAATGCTGGTTTGAAAAACAGAAACACTAGTCGCGTATTCGTTCCGAACATAACAGGGTAGGACTAACGCTCCCTCTGGACCAACGTTAACTGATACCCAAGGTTTGCACGTCCATTTTTTCTCTTTTGCAATCACTTTTAAATAACTGACTGAATTTACAAGCGGATAACCCTTCTTTTTCATCTCGATAAGTGTTCCCGATATCTCTCTGATTTCGCGACTGGCAGGCGCGGACGCCTTGGCGTTGCAGTACTCATACGCTACGGCCAAGGATATTGTTATATCCAATTCTTTTGCCAACTTCACTAAATCTTCAATCTCATGGATGTTCTCAGCCATTATCGTCGTGTTGATTGTCACAGGGACTTTCGCTCTAGATGCAATTATGCCTCTTACTGCTTTTTTAAAACAACCACTAACGCCTCTAATCGTGTCATGAGTTTTTTCCAGGCCGTCCAACGAAACATAGAGGGCCCCATTGATGTATTGTGCTATCTCGTCTATTTTGGATTCGAGAAGAGTTCCATTAGTGATGAGGCTTGTGTGCAAAGGCAGAGATCTAGAAAAAGCAAGAATTTCAACCAAATCATTTCTAAGGAGAGGCTCTCCTCCTTCAAACGCGATTGAGCAAGCGCCTGAATCATAAATTTCCCTTAGAATTGTTTTTTCTCGCTCTATACTAGAATCTTCGCTGGGTCTTTGCCAGAAGGGGCACATCTTGCATCGAAGATTACAGTTATAGGTTAATTTGTGCCCGCAAAACAGCGGGATCCTTCTTCCAAATAAGTTTAAGAATAGCCCACGATAGAGTCTCAGCCCTAGCCACAACGTTTCTTGATAGCCACCATTGTTTTTTCCTTCACCGAAATTGTTGGAAAACCGCGCCATCTTTAAGATCACTTGAACAACATTCATAATGTACTTTAATAAAAACAAGTCGTTTACGTTACTTACCTTTTAATATATTAAGAATAGTAAAAAGACTATTAATAATCTGGTCTTACGGGTGAAGACACTAAATAAAGTTGGTTTTGTGCTGGACATGTCATTGAAAAGAAATCACTATTAGCATTAACAGCATTTTTGGCTGGTCTAATTTCATTTGTGCTGTTTGAAATGAATGTATGTGGTGCTGGTATTGCTGTGCCAGAAATTATATCGTTTGGAGCAGTGGCAGTCGTAATTCAGTTGTCAGCTATCAAAATCTATCGTGAAAAACATTGATTTCTTAATTACATCATACGTTACGTTAGTCAAGGTTTCTTGACCTATATCAGTCAACATTTCTTGACTAAAATGGGTTTGTTTAGTCAAATTATCTTCACAAAAACCCTTTTTATCCAATTTAGAACCTTGTTTACTGGGGGTTTAGCATTGGGTAAGAGCAAACTTGACAAAAGCGTGGTTCTTGTAGCAGTGTTTTTCCAAAACACAAAGTCCCTCATTTTTTGTTACCCCCAATCAAGAGGATTCCATGAAAAGTTCTCCCAATGTCAACTCCCACAATTGATATTCAATAATTGAGGAAAGAAACAAAAATGAAAAAAATAAACAAAACACAAAGATTTCAAGTCTT
>JAUWJK010000080.1 GCA_030607735.1 Candidatus Bathyarchaeota archaeon
AAGTAAGGTTACTCGTAAAATACCTTTCATTCCTATTGAGCAAGAAATAGACGATTTAATAGCAGGATGCCCAAACACGGTAGCTACATTTTTACAGCTTTTAAAAGAGACAGCAATGCGATGTGGAGAAGCGTTACGACTGAAATGGAAAAACTTTGACTTGGAAAGAAGAATCATCACTTTAAATGATCCTGAAAAGGGGAGTAACCCTCGGATATTTAACGATTTAAGTGGAAAACTGCTATCGATGCTCAACACTTTATCTAGAGAAAACGAATATTTGTTTGGTACAAGGACACGAAATAGCTTAAAAAACACTTATTGCAGAGCAAGGAAAAGATTAGCGTTTAAACTTGGAAATCCTCGGTTAAACGAGATCCACTTTCATACGTTGAGACATTGGAAAGCTACTATGCTGTATCACTATAAACCTGATATTCTGTTAGTTGCTGAGTTTTTGGGTCATAAGAACTTGGAGAATACACGTCTATATATTCAGTTGGAAAAGAGTCTATTCAAGAATTTGCCTAATGACTTGTTCATAACACGTATTGCTAAAAACGCAGAAGATGCTTGTTCGTTTGTTGAAGTAGGTTTCGAGTATGTTACTGGAGAATACATTGATGGTGGCAAAATCTTCCGAAAACGAAAATAAGGTGTTTACCATGAATGTAAGGAAGCCAACTGAAAAGTGGCCGAGATCAAAAAAAAGACCATGAAAGTGGCCGAGATGAGGTAGCCTGGTAGCCTATAGGCCTGTGGACATACTTCTTAACTGGAAATGACAGTAAGCCTATCGCCTGGGTTCAAATCCCAGTCTCGGCCCCATTTAATCATAAAAATAAATTATTATATTAAATTTTTAAATAGCAAGACTTAACTGGCGTTTTTCTAATTTTTATTAGGTCCCAATAACAAATTTCTACTCTAAGGCAAGAGACCTGCTTTTGGTTAAGACCAAATTAGGACACAAGAAAATCAATAACAATCTTTTCTATACTCAACTTTTCGACTTCGAGGAGGATGAATACATAGTGAAAGGTGTGGAAACAAAAGAGCGAGCTATGAAATTAATAGAAGCTGAATTTGAATACGTTACAGAAATAGATAATACAAAACTATTCAAGAAACGCAAATAAACCCCAAACATTACTTCTCTAGTTATCTCACTGATAAATCCATGACGACGGACTCAGCATAGGGGCAAGATTCCAATCTTGCAATACCAATGACGTTTTGAGCTCTACCCAATCATGGGACAAGTGAGATCGGGCTTAATATCCCATGCTGAGAGAGCTTAGCCTAGAAAAGCGTACCGCTTCACTGTGACGTTAAGTGTTTGGTTACATGGGAAACAATCCAGCCCGTTAAATAAAGGACTTAAATTTTAAAAGGCGCTTTTTAGAGGATTAGCTGTATTATCAACAAAATGATTAATATTAACCTAAAATCGCGTCTTTGGAAATAAATTCGCGTTTTTGTGATTCTTTGTACGGTATTTCTAATGAGTCAAAAATACTTTGTTCAGTTTTCCCCGCAATAACCTTCCCATCTTTTAGCAATCCCTGACCGTACTTGATTCTCATTCCTTTCGAAATAGCAAGTTGTGCAAGCCACATATTATGCTCAGCCGAACCTGTGCGTATTAATTTCATAATTCCGAAATTGTCGTTTGAAGCTCGATAAAAGTCGAGTTGGAAATACTTGTCACCGTAAGGATAAAGGGCTTTTATAATTTTGGTTCCAGAGTTAAGGATTTTTGTCTTCATACGTCTAAGTTCTTGTCTTAGGTTGTACCAGTCCAAATCATTAGTAACAACAATAAAGTCTGCATCTCGAACCTTTGGTTTGTTGCGCCTAATGCTTCCTACTACCATAATTTTTTCACAATATCGCACAACTTGAAACTCAACTTCTTCAGCTATCTTTTTAGCTTCACTGAGTTCAAGCTCTTCCAAAGTTTCTTTTTTGTCTTCAGGAAATAATGTTAATTGTTTGCTCATTTAATAACCACCTATCATGAAATACCAACAAACCTGCAAATTGTTATAGACATCAGGAATCGTGAACAACATTGTAGTAAAAAGAACTGCTAAGGGCAATATTAGTGGCAACCGTTCAGAAAAGTTAGTTTCAATCTGTTTAAGCCTTGAACCGCTACCCCTAAAACTATAGTACAATAGTGACCGGAAAACAAAGTAACCCCCAATCGGAAGTACCATAATTGCAAAACGTCGAATAAAATAAATTAAATACGCTGAAGGTCTACCGTAAAGTGCTTGTTCAAATGTCGAAGCTGAATTAGTTTCAACCGCACCATTAAGTATGGCATACTCGGTTGTTGCAACTGCCAAAATTGAAAGAATTAAATGTATACCAATAATTGACAAAAAAATCTTTGTTTTGAACTGCATTACTTTACTTCATCCTTTGTGTGACCATTATGGCCATATAGTTAGTTGTTATTCCTCTTAGTCACCGTCACATTATACTGTAAAGCATTTGATTTAAACCAAGTCTATGACGTTTCTTTCCTGAAGTTTTTGTTGCGCAACAAGCAACCTGTGCAATGTGCTACTTCGCCTTTCTTGTAGGGTACTCCTCATGAATAGGCAAGATAAGTTTTGCAGATTCCACAGTTCATGCCACATGGCGCAATTAGGTCAGGACTAAGTACTTTATCCATGTCTTCCTAATAATTTATAGAACACTAATTAGCCTTATTGTATTAAGCGATTGACCTTTTTCATTTTTGCTTGCTTTTTATAAAACAGAAACTGATTCTTAATGTTGGAAATTTATAATTGATTTTCTTCACCCTTTTCTAAATCTTCTTTAGCAATAAAGCTAAGCTCCACCGAACCTAAACTTCTAAAAAGACTACTTAACAAAATGACAGGTTTACCCAAACATGGGACATGGTGGAAGCAGGAAATATCCCATGCTTAGAGAGTTTAGTTTAGAAAAGTGTACCGCTTCCAAATGGAGTTAAATGTTTGGTACCATGGGAAACAACAACCCACAATTAAGAAATTAAAAAAAAATAACCTAAATTTTTAAGTTAAGTAGTTCTATATGAATTACTAAATAATTAAGGCTGGCAAAAATTTGGATATTGAAAGAAAAATTGAGCTAATTTGTAGATCACCTACTGAAGAAGTTCTAACAACTCAAGGATTAAGAGAATTATTAGAAACTGAAGAGCATCCAATAGCTTATAATGGTTGGGAACCATCCGGTTTAGTCCATTTAGGAACAGGCGTAATTTGCGCCTATAAAATGAAAGATTTTGCCGAAGCAGGATTAAAATTTAAAGCATACTTAGCAACATGGCACGCATGGTTAAATAATAAATTCAATGGAAATCTAACTTTAATCAATAAAGCTGCAGAGCTATTTCGTCATTCTTGGATCGCACTAGGAGTACCAGCTGATAAAATACAATTTATTTATTCTGATGAATTATACAAAGATTTAGATTTTTGGGCCAAAACTGTGAAAATAGCAAAAACCCTTACAATTGCACGAACAACTCGCACTTTAGAGATCGCCGGAAGAAAAGAAGCTGAAGCTAGACATGTATCTGATTTTCTCTATACTCCAATGCAAGTGGCAGATATATTTCATTTAGATGTAAAAATATGTCAGTTAGGTATGGATCAAAGAAAAGCAAATGTTGTTGCTCGCGAAATTGGAGAAAAACTTGGATATTGGACACCTACTTGTGTTCATCACCATTTGCTACAAGGGCTTGAAAAACCAAAAATTTGGCCTATACCTGATGGACAAAGAAAGGAAGCTTTGGCTTCAGCTAAAATGTCTAAAAGTAAGCCTGAAACGTGTATTTTTATTTATGACTCATTAGAAGAAATAAAGAAAAAAATGAAAAAGGCTTTTTGTCCTGATAGAATAGTCAAATTCAATCCTATTATCGATATTTGTGAGTACATAATTTTCCGTGAAAATCAAGTTTTTACTATTCCTCGATCTGCTAAGTTTGGTGGAACTTTAACCTTTAATAATTTCTTAGAACTGAAAAATACTTTTGAAAAAGGTCAATTACATCCTCAAGATCTAAAGAATGCTGTAGCGAAGGAATTATATTATATTTTAGAACCTGTAAGACGATACTTCGCAAACAATCATGAAGCAAAGGATTGCTTAAATATAATAAAAAAAGCAAAAATAACAAGGTAACTAAATTTTGTCAACTCGACTCAAAAATAAAGAAGAAAATTTATTAAATATTTTAACTTCTCTAGCTAAAGAGTCTTTGAATGGAATTCCAATAATAGTTGAAGGTAAAAAAGATGTTACTGCTCTTCGAGAGTTGGGTGTAACAGGAATTATTATTACAATTAAGACCAAAGGAAAATCATTTTTAGATGTTATTTCTGAAATTCAACAGACTAATATTTCAGAAGTAATTTTGTTTTTAGATTTTGACAAACGAGGAAAAGAAGCGACCAAATGTCTTCAACAAAATCTGGAACACCTAAAGATCCGATATAACTTAACTTTTTGGCATAAATTGTCTACTTTAACAAGTAAAGAGGTGCAATATATAGAAAGTCTCCCTGTGTATTTATGCAATTTACACAAGAGAATTACCATAAAAAGACAATAAAAACTAATGTTAGTTTATTAATAATCGAAAAAATTTACTCAACTTGTATTTAATGATTATTCAATTAAGATAATTGTGAAGTTTATATTGTTTCTTTTTGGTGCTTCGAAGTTAGGTTTTTTGATTCGAAAAAGTATTCGTTGAAAACTTATGATTAAAAAAAATAAAAAATATTGGAATGTATCAATTTGCAAAAACAGTTTTAAATGTTATTAAATCAACATTTAATACAGGTTTTACTGCTTCTGAAATTCGCGATGCAACTAGTTTTTTAATGCTTTTTTCTGCAGCTATGTCAACAATTCTTTGAGTGATGATTCCATCAAAAACTATGCATTTGACACCTTTAGTTTTATGAAGTTTTTCAGCTAGTTGACTAACAGGTAATTTTTCGATTTGTATTAGTTTTTCGTTGAGTAGCACTGCTTCTAGTGTTCCTTCTAATGCTTTCGCTACGTTTGATATTTGTATTGGAATTTCAGATTTTTTATTTTCTCTTTTTGGTTTTTGTGGTCTGTTGATCGCAATTTTTTCAGCTAATGCTTTGCTTATTTCTTTACAGTTGCATTCTTCAATTTCTTTTCCTCGTGGAGCTCGTCCAACATATTTTATTGTTGCGACCTGCATAAGTTCTTTGAATATTAAATCTCCTCCGCGATCACCATCAAGAAGTGCTGTTGACTCTTTTTCTCTTGAAAGTTTTTTTATTGAATTTGGAATTTTTGCTCCTTCTAATGCTACGGTATTTGTAATACCACACCGCATGAGGTTGATGATGTCTGCTCGTCCTTCTACAATTATTATGTCCTTAGTTTTTTCAAGTCCAGGTCCAGCAGGTAGATTTTCAGGTCCATATTTTCCTACTTTTCCTACTTTCATAGTATTTGAAATTTGTTTATAAACTTCATCAACTGATGGCATTGATTCTATGTTCCATTTATGAAGAATTTCTTTAGCTCGATTAACTATATCTTTTCTGCGAGCTTCTCTAATGTCTTCTATCTTTTCTAGTCTAAGCTTTGCAGAGCATGGACCCACACGATTTATGCTCTCTATGCTAGCTGCTATTAATGCTGTTGATACTCGATCCAAGCTAGTTGGGATTGTTATGGTACCTGTTGTTCTATCGTTTCTTGATTGTAAAACTATTTCTATTCTTCCAATTCTTCCTGTTTTTTGGAGTTCTCGTAGATCTAGTTCTGGTCCAAAAAGTCCTTCTGTTTGACCAAAAACTGCTCCTATTACGTCTGGTTTTTCAACTACTCCATCTATTTCAAATTTTGCTTGTGTAACATATTTTATTGTAAATGTTTGGGATGTTCCCGTAATTGTGCACCTCCAAATTGATTGGGTTATTTTCTAAGTGAGTTTAATCTTCATAACAACTTTGTTGTTATTTATTAAATCAATTGATATCTGCCTATTTTACCTTTATGGATCAAAACTCTTACTCTTTAATCTTACGGTCTTTGGATTCATTCTTATTATTTATCATCTTATTTTGAATGTTAATAATTCAACAGTTATTTTACACTAGCATCATTTGAAAAACCTCTTGTTTCCCAGTATCCCTTGTAACTTAAATCATTAGATAATTCAATTTCTGTTATCCATTTGATCCATTTGTAACCATATTTACTTTCAGCTACAAGCTGAAAAGGAAATCCTCTTTCAGCCGGGAGTATTACATCATTCATTTTATAAGCTAACATTATTTCTTGATTTTTTATGTAGTCAATTGGAAGAGATGTAGAGTAACCATCGTACGCATAAAAAATTACTACTTCACTTTCAGAAGCTATTCCAGCTTTTTCTAATATGTCTTCCAACAAAAATCCCTCCCAAAGAATATTTACCGACCATCCTTCAACACAATTAAGAGTTGTGACTTTTTGATATTTTTGAAAATTATTAATAATTTCGTTATATGAAAATTCGATTGTTTGATTAACAAGACCTGTAATAACTAGCTTATATGTGGATTTGTTAATTTGCTGAGGTCCTCTTATTGAGTTTTCTCTAAAATCATTTATTGAAGACAGATCTTGTCCTTCGTACTCAAGAATTTCTCCTGGGTATAATTGTTTAGGTATACTTTGCGAGTATATGCCTAATCCAATAAATATGGTTGTGAAGACTAGTAATAGACCCATCAAAATTTGTTTATTTTTACTCATCTTTATATCTTCTTATTATACTAAGAATTTATAACACCCATATATTGCTTCCCAAACGATAATTCAAAATCAGTAAATAAGAAAAAAGCAGTTTTACTAAAATAAAGACATCAAACAAATATTGATCCATAAATTAATTTCTTTATTATTTTTAAGCCTGATTCACAAAAAAAATTTCATCACATAATTATCTGAACTTAAAAAATTAATGTAGATGTAGTTTGTTGATTTCTCAAAATTGCCTCAATTCGTTTTGGATACATCCCATTAACTATAAAACACCTTATTCTAGAAATTACTAATAACTTCGCTAAGAACAAGTCAACACAAGTCTCTTGATTAAACTGTAATAATGAATTTGGCGAAATTTTTTTAATAAGCGTTGCTTCAGGAATTTTTTTTGGATCCTGAGTAAATAATCCATCTACATCAGTTATTATAATTATGTTAGTTATTTTAAGATTTTCAGCAAGGTGAGCAGCTATTGAATCTGAGGTAATGCTCCAAGAGTTTTCTAAAGGATTTTCTCTGAACATATATTGAGATG
>JAUWJK010000035.1 GCA_030607735.1 Candidatus Bathyarchaeota archaeon
TATTCCTCCAAAAGATATAGGGCAGATTAAAAAAGCAATTTTGCTCTACTACAATAGATGGAGCAATGAAGAATTATTACTATCTTCAAATTATTCTGATAAAATACAGAAATTTAATAGAAGACACTTAACTCGGAGATTATCAAAAATTTTTGACAAGCTCTAATAAGATATTCAATAGCTTAGAATTCAAGAAAATCCCAAAAAATAAATAGTCAAAACAAACCGCTATTTTTGAATTGCACTGTTAGGAGTTTGTCACAAAAATTTTGCGCCTTCACCAACGAAATAGGGTCTTTTTTTATTCCAAGATTACTAAATTTGTAGAAATTGGAAAGACCGTAAATTTACAATATTAAACAAGACTATTCTTTTCATTGTAAGACTTCTATATTACTAAGGTTGAAACCATTCTACTAATGATTTGACCAATACCTTGATAGATATAAACTGCGTTAGTACCTTTAAATAATAAATAGATAGACTTGAAAGTTGAAATCGAATGTCTCTTTTTCTAATTCTAGGTACCAGACCTCAAATAATAAAATCTGTTCCATTATTATATTCGGCTTTGAAAAAAAAAGTAGATATTCAGATTATTCACACTGGACAACATTATGATTATACTCTTTCTGAGGTTTTTTTTAAAGAACTGACTTCAGTAAAGCCTGTTATCAACCTTCACGTTGGTTCAGGTTCACATATTTTTCAGATAGCCCAGATTATGTCTCGGATCGAAAAACATCTGGTTGAAGCAAACCCTTCTCTTGTTATAGTTCCTGGTGATACAAATTCAGCTTTAGCTGGTGCTTTAGCTAGCATCAAACTCGGGGTTCCAGTAGTTCATCTTGAGTCTGGTGCACGAAGCTACGATATGAATATGGCTGAAGAAATAAATAGACGCCTAATAGATCACTGTGCAAAAATATTGTTTGCACCAACATCAAACTGTGTGCGAAATCTGGAACAAGAATCGGTGACAGGTGAAATCTTCCAAGTTGGTGATACTATGTATGACTTGTTCTTACGTTTCGAAGGCGAAGCCGACAAATGTGATATCGTCAAACAACTGGACTTAATCGACAAAGAATTTATTTTATTTACTACTCACAGAGCTGAAAACGTAGACGACCCGATAAAACTGAAAAACATGATTCTAGCTGTACAAAACTTTGGAATGGATGTGATCTTCCCAATTCATCCAAGAACTAATAACAAGCTAAAAGAAAATAACATACTCATAAAAGGTGACAGAATCCAAACGATCAATCCCACAAGCTACATTGAAATGCTAAAACTACTCAAACACGCAAAAATTGTAATAACCGATTCGGGAGGTCTACAAAAAGAAGCTTTCTGGTCTAAAATCCCATGCATTACAACCCGGGAGCAAATCGAATGGATCGAGACTATTGAAATGGGAGTTAACATAATGACTGGTGCAAATCCAGTTAAAATAATTCATGCATTAAAGCATGTTGAGGAACACTATTCGGAAATTAAAAAAAGATTCACTACTAACCCCTTTGGAGACGGAAAAGCTTCAGAAAAAATAATAAGAATACTAAAAAATTATCTCAGTTAAAAAGTGAAAAAGTTAACTCACCTTTATGAAAAACTTATTTTTTATAGAAGTAGTTCCTTTAAAATATTTGATAAGATCTCTTTTTTTTTTACATCTTTAAAAATGGCTTTTCCACTTGAATATAACCTAAATGATTTTCCCTTAAATGATAATTCATAGATGATTCCAGCTATCGACCTTTTCAATTGGGCTCTTTCTAGAATTTTGTTTATTATTTCGGTTTTTTTGCTATATTTGAATGTTACAATTGCGCTTTTTTCTTTTCCACATGTCTCCTCAATTCTAGCGACATAATCACTGAGCTTTAACATTAAAAATGCTCTATCTCCCTTAATACTTCTACAAAACGATCAATTTCCTCTAAAGTATTATAAATATAGAAACTAACCCTAGCGGATGATTTTAGGTTGAATACCTGATGCAGAGGTTGTGCACAATGATAACCACTACGTATCATTATTCCAAAGTTATCAGCAAAAAGTGCTACATCATGAGAGGATAAACCTTGAAAAGAAAAAGGTATTATTCCACATTTCAATGAAACGTCAAGTGAGCCATGGATGGTAATCTTTTTACACTCTTGCAAGCGATCAAATGTATACTTTGTTAGTTTTTTTTCATGGTTCCAGACTTTGTCCATACCTATTTGATTAAGATATTTTACTGCTTCCATCAATCCAATACTGCCACAAATATTTGGGGTGCCCGCTTCAAACTTCCAAGGTGGTTCATTCCACACACACTCTGATTTTTGAGTTTTCATGTTAAAGTTTACTTCTTTTATCATTTCTCCCCCACCTTGGAAAGGGTCCATATTTTCATAATGTTCCTTTTTGCAGTACAATGCTCCAATTCCTGTTGGTCCTAACATTTTATGTCCAGAAAAAGCGAGAAAGTCAATATCCAAATCTCTCACATCAACTTTCATGTGTGGAACCGATTGGGCTCCATCAACTAGTATCAATGAATTATTTTCATGAGCGATTTTTCCAATCTTTTTAATTTCATTCACTATGCCAACTACATTAGAGACGTGACTTATGCTCACGATTTTTGTTTTTTTGGAGATTTTGTTTTTAAAATCTTCAAAGTTTAATGTTCCATCATTATTAACTCGTGCGTAATTGACTATACATTCTTTTCTTTTTGATATTAATTCCCAAGGAACAATGTTGCTGTGATGTTCCATTTCCGAAATAAGAATTTCATCATTCTTCTTTAAATTCTTGAGTCCCCAAGAGTAAGCTATTAGATTAATAGCTTCAGTTGTACCTCTAGAAAAAATAATCTCCTCAGAACTTTTTGAGTTTATGAATTGCGCAATTTTTCCTCTAGCATTTTCATGTAGTTCTGTTGCTTCTTGAGAAAGAGTATGTATTGCTCTATGCACATTTGCATTATGATTTTCATAAAAATTTTTTATTGATTCAATAACCTGACGAGGTTTTTGAGTAGTAGCTGCATTGTCAAAATAAATCAGCGGATTATTATTTATTTTTCGACGAAATATTGGGAAATCTGCACGAATATCTGAAGTGTTTAAGCTCATTTTTATTCAGGTACATTTAATTTTTTTGCAAGTTTTTCTGCGAGTTCTTCTTCTTCCATTGCTTGTTTTTCTTCATAGGTTAAATCTTGTGGAATCCAACTCGGAACTGAACTTTCATTTTGATAGAACTTTCTTATAGCACGTTTTACAGCTCCAACAGCAAGAATTCCACAATGAGATTTGACACTAGGTAGGCCCCCCGCCTCTTCAGCGACTTTTTTCCAGGTTAGTTCTTTCCAAATATTCTCAAGACTCATACCCTTAATCATTTCAGTTACAATACTAGCAGTGGCTATGTTCGCTGCACACCCATAACTCTCAAATGTGATTTTTTCTATGATCTTTTGATCCTTTATTTTCATATAGAAAGTTATCATGTCTCCACACGCAGGATTTCCTGCTACTGATGTAACCGTAGGATTTTCCATTTTTCCTTGATTTTTTGGGTTTCTAAATAGATCTATAACTTTTTGGGAATATGGTAATGGGATTCGTGACATTTTATTCAACTCTTGTAGATCCAACAATTCCTCGTAATCTTTTTACAGCAACAGGTAATTCTTTTAGAACATAAGAAATATCTTCTTCGGTATGTTCTCTTGTTATCTTCATCAGTATACTTCCATGTGCTTCACTGTATTTTCTGCCTATTGCTACTAAAACATGACTGGGTTGAAGAAGTCTTCTACTGCATGCACTACCACTGGAAATGTAGATTCCTCTTAGACTCATTTCGATTGTTAAAGCCTCCCCTTCACATCTTAGAATGCTTATGTTTAGATTATCTGGTGTTCTTTTTTCATTTTTTGGACCATTCAGCTTTACATCAGAAAGTTCATCTAATATTCCATTTAGTAGTTTATCTCTAAGCCTTGTCATGTAGTCTACATTTAGTTGAAAATCTTGGAAAGCTAATTCTGATGCTTTTGTAAATCCGACAATTAATGGAGTGTTCTCAATTCCAGGCCATAGTTTTTGGGTACCTATCTGACCTTCCAGTATTTTCTCTACTTCTAGTCCTTCCCGACAATATAATGCTCCTATTCCTCGTGGTCCTAAAATCTTATAGCTATTTATCGTAGCCATATCTACCTGTAAATCAATTACATTCAGTGGAATTCTACCAAATGCATCTGATGCATCTGTATGGAATAATGTATTAGGATTTTTTTCTTTTACTCTTTTTACAGCTTCTTTTATTGGCTGTATTGTACCAATTTCATTGTTAACGGTTGCTATGCTCACGAGTGCAGTTTCTTTGTCTACCATTTCACTTAGTTTCTCTAAGTTAACAAATCCTTTACCATCAACTGGGATTTTGATTATTGAAAAACCGAATTTCTTTAACATCTCTGAAACATGCAATACACTAATAGGTTCAATCTCTGAGATCACTATTTTTTTTCCATTATTTCTTTTAGAAAAAGTTGATCCTATGATGGCTAGGTTATTTGCTTCTGTTGCTCCAGGTGTAAATGTGATTTCTTCAAGAATTTTTGCTCCAATAAAGTCTGAAATTTTTTGGGCTGATTTCATTATTGTTTCAAATGCTTCCCATCCAGGTTTATGGGTTAGAGTTGGATTACCATAGGCTCTTTTATTATAGTAAGGAAGCATGGTTTCTAGTATTTCATTTGGAACAATTGTGGAATTCTCATTATCCAAATATACTTCGTGTTTTAGTCCTTCATGGGCTTTAATCAATTCCTTAACATTTTCGACCATGTAACTTCCAACCTTTTCAATGAATCACTTAAACTGTTACTTTTAGTATCACAAATTCTCATAAAAAAACGTACCCATATTAATCAAAATAATTTCAATTAATACTATAAATTAGCGTATGTTCTTATTTCCAATATTAAACTTCCTTGATGGCGTATTTAATTGAAAATAAATGACTTACCTGTTCCTAAATCTATCAAAGTAATTATGTTGAATTCTGGAATAACTGAATTATACCCTCCGCAAGAAGAAGCTATTAAAGCAGGAGTTTTAGAAAATCAAAATCTAGTTTTAGCTAGTCCAACAGCCTCTGGGAAAACTTTAATCGCTGAACTCTGCAGTCTTAAGCACATTCTAGATGAGAAAGGAAAGATAATCTATTTATCTCCATTGCGTGCGCTGGCAAGTGAAAAGTTTGATGAATTTAAAAAATATTCATCAATAATTAAACCTGATGGGAAACAAGTTAAGATTGGAATAAGTACAGGCGATTTTGATAGTGTAGATTCATGGTTAGAAAACTGTGATATTATTGTGACAACCAATGAAAAGGCTGACTCTTTATTGAGACATCGTCTAGATTGGATAGCTAATACTTCTCTAGTTGTCGCTGACGAAATTCACCTTTTAAACGATGGTGCTAGAGGTCCTACTCTTGAAATAGTTCTAGCTAGATTCATGCATATTAATCCTGACCTCCAGATTTTAGCATTAAGTGCAACCATTAATAACGTCAAAGAAATTGCTAATTGGCTTAAAGCCAAATATATAGTTACAGATTGGAGACCTGTATCTCTCTCAGAAGGTATTCTCTTAGATCAAGAAATACTATACAAAGACAATACAACAAGGGAAATACAAAAAAAAACTCGTAATCCAACAATAAACCTTGCACTTTCTACTATCAAGACAGGTGGACAAGCTCTTGTTTTCGCATCCTCACGTAAGAGTTCTGTTAGCCTCGCAAAGAAAATCGCTGATCAATTAGGCGAATTAATATCAAAACCACTTAAAAGAACCTTACTCCAAGAAGCAGACAAACTTCTCAGAACTGAAGAAAGAAATCGCGTTAATGAATCAATAGCAAACCTTGTGAAGAATGGAGTTGCTTTTCACCATGCTGGATTAGTTGGATTTCACCGAAAACTGATTGAAAATCTGTTTAGAAAGGGACAAATTAAAGTCTTAGTAGCCACGCCAACTTTAGCCTTTGGAGTAAATCTTCCAGCTCGCACAGTAATAATTAATGATTATCGACGTTGGACACCAGGATATGGGAATTATCCAATTCCAGTATTAGATTACAAACAGATGGCTGGTAGAGCTGGACGGCCCAAATATGATAAAGTTGGTGAAGCAATAATTATTTCTAAAACTTCTGAAGAACAAGATTTCTTAATGGATAATTATCTTCTTTCTAATACTGAAAAAATATGGTCAAAACTTGCTGTTGAAAAAATAATCCGCGCTCATGTGTTATCAACAATTGCTTCGGGTTTTGCTGATACACAAAACGGTGTCTACGCCTTTTTTGGCAAGACTTTCTATGCGCATCAATATGACCTAAAAACCATTGAGAGAATAATCGCAAAAACTCTTCAATATCTTTATGACGAGGAAATGTTGGACCTTTATGGAGACCATATAGTTGCAACTAAATTAGGAAAAAGAGTTAGTGAACTTTACATAGATCCGCTTTCAGGAGTTATAATCCGAGATGCCCTAAAACAAAAACCTCTACAATTAACTAGCTTGAGTCTGTTTCATCTAATCACTCATACACCTGACATGGGTCCTATAATGAGACCTTACTCACGTGAACTAGATAATCTGACCTTTCTTATGGAAAAACATAAAGACGAATTCTTTACCCCAATTCCTAACGAATGGGATGATCACATCGCTTTTCAAGAATTTCTAGGTGAATTTAAAACAGCAAAAGTCTTGAAAAGTTGGATAGAAGAAGAAAGTGAAGATAATCTAATCGGACAATTTGGAATTCAACCTGGTGATCTATTCAGGACAATCGAAAATGCAAAATGGCTACTCCACGCAACCTTAAATTTAGCAAAACTTTATGGATGCGAAAAGATTTTAAGCTTATCTTCAGAGCTACATACAAGAGTTTCAAGAGGAATAAAGAAAGAACTCTTAGACATTGTCAAATTGGAAGGTGTGGGTCGAGTTCGTGGACGTATTTTATTTAATAAAGGATACCGCACAATTAACGATATCAAATTAGCTCCATTTAAAGATTTAACAAATCTTCCTCTAATAGGGCCTGGATTAGCAAGAAAACTCAAGGAACAAGTAGGAGCTTTTCTAAATAAAGACGAGTTGGAAAACACAGGAAAAGGTAAAGAATGGAAACAAGGATTTCTTTCAGAATACTAACCTAGCTTGGAGAATCTTTCGACTTGTTTTATAGTTGTACCCAAATAATTCTTTGAATCTAATGAACTATCGATATCGTTTTCACTTAAAATATTTGAAACAAACTCATCTTTAAGTAAAATTTCTTTGAAATCTTTTTTTTCAACCTCACTCTTTATGGTCAATTTTCTTAGTAATTCATGAGCTTCTTGCCTATTTACTCCTTTTTTTATTAATTGCATCATAACCGCTTCTGACATAGTTCGTCCTTGAGTGAGACTCATATTTTTCAGCATTCTTTGTTTATCAACACGCAAATTTTTTACAACTTTAATCATCAAATAGAGGAGATAATCAGTTAAAATGCACGTCTCAGGGAAAATAAACCGTTCAGCAGAAGATTGAGTTAGATCTCTTTCATGCCACGTTACAATATTTTCAATTGCTGGGATAGTTAAACTCCTTACAATTCTAGATAAACCACATATTCTCTCACAAGTTTCCGGATTTCTTTTATGAGGCATAGTCGAACTACCTACCTGTTTTTCTACTTCAAATTCTTCAAAGAGTTCCCCAATTTCTGGTCTCTGCAATTCTCGAATTTCGTTTGCAAAATTCTCTAATGATGAAGCAATAATTCCTAATATGTACACAAATTCAGCATATCGATCTCTTTGAACTATTTGAGTTGAAATTTCGGCAACATAAATACCCAAACGCTTCATAACAAGCTCTTGTATACGTTCAGCATGTTCACCTAATCCTGCTTGAGTTCCAACGGCTCCACTTATTTTTCCCACAAATACTCGTTTCTTGCAATTATTTAATCTTTCAATTTGTCTAATGACCTCATATCCCCAAACTGCAAACTTAAAACCTAATGTGATCGGGAGAGCGTGTTGTCCATGAGTTCTACCCATCATTACAGTTTCCTTGAATTCAACTGCTTTTTTTTTCAAAATTTCTTTTAACACTAAAAGTTTTTGTTCAATTAGGCTAGTCGCATCTTTTAGTTGAAGTGCATTAGCGGTATCTACAATATCATAACTTGTTGCACCTAAGTGCACATATGCACCGCTAGGTCCACATACTTCAGCTAAAGCACGAACCAAAGAGGCAATATCATGTTTTATCTCTTTTTCAATTTGCTTTACTCGAATTACTTTAACATATTTAATTGAAGCCATTTCCGAGATTTTTTTTGCATCTGAAAGAGGAATATTGCCAACTTTAGCATGAGCCAATGCTAAAGCTGCTTCGACATTGAGTAATCTTTGAACTCGTGAATTTTCTTCAAATACCTTTAACATTTGAGATGTTCCATATCGACCCGTATCTATTGGTAAAATAGGCAAACTATTATTCCCTGAAGAAAACTTATGTTGATTAAACATTAATGTTTTACCTATCCAAAAAATAAATTTATATTGCGGAGGCAAACTCAGAATCAAAGAAACACTTGCTATTATAGCTAAACAAAGCAACAATGCAGTTCACACAATAATTTCTGCACTTAACTCAATAAACAACGATAGTTCTACGACCTTTGAAATAGTTACGCCTTCACAGATTTTTTTGGAAAAAAATTTTCTTTCTAGAAAAAACTCTAAAATTAATTCCCCCATAGTTATTGGGTATTTATTTTCTAAGGATTCGGAAAAAAAACCACATACGCACAAGGTTTTAGATAATGGGTTTTTAGTGTTTGATAGCAATCTGTATTCCTCAAAACAACAAAAAGTAATAATTAAGAATAATTTAAAGAAACGATCAGAAATAAATTATATCCGTATGGCCCAAGACTTCATACTAAACCAAGAAGGTGCTTTTGTATTTGGTTTTATAAAAAAAGACCAAATTATTTTAGGAAGGGACCCAATTGGAATACACCCATTTTACTATGGTGAAAACGAAAATTATATCGTTTTTGCTTCCAACAAAAAAATTTTATGGAATCTGAAAATCGACAATCCTACATCCTTTCCGCCAGGAAATATCGGAATTGTAAATCAATCTGGTTTAAAATTCAAATCTGTAAAAAGTTTTATTTATTCTGATCCCATATCAATAAATTTAAAGAACGCTGCGAAAATCTTACTGAATTTATTAAATAAATCTCTTTATTCCCAAATTGGTGGCTTAACAAAATGTGCCATCGCTTTCTCTGGTGGATTAGATAGTAGTTTAATCGCTTTTCTAGCAAAGAAATACGTGAAACAAGTAAAATTGATTTACGTCAGTTTAAATAACATCTGCGAAATTGAAGAAGCGAGAAAAGCAGCTAAAACTCTAAATTTACCCATTAAAATTTATGAATACTCAGAGAATAATGTTCAAACAATCGTCTCAAAAATCTTACAAATAATTGAAGACCCAAATCCTATCAAAGTAAGTATTGGAATACCATTTTATTGGCTAGCTGAAAATGCTGCAAAAGAAGGATTGGAAGTGCTACTGGCTGGACAAGGAGCTGATGAACTTTTCGGGGGATATAAACGCTACGTTAACGAATATCTTTCAGTTTCTCAAGAAAGCGTGAGGCATAAAATGTATGATGATATTTCAAACATGTATAAAAATAATCTTGAGCGAGATATGAAACTTTGCAATTTTCATGGAGTATATCTTCGATTACCTTTTGCCTCATCTGAACTTGTGGAGTTTGCTCTTAAATTACCTCTCGCTCTAAAACTAGAATACAATTCTCTATGTTTAAGAAAACTTGTTTTAAGGCAAGTTGGACGAGATTTAGGATTACCACCATTTATAGTAAATAAACCAAAAAAAGCCATACAATATTCTACTGGAGTAAATAATGCTCTAAAAAGAATTGCAAAGAAACAGAAGATGACCTTATCAGACTATACTAATGCTCTATTCCAAAATTGGATAAATGAAGAGTAAAGCTTGGCTTTATAATATTAAAACTTGTAATGTTGCACAGGTTTAGATTAACCTTAAGGTACTATATTCATCCTTTTTTTGAGTTAAAAAAAATTTCTTCATTAAAAATCAAGTAATTTTCGGAAAAATTTAGAAGAAAAAATACTTAAGAGTATTTTTTTAAGCTATTTTTGACAACTGACTGGAAGCTCTATGTATTGAGAGGATAAAATAATCACTCGATTACCTGAATTGCGCCTTCAGGACATTGTGCTTCACATGCTCTACATACTAGACAATCATCCATTCTCTCAGGAACAGCTTTTCCGTCTACTATTTCGTAGAGTCCCACTGGGCAAGTATTAGCACAGGTTTCGCATCCAGAACATTTGTCTTTATCAACAATAATTTTTACCATTTTTTTTCCCCGCGTAAGTTTTGTTCAAACTATCTGCGTAGAATAAAAGTGTTTAGGTCGTTAGTTTATTTTCTTTATGTATGTTTTTCGTTCGTTTCAATGTTTTTAGTTTTATTAAATATAATAAAATCCTGTGTGGTGATCAATATTCGTTACCTGATGTCTAAAATTAAGACTCAGTGATTTTTTCGCTTTTTTCAAAATAATAATTTTCACTTTTTTTTGGACCAAAACTCCTAATTCCTTTATCTTTTATTTTGTCTCTTATGTTTTTAGCATACTTTTTTGAGATTTCTCCTCTTTTCTCTAAATAATTAATTATTGAATCAGCTTCTTCTAAGGTGGTACAACGTCGAATAAAATCAATAATAGTGGGATCATACCCCCGAAGATTTTCTTTATTTTTATTGTTTTTAGGTAACTCTACTTTTTTTTCTACAGAATCGATTTTTATTTTGCTACTATTTTGTTCTATTTCCTCGTTTATTTTAGGATATTTTTTCTTGAATTTTTCTTTATCGATTTCCACATTTATGCCTCTATATCATTTTTCTTTAATAATTTATTGACAAATTTCTTAAATGTTTTTTTTAAAATTATTATTAGTAAACCCGATTTGGATATAGATTTTGTTATTTAGCGGAAAAATTTTTTGGTCGGATTTTCTTTTAGTACTTTTTCTAACTCTTTTATTTTTAAGCCTACAATTTTATCCCCAAAAATATCACATTTTTTTACAACAAATATTTGATCTTGATTCCTAACTGATATCTCAATAATTTGATTATCTAAATTTTTTAAGTATATGTGATACGAGCCTTCAAAAAAACCTTTTTTGGTAACACTTACTCTTTTTGTTCTTGAAATATGAACATCTTTCTTTTTTAATAGAAATAAAATCTCTGCTGGTATGTCATGATAAACTATAATGTCAATATCACTTTTTTGGTTGATATTTCCCCTCCAAACACTACCAATTAATAAGGGGTTGAAATCTTTAAGAATCTTCATTATTTTCAAAGATTCTCTTCTTTTTTTAACTAGATTTTCCTTTCTGCTTTCTCCCTCTCTCTCTTCAGATATCGAGTCTAATTCTAATGCAATTTCAATGTTAGATGGAAGACTTCTTGATCCAAAAGTTTTAGCAGCTTTCTCTTTTGCTTGTTTGTACTCTTTTTCAATTCCAAGATAAAGAAGGTTTGCTGCTTCTCTTATAATCCTTCGTTTTAGATCAGGTTCAAAACTCAATATTTCACCAAGAAAAGGTTAACTCATTTCTGAATTGTTTCTTCATACAATTTTATTGTCTTTTCAGCGATCTTAGACCATGTGAATTCCGCTAAAACTCTTTTTCTACCATTTTTTCCTAGCCATTTTCTTTTCTCTGGATCTTCCAAGGCACTCATTACGCCCCAAGCAATATCAGAAGGATTATTAGAATCAACATGATATCCGCACTGTTCTTCACTGCAGCAAATAACTATTTCACGCATTCCGCTAACGCCAGATGCTCCAACCACTAGAGGTTTTTCCATACTCATTGCTTCAAGAGCAACTATCCCAAATGGTTCGTAATGACTTGGAAAAACTGCAACATCACAAGCGGCATAATGTAGTATTCTTTCTTTTTCAGGAATAAAATTGAAATTGAATTTTACATATTTATCCAATCTCATTGTTCTGGTTAGGTTCATCAAATATTCTTGCAAATCACCAACTCCTAAAATCACTAGTCTTGCTTGCGGAATTTTAGATAAAATATGAGGCATAGCCATAATTAGTTTATCCACTCCCTTAACTCCCACTAATCTTCCAATAAAAAAGATCATAAGTTCATTATCTTTAATTCCATATTGTTCTTTAATCTTCCTAGTTTGATCTGCTGAGTATTTATTCGGATCATATTTTTTTGGATCAACTCCATTATATATGACATGTATCTTTTCCCGCGGAAATCCTAGTTGAATTAATTCATCTTTCATAGCATATGAAACTGTAACAATAATGTCAGCCATTTTTCCTCCACGCATTTCAATATTGCTTACAACTCCTGATCCATTTCCTAACGTTCTTCCTTTTTCTGTTGAGTGAACATGAAAAGCCAAGGGGAGTTTGGTCTCTTTTTTCACTGTAATTCCTCCTATAATAGAGAGCCAATCATGTGCAACAACAATATCGTATTGGATTTTTTCTTTTTTAATAAGATCATTGATGAGTTTTGAAGCAGTTAAATAATTATACACAAGTAATTTTCCAAATAGATTAATTCCTCTGCCCCACTTTCTTATATCTTCAGCAATTACATCAGGCAACGAATCAGAAACATCGATATGTAAAGGGCGATGGATTTCTATTCCACGCCAAATCTCTCTTGTAGGTAACGAACCTTCATCATCATTCATGGTAAATACTGTAACATCATGATCCATTAAAACAAATTTTCGAGTTATTTCAGCAGCATAAGTTCCAAGTCCACCTACAATTTTTGGAGGATACTCATAAACAAGTACAGCAGCTTTCATTCTCATCACCATTTCCAGATTAGCAATAATAATATTCTGTACTAAAGCTTTGCTTATTTTAATTCAATAAGTAAATGGGAAACTTTGATTAGTTTGTCTACTCATATAAAAAATTGGTGTAACCTGCTATGAGTTTGTCTCCTGTTAAACTTGAAATATTAGATGACTTGTTGTTGCGTGATCGATCGGTAAAGCCAATTCAAGTCTCAAAAGAAATTGGAAAAGAGTTTCCTTCAGTTATGATGCATATCTTGGGACTTATACGAATGGGATATGTGATTTCTTCTGAAAAAGGGTATTATACAATTACTCAAAAAGGAAAGAAATTTCTTGGATTGCCTGAAATCACTAGAGATTTAGCGAGGATCTTGCTCGTAGGAAAACTGCATGATAAAGCTTTCCATTTTTACAAAGACATAGATGAACCTTTAAACATAAATGCCTATAACCTTCAGACTTTCAATAAAGAACTTAAAAGAATTCAAGTTAATTCTGTTGATTTTCATATGAAAAGGGGCGATTTTGAAGTATGGTTTGAAGGTATTGGTGATCCAGAATTAGCTAAAAAATTAGCTCTTTTGAAAAAAAAGAATTTTGATGGGGAAGTTTTGAGACGAAGTCTTCAGATAATGATTGTTAATAGATGTATAGCATTAGCAAAAATTGCTGGATATACTGTTGTGACTAAATAATGTTTTACAATATTATGCTTAATTAAATCAGATTCATCTTTTTTTAAAACTGTTTTATATAGCAAAAATGCAAAATAATAGAAGTATCTAAATAGGGGTGTGAAAAATTTAGGCAAATTCAGGGTAGTATCTGCAAAACTTCCTGAAGAGGTTTATAATGAAATGGTTTTGCGGATTCCTGAGGGGGATAGAAGTAATTTTATTAGGGAAGCGATTGTCAATAAACTTCAAAAAACTCCAAAACCGGATAAACTTCTTGAATTGGAAGGAAAAATGCTCAAAATTGAAACTGATTTCCAAGAAATCAGAAAACATTTGGCAGATTTGGAACTTCTGACATATCATAATGGAAAGCTTAATCCACATATGTTTTGTATTGACGACATAGATCACAAAATTATAGATTATTTATTACATTATAAAGGTGCAACTACTCCAGAATTGGCAGAATATATCAAAACAAACAGGTGGTTAATTCTAAATAGACTGCGGAAATTGCAGAGAAACTCGAAAAAACAGATTGGTGAAGCCTTAATTTATTATTGTGCTGGTGAAAAATCTGGAAAGAAAAAGGCTTGGTGGATTAATTCGAAGATAATTGGTGAATAAAACCGGTTAATATTAAATCTTGTCTGGTTCTTTTTTTAGATGTGGGCCCGTTGCCCAGCACGGATTAAGGCGCCGAACCTTGTTGCCTACCAGCTAGGTGCGCAAGCCTCCGAGCACTTCTGTGGAAGAAAGCCGGAAATCAGGGGTTCAAATCCCCTCGGGCCCGCCACTATTTAGGGTCAGATACCCTTAAATGTGTGTCTCGACTAATAATTATTGACGGTAAAAATGTCAAATCAGAATTTTGTTTTGCAGTGGATCAATGTGAAAGGCGATATTGCGCGGTGGCGAACTAATTTAGCTAGAGGCAGTCCTATTACTGCTGAAGTTTATGAACGCAGATTGAAGAGAAACTGCGAGCTGCTCAAGACCACACCTAGTGGTTTGGTTGAGATGGCAAATTCTGATCTTAAAGGTTTTCAGGATTCTATTGAGGACATGGTAACTCAATTGGAGTTGGAACATAAATCTCCTGGTTACATTAGGGGGTTGCTCAAATCTTTGCGATCTTGGTTGCGATATAATGATGTCCTTTTGACTAGGAAAATTAAGGTTAGCAACCCATCAGCCACACCTACCCTTGATAATGAAGAAATACCTTCTCATGAAGAACTCTCAAGAATTTTCAGGGCTTCATCTTCTAGAGTCCGAGTTGCAGAGGTGCTGATTGCTTTCGCAGATCTTAGGCCTCATACACTTGGTAATCACGATGGAAGCGACGGATTAACTCTACGAGATCTGCCTGAGTTAAAAGTGGATAACGGGAAGGTCTCATTTGATAGGGTACCCACAATGGTCCTTGTTAGACCCATCTTAAGCAAAACAAGACAAAAATACTTCACGTTCCTGTCAGAAGAGGGATGCACGTACCTTAAAGAATACTTAGA
>JAUWJK010000054.1 GCA_030607735.1 Candidatus Bathyarchaeota archaeon
AGCTTCAACGCTCACTAAATAAAATCGGCTGGCTGTTTGCCTCGCTTTGCGCGGCAAAGCCCCTTCTCTTTTGACTCTGCTATGCCTCGCCTACTTGGGAGGGTTTTTCTTCAGCTGCGTAATTGTTTGAGAAAGGGTTTGGACTTGAATGAAAATAGTTTTGCTCTTTTTTTTGGTTTCTTTGTTTGCTTAAAAATATTGGGGGTTTTCGCCCCCAAATCCTCAATATTTTTAAGTATTAGAATAGATTGATATTTCGCAAAAAAAATTTCGTTTTTCATGAGAAATAAAAAAAGTCCTGTCTTTTTTAAATAAAACAGGACAAAATTAAAAAAACAATTTCTAGCAATCCCGGGCCGACGCCAATTTTCCCCACTTAGAATTTGCAACTTTTCTAAGGGATGTTTTGCATAGAAAAAAGGCGTCTAAAGAGTAGAAGCGCCCGGGATTTTTATTTATTGATATTTATTTTCTACTCTCTAGCTCAATTATCGCATTTTCAAATGCTTTGTCAATAAGCCAAACAAAGATCAGGGCTGATAGTATTCTTTAACAAAATTAAAAAAACAAACAGAGAAACCTATAAGTCTTTTAGGCAACTAAAAGCGACGAGGAAATTTCCCTCCTGATCCGGAGCGGTAAGGGTGGCAGGAATTAAAAGGAGGATTTAAACAATTTCGAAAAAAACCTCCAAGAGAGAAATTTCTCTTTTCCTGCCACCTTAACCACTCCGGTAGTTATCCTCGCCGCTTTTAGTTGCTGAAATAGAATGGTTTGTTTTGCGGGATTTATATGCTTTTTTAAAAAAACATAGAGATATAATACAGATAGACGTCAGAAAATTTTTTTGTTAAGTAATTTGCTAAGCGCTCCCCTCTTTTTTGTTTTGGGATTATTTTTAATTTCATCTTTGGGCCCGGGGTTTTTTGGCGCTTCAAGCATAAATACTTTATCCTGCAAGCCTTTAATTAAAATATTGGTTTCTCTATTTCTTTCTATTAAGTTATCTATCTTTTTGCCTAGGGATCCAATCTGCCAATCTTTAGTTTTCATTTGGTGGTCCTTTTTGTAAAGTTCTCCTTTCAAAATATTAATGATTTCTGTTTTGGCTTCTAAAACTTCAGTATTGACGTTAGCTTTACTGCTTGTTTCAGGTTTTTGTTTTTGTGTTCCCTTATCATCTTCAATTTTTTGAGTAGGCAAATTTTCTTTTTGTTTATCCTTTTGAGTAGGCAAATTATATTTTTGCCTAATCAAATCTTGTTTTACCTTATAAATAAAACCTCCTCTCCCCTGTTTTTGCTTAATCAAATGTATAACCTCCGGATTGTTTTGCGTAAGCAAAAGTTTAATTAAACGTCTAATCGTTATTGTTGATTTATTAGTTAGCTCGGCAGCTTGTTTAATTGTTAAGAAGTCATTATTTTTATCCATTTAATTACTCATTTGCTTACTCATTTTTCATTTTGATTACTCATTTGACTACTCAAATGCTTACTCATTTTTTATTTTGCTTACTCAATTGCTTACTCAAATGTTTATTTATTTGCTTAGCTATTTAGTTAGTCAAGGATTTTTAGTAGCTTATTAAAGGAAAATTTTAAAATTATTTATATATATATTATTATATATACTTATTGTGCGACAATTTGTCGCTGGTTGTGCGACAATTTGTCACTATTAAAAGATGTTTTAATGTTTTACAAAGATGTGTCGCTATGTGCGACAATTTGTCGCTACGTGCGACTTGTTTGGCCCCTTTTAAGAATTCTGGCTTTATAGATTTCAATTTTCTCATACCAAAGCTCTGTGGTTGTCAAATATTTTGTATCTGGGTCTTTTTTTAGTAATCCTAAATCAATTAGTTTATTAATTGCTCTTTCAATGGTTCTTTTACTTAAACCCAAATCATCGCCAAGGGTTTTTTTACTCGCATAACACCAACCCCCTAATGCTCTACTTTTTGGCGCGCCTGATAAATGATGAATAATATCGGCAACGGAATATTCAATTAAAGAAAGCCCTAATTCTTCTCTTGCTTGATGAATTATAGTCGTATAAGTTGCCCTTAAACCCTCTTGATATTTTTCTATTTGTTTTTTTAATACTGGTTTTATGTGCTCCATAATACTTGACTTTTTTAAAATCCCTAATGCGAAATAGACTTTTATCTGTTCTTTAAACTACTATCATAAGAGATCAGCAGCCAGCCCGGAGCCGAGAAAACGCTGTCAGCGAAACTGACTCCGTAACCAAATAAAAAAACAGACCAGCGATAAACTGTATCTATTTCGCATTAGGGATTCTAAGTAATTAGTTTATCGCTAGTTTAATTTTAGTATTTAAAAATGTTCTTGTCAAATCTTTTATTGTGGATAAGTTTTTACTGTAACAAAATCTATACTTTTACGTCTTCATATAGTGAAGGGTTTTAGAAAATGAAAAATACCATTATCAATAAAATTAAATTGCTTAAAAATATTAAACCTGATCCAGAATGGCTTAAAAGCCAAAGGCGTATTTTGTTATTAAAAATTTCATCCGACAAAAAGGCTAAAAAAACTCATAGCTTGTCGGGTTTTTTTGTATCCAAATTCCTTGGATTAACGCCTAGGCTTGTTTTTAAACCAGTGATAGCAGTAAGTTTGTTAATTATGATGATTTTTGGTGGTGGTTTTTTAACTATTAAGATTGCAGAAAGCAGTGTTCCGGGAGATTTCCTTTATCCAGTTAAATTGGCCGTAGAAAACGTAAAAATAGCTCTTTCTTCTCAAGAGGGTAAATCAAAACTGCAAGCGCAGTTTGTTGGCTCTAGAGTTAAAGAATTGACTCAAATTATAAATTCTGAAGAAGCTTTATTTGATAAAACAGAACAAGTAAATAAAGCAGTAGATAAATTAGAAAATCAAATAATTTCCAGTAAAACTGAATTAAGTAAAGCTCAAAAGAATGAACCAGAAAAGACCAGAAAAATAGCGGAAACAGTTAAGCAGGAAACATTTAATTCAGAAGAAGAATTAAGAAGAACCAAAAAGAAATTAGTAGAAAAATATAAAGAAGAGGGGACTGAAGAAACAGCTCAAGCTATAGAAATTATAGACAGAGCTTTAGCTGTTCTTTTAGGCGAAGAAGTGAAAGCAGAAGAGGAAATAACGGAAACTGCCGAGCTTGAAGAAGAAAAAGAACCTGAAGAAAGAGAAAACATTATTACTTCTCCTACAACTATAATTCCACAAAATGCTTCAGAAAGTTTTAATGAACCTTCAGAAGACTTTGAATCTATAAATCAGAGTAAATAATAAATACCATCAGGGAACCTCGGAAATCCGGGGTGCGAGCTCCTCGAGGGCACCTCGTGTCTTGAGGTAAAACTCCTAAGGTCGATGATGGAAAATAAGAAAAAAAGTCTAAAATTAAAATAGAAGTAGAATAATACAAGTAATAACGTGAAATTTATTTTGCGTAATTAGTTAGCATAGATCTACTTCTACAAATAATGAAAAAACTAATATCGATTTTTACAGCTTTTACAACTATTTCTATGTTGTCAGGGCTGTTCTTGATTCTTCCAGTTCATGCGGCCACTTTTGCAGACGGAGATCTAGTCCGAGAAGCTGATGAGGTTGACGTTTATATTGTCAAATTAGTTGGCGACAAGACGTTCAAGAGATTAATCTTGAATCCTGACGTCTTTAATATGTATGGCCATTTGGAATGGACAGATATTCAAGTAGTTGACGACGGGACTTTAACCGCTTACACTACTTCTGAATTAGTTAGAGCAGACGGCGATGAAAAGGTTTATAAACTTTATCCGGACGGCGATGTAGGAACTAAAAAATGGATTGAATCTGCTGATTGTTTCGCTAGTTCGAGCTTTGATTTTGATAGCATCTATGTTATCAATTCGTTTGATAGAGATTCCTACACAACGGCCAGCACAACTTATTGCGAGGGCGTAGTTGATGATGAAGAAGACGAAGATGACGAAGGAGTAGTGGGTACTGAGGGAAGCTTAACAGCTAAATTATTAGCGGTTCCTACCGCTACTGATGTATATGAAGATGATGTAAATAAAGCAGTTATGGCTTTAGAAATGGAAGCTGAAGATTCTGATATTACCATAAAAAGAATTGATGTAAGATTTGATGGTGACAAGCCCTGGGATAATATAAGCTATGTTTCCCTTTATGACGAAGACAATGCTGTCAAGGGACTTGATGTTATTTCAGACGCTTTTATAAAAGACGGTACAGATGATTATAGACTTCGCTTTTCCGGTTTAAATATCTTGGTAACAGAAGACACAAAAGAAACTCTTTATTTAAAGGTGAACGGCCTCTCTAGTCCGGAGAAAGTAGAGATTACTTTATCAATTCCTGCAGATGGCATTAGATACGAAGATTCATTGGGCTTGTCAAGTACTTTTACTACTGAACTAACCGGAAGAACATTTCTCAGCGCCGAAGCAGAAATAGGTGAAATTGCGGTTGAGGTTGACGCAGACGGAATTGAAGAAGGAATAATTATTGTTGACGAAGATGATGTTATTGAGGACCAATATTTGTTAATTTTTGACGTTGAAGCTTTGGATGTTGACCTTGAATTAACAGATGTAACGGTTTCAATAGATACCGGCACTAAAGATGTTCATGAGGTTGTCCGTTCTGTTAGTCTTTATGACGGAGCAGATAAAATAGGCATTGAAACTCCTGCTGGTGATGACGATAATAATCTGGAGGATTTTACTTTTGAAGACCTTGAAGTTTCAATTGACGAAGACGCTACTAAATTATTAACTGTTAAAGTTGATATTTTAGCTAAAGATGGAACAACTGGTCTTTATGCTGACGGAGAAACAATTACTGTTACTGTTACAGAAATACTCGGGGAAGACGCTAACGATGAAGATGTTACAGGAGGGACAACCCTTACCGTAGCAGGGGAAACTCAATATCTATATCTTGCAGCTCCGGAAGTAGCTTACACTGATGATGTAGTTGAAACCCACGAAAATACTGATGGTTATGTTATTTCTGCGGACAGTACAATTAAATTTACTGTAAAAGCTTTAGGTGATGACGTAGATTTGGTCTTTGATGATGATGCTATTACTTTGGATGTTTTGGCTAGTGGTAGTTCAGGACTCTGTGCGGAAATTGCTAGTGGCACTGAATATATTGAAATAGACGGCGATGAATTTGCTAGTGGTGATACTGTGACCGTTAAAAAGGGTGATAGTGTTGAAGTTGTTATTGAAGCGCGAATTCAGGCGGTTGACGATACTAGTGGCACGGCTTGGGTTTCTGTTCGTTCTTACCTCAAAGTTGATACAGTTGGAGTGTTGCCTAGTTCATTGCTTGAAGACCTTAGAACTGACTCTTTAATTCTTGAAGTTCTACAAACCACATAATCATAATCTTTCCTTGTAAGATTTAAAAAAGAAAAGTCCTGCTTTTGCAGGGCTTTTCTTTTTTATTAAAGCCAGTAAGAAAAATAAAATTTTTTTATTTGCTAAAGATCGTAACCATATTGTTTTGCTTTCTCTTTGAATTTTTTACTCCATTGACTTTTCTCGATTTCTTCCATTGTGATTTTTTTAGTTTCGCCGTCGCTATTACATTTGAAATTTTTATAGAGTTGTTTTCCTATGGCATAGACTCCTAGATCTTGCAAAAATTTTTCCCGGTCATTATTTATGTCTTCAATCTTTACTCTTATTTTTGTGTGCTTTTCTATCATCTCATTCCACGCTATCCAAAAATGAAGATAGTTGTCTATTGAATTATTAAAATTTGTTATTTCAGAAACGTTATCGTAGATGTATTTCGTGTAGGGACTTTCTTTTTTAAACATGATTTCCCTTTCTCTTTGTGAACTGATAACTAAAATAGGATCTCTTACTAAATGAATCACTTTTTTAAAGTGGTATTTCCACGTTTGTAAATGTGGCGCTGCTAACCATGACGATTCTACGTTTTTTATTACTCTAGGCCTTATTCCGGCTGGAATGAAAACGCCCTCGTGTGTAGCGCCTAAACCAGCACTTCTAAAGAGAGCTGCCATAAATCTTGTTCCGGATCTCGGAGATCCTGTTATTAAAAAATCTCTTCCCATGTTTTTATTTTTCTTTTCTGCGGATTTTCTTTTAAAAAGAAAACCGCATTAATTTAATTGTAGTTACTCCGGAGTGTCAACAAATCGATTTGTTCACACATTCTCTTGCCTCCAACAATCTCTTAAACAAGCCCAGCATTTCATATCATTATTAAATTGAGAAACGGTGTTTGTTTCTCGTGGTTCTAGTTTTCTCATGAAACTTTCATATCTAACCGCACCACAAAAATGACATTTGTGTCTTTTCTCGTCGGAGTGAACAATGTTACTTGAATGAGTTGCCATTGTTTTTTTTTTATGATATTAAGTTTTTATTAATTATGATCCAAAAAATTAAAAATTCAATGAACCATAAACTACAAATTGTTATATATGTTTTAGCTTCTTTGCTCATGTTAAAATAGTTGAGAGATTAAAGATCCTACTATATTTGCTATAAGCAAGAGCATAAAAAGTAAAAATGCTATTCCTAAAAATTTATTATTGTATCTCATGTTTTTTTATTTGTTTTGATTTTTAACATGTTTCTTTTGATAATATAAAGGCCGTCCAGTGATCGGGAAGAACATTACATTCTACAAATCAATGGACGGCTTTAGGTCGTCTTTAGGGTCCCGATCACTTATTATGATTTGTCCTCCTCCATTAGTAATTTTAACAGATAGGTAGAGCTTGTCAAGTGTCAACAATTTCTTTTTAATTAAACTATACTTTAAGTTTTGTGTATTTTCTTAAATATTTTCTCATGTATTTTAGTTCTTTTATATAGTCTTTCTTTTTCATTCCTTCTTTTTTACTTCTAAAATATTTTTTACCCAGTCTTTCAGGTTCGCATGAGCAAAAAGAGCCCTCTTTTTTTCTAATATCTTTACATAATTCACGTTCGTATCTTTTTTCGTTTAAATCTTTATCTTTTTCTATCCATTCTTTGTGTAACGCTACCCTGAAAACTATTTTAACTCCAATATCTTTTTCTCCGGAAAGACTTTTTACATACTTAAAAACTTTATAAAGTTCAGGAGAGAAGCTGTAAAAGTCATTCCATTCTTTTATGCTCACAAATTTTGTTGCTATTCTTATTTTGATTTCCCCTTTTTCATTTTCTATTGGTATCATTTTTTTTAGCAAGTTCAAATTCTTCCTCGTCAGATAAATGTTTTTTGTAATTTTTTATAGCAATTTCTTTATTAAGAAATTGCTCAAACCCCTTTTTAAGAAAATGCTCTAAAGTCCATCTGAAGTGAAAGAAGTATAGGTCACTGTTAATTATTATACTATAATTATTTATTGATTTCTTAATTTCTTTTAATTTGTATCCCTCTTTTAATTTTTCCTTAATAGCATTTTTGCTTTTATCATTTAACATTTTTTCTTTATTTATTTTTTTAGATTTCCAAAAATTAAAAATTTTAATATATGTATTCTCTTTTTGTATAGGTTTCTTTTGTATAGAGGTTTCTTTTGTAGAACGTAAATTTAACACCTTTCTTTTTACGCCTTTTATGGAATTTTTTACGCCTTTTATCATAAAAGGCGTATCTTTTTCCCTTTTTATTTTAGAAGAAAAAACTTTTCCTAGCCGGTAAAATATTTTTCCTCCTCGTCCAATCATTCTTTTTTGAGGCGTATCTAAAATATCCCCCTTTTTATTTCTTGCTTCTATCCATTTATTTTTAACGCAAGTGTCAATTGCTGCTGAAATAGCTTTTCTTGTTCTACCTGAAAATTTTGTTAGTTGGCCGAAAGCGATCCAATCCTCTTTTTTTCTTTTTTTTGTTCCGGGGCTTTCTATCCAGCCGAGTGTTTTTCTCATTACAATTAAAACTATTCGCAATTCTGTATCTCTCATTTTTTTCATTTCTCCATTAAATAAATTGTTTGGTATTTGTGTATGTTTCATAAAATTTTGCTTAACTCAAAAAACAGGCACCAACTGGAAGTGTTTGAAAACACGTGAGATAGTGCCTGTTCTTTAAATTTCAGTTGATGTCGTTGTCTCATTTTCTCTTCCACTTTTTAGTATATTATGTTATAATAAGTATGTGAAGTGCTTAGTTTCTAATGTTTTGTGTATAACTTATGTCAAAAGTTTTTAATCGCTTTCGTCCTGCTGATTTTATTGGCATCATTGTCATTATATTTGGTTTTTATTTGCTACTTAAAGGCGTTGATCATGTTGTTGGAGGTTGTGTCATAGCCGTCGTTACCTACTACTTTGTCAACGCAAAAAATCGTGATAAATCAGAAAATAATAAAGTTAGCTAGTGCTATACAAGAATATGAGGGTTGGGCGCCGCAAAATCATCCAGCTGCTAAAGACGGAGGCCCTACTATTTCTTATCGTAATCATAACCCAGGCAATTTACGTTTTTCCATATTTCAGCTAGGCGTTAGGAATGGTTTCTCTGTATTTTATAGCGACGATATTGGTTTTTTCGCTATGTGTTTTGATCTAATGTACAAAGCTCAAAACAAATCTAGGTATATCAACGCTGAAACTGCTACGTTAAGAGAGCTGATTCGCATTTGGTCTAATACTAAAGATAAAGCCCTAGAAAATTATGTAAATTTTGTATCTAAAAGAACCGGGTTTTCCGAGGACCTAAAAATAAAAGAGTTGGTAAGATAGTTTTTTAAAAGGTCGATCAATAATTAACTAGTTAATTATATTTTAATTTTATGACTAAAGAACAAAAAAATACTGATCAGCCTCCTGTCGAGGAAGAGGTAGATAATTCTATATCAGAACCCGTAAAGAAAGAAGAAGAAAAGAAAGAAGAAGAAGAAGACGACGACGATGACGAAGAAGAGGCTCCCAAAATTTCACGAAAAGAGTATAATCGAAAGCAAAGAAGTTTGAGACGAGATAGAAAAAAATAAGTATTAAAAAAGCCCCAAATATATGGGGCTTTTTTTATTTATATACAAGAAAATATAAATCCTTTTCTATGGTAATGTTAGATCTGATACAAATAGATTTATTTGTGTTGCGGTCCAAGTTGACAATCCTATGGAATAAGGAGTTCCTGTGAAGTCTAAAGCGATTGCGGCTTTTGCCATCAAATAAAGTCCTAATCGTTTGTCGTAAGGAGCGATAGTTGCGTAGTCTAAATCAAATTCTAAAACGTCAAGAGTATTTGCGGCGGTTGCCCAATCATCTGAAACGGCGTTTGCTTTTATAGCGGCTAACTCTGTGCTATAGCTAGTTGCGTTAAGAAGATAGTTGTCTAGGATATACTTAACCATATATGACTGCTTAGTCTGTCCGTTTGGAATCAATTCTAGGTCAATCAGTTGTTGATGAAAAGCAGAATCTACTACTATTTCTGCGGCTGCTCTTCCGGTTCCTCCAATTATAATTCTTCTATCTCCCTGACTTGTCGTTTGAGGATTAGAGGGCGATACCCACTGCCTAACGACATTTAGTCCTTTCCAAGTGAAAAAGACGATAGCTTCACCAAGTTTACCGCTTGCGCTCATAGACATTAAAGGTCCTGTTACTTTGGCCATGTGTGCTTAGTTATTAATTTTTGTTATTTTTTGTTCTTATATCTCAACGACGATTTATTGAGAATTGAGATACTCTTTTATGAAAACATTTTGGCCCGGAAGGCCTAATTTGCTTCCTTTTATATTATACTCTTTTTGTTGTTCTTCTGTCAAGTTGTTCCAATTTATCATTCCGTCTTTAAATGTTTGCCTCCAGCTTTGTTGCGCCGGAGTTCTAGGATTTGAGGGAATGTAAAATTTCATTTTTGTCGTGTATGTTTTTCCTAGTTCATGTCTTGTGTGATAGATCCCCCAGCGTTCATTTGCTTCTCCATATCTTGTTTCTCCGTACTTATTAAAGCCGTATCCAAAATAGTCCCAGCAAATTTCTTCTTCTCCGTATCCTCCTTTTCCAAAAATTTTTTTTCCATACATCCACGCTTTGCCAAATTTTCCTCTCACTCTTATATCTAAAAATCTTTCCTCTGAAGTTATTTTTGTCATGTTAGAGAAAATAATTGCCGAAGAACCTGTTAAGCTTTTTAACTATTTCTTCGTTTTTTATAATAACGCTTATTTCGTCGTTCAAGTGAAAAGCATTTAAAGTATAGTTATGACTTCCCAGGACTACGATTTTTTCGTCAATTATTAAAAGTTTAATGTGTAGTGTTCTTGAAAAATCTACTCTCTTTACCCAGATCCCTAGCTTTTTAAGGATCTTTGCAATATCTTCTCTTTGAACTATTGCCTTTACTACTATGCCTCTGTTATTTGCTCGCACAATAGCTTGATTAAACACCTGTATTGAAGCGCCTATGTTTTCCGGGTACCAACGCCAATCATAAACTATAATTTTTATAGAGCTTTTGGCTTGCTCTATTAAGGGAAT
>JAUWJK010000018.1 GCA_030607735.1 Candidatus Bathyarchaeota archaeon
CTCTATTATTATACATTCGCATTATCAACTCCTATTAAACTAATACGCGTGCAAAAATCACTTCTCACACAACAAAACCTAAGGCCACACAGAAACTTATAAACCACATGCATAAAACAACAAAAAACCATAATAAAAATTAAGAAGAAAATAATCACTAAACATCTGACGATCTTTTTTTTATAATTTGGAGTCTCAAAATAAGAAAACAGCAAACTTTTCTAACCAATTTAGTAGCATAGCCATGATACCATACCCTGAAAATACTGTTAATAAACCTCCTAAAACTTGCCATTCAGCAATGACGTAATAACCCAAAATAGCCAAAATCATACTCACCATAAGGAGGTTTTCATTCAGTGTAAGTTGTTTTACTACCTTTAAATTTCCCAATTTTATTCCTCATCGACAAAAAAAGGATTACCGCAATCTTATTGAATTTGATACAAGTTTGCTATAAAGGAATATGAGGAAAAATTATAGAACAAAAAGAGAGTTAGTTAAAAGAAGGTAACATTTCTGGATAATTAAAGGCACATTGTTTTTTCTGGAAAAACACAATTTTCTTCAAATAAAGTATAAACTAAATGGTAAGTATGCAGATTTCTTCCATAAAAGTTGTGATTTTTAAACATATTCTCTTTTCATCATAATAAATTACAGAAAAATCGTGCAAAATAATATCTAACTTTGGGTTTGCTAAGTTTTGTTTATGGTTTTTGAGCAAGAATTGTGTTCCAAGGGGAATTGATCTTAGTAAAAGTCTGTACATTCACAAAACCTGCAGATTGCAAAATGTACTTAAGTTTATCTAATGTTAGAAGATGAACATGTGTTTTCTTAATTATTTCAGCATTATCTATTTCATAAATTCCATCTTTGATCATTTCGTTTATGATTACTAGATTTCTTGTGGGTTTTAATACACGATTTATTTCTCGAAAAGCATCTATTAGGTTGGGCCAAAAATAATAGGTTTCAATTGCCGTTACCAAGTCAAAGAAATTTTCTTGAAAACAAATTTTTTCAACTGAACCTTGAACTATTTCCAAGCGATTTTGATTAATTAGCCTTTTATTTTTTTCTCTGGAATATTTAACCATAGTAGCTGAATAATCCATGCCAAATATCTTGCCCTGAAAAGCCAATCGCGCCATCCTGGTCAAGTTTTTACCGCCCCCACAACCTACATCCAAAATCACAAATCTGGATCCAAGGTTTAGCTTATTAAGACCCCATTCTGAAAGGGCCCTATGACTTCGATTCATCGAAGCAGCAACAGTTCTACCCTGAAGACCAGTAGGACATCTAAATTGTTCCAGAATTGTCGTGTCTTTTTTTTTAGGTTGCATTCTTTAAAGTTACAAAACACTCAAACTAATAAACAACTTTGTAAATCGATATTTAGTTATGAATTTTCTAAAAAAGAAGGTTATCACACAAGAACTTAGCATAATATGCTCACAACTATAGTCCATGGAATTTTGAGTGTAATTTTAATTTGTGGTTAAAGAATTGGGAAGAGAAACGATTAAAAAGATATATAAAAACAAAAACTATAAAGTCTAAAATATTAACAAAAAGTTACTCTCATTGAATATTTCGGGTGCACATCGTTACAATCAAGCGCTAAGTAGATATTTTACATAAGTGCTAAATTGATTATTGGACTTAACTTTTGTGATGGTGTAGATACTGCCTGTTAAAACCTTGCTTTGTGGATGTGTTTATGAAGATAATGATTGGATGCTTATTCGAATAAAAGAATGTGAAAAACATCATAAAGAAAGAACTAGAAAAATAGAGTATAGACCAAAAGCTGAATGCAACAGAAACGATACAAGAGGTGAATAAGAATAATATATTGCGCTAAGTGGTGGGCACACACACAGAACTGAGAACCCCCAAGAAATTCTTTAAGACAATATGTTGTTTTAATATGTGAAGAAAATGTCAACTAAGAGAATGGAAACTTTTATTCTAAAGGTGCTTAACTCTCCACCCAACATAGTTATTCTAGAAAAGATATTAAAAGCCAAATTTGCTATCGAGGAGTTCAAAACATTTTCACTAGAGTTTCCGATACGTCAAGAAGAGAGTTATGGTTTTATTGATATTTTTGGTTTAGGAAGAATCAAACAAGACTTTAGCTACATCTTTATTGAAACCAAGTCGAAGTTTTCTGGTGCTAAACGGCAAGCAGTCGAGGATTTGAGGGAATACTCTCTTTCTCACTCTAAATTTGGGTTTTTTTCAGATAATATGACAAAATTATATCATAATGCAGTTTTCAGTGCAAATAATCACACTTACAATTCAGAAATCAAAGAGAAATTTCTACCATTGATAGTATATCCTAGTATGATACAAGAAGTCTCAAACTATCGATTTGAGAAAATGGTGACAAATTATGCAATGTTTATTGGTAACAGAATTTCCAGAAGAGTTCCTTGGCTATCTGGTGTTGTCAAAACTTTGATTGAAGATAAACTCGTTCCGAAATATCCAAATCTGATCAGAAAGAAAGATGAAACCTCTTTGGTTTTTCATTGTTTTGATTTTGAAGGAAATAAAATAGATAGGATTATGAGCGTAAATAGTTTTGACCTGGTACCATTTATGGAGAACTCTGAACTTAACAACAAAGATCTTTTTGACATATTGTCCAAAGTAAAGAATGAAAAAAAGAAGTTTGTTTTACAATATTCTCTAAATGGTTATCATAGGCCAAATCTGTTTCTTGAGATACAACATGGAAAATTTTTGTGTTTTCAGCATATAGGATTGGGAAGGTTGAATTATGTTGGCACATATGACGAAAATGCAGCATTTGACTTTAAAAATAGTCTAATCTATTCAACAATACTGGTTGAAAAAGGAGAGTACAAAATAATAAATAATAAAAATCAGATTATTGACGCTTATTTGAACGCCAATAAATTTCATGGGAACTTACGCTTATCCTTTGGAGCTTCTTTGTCTTTTAGTAGTAACTTTAAATTCGAGAAAATGAGCACATTAACTAGATTCTAAGCCAAGAATTTTTTCAAACTACTTTGAGAAGAAAGAACTGGTTGTAAGATGATTTTGCATTCTTTCCCCTCAGCTTCGCATCTCTTTTTTGTTCCTATCAGCGTGTCCAAATATTTGGGATTTTCAGGAGTGCATTCAACAACTTGGTCATCACATTTTAGAATTATCTTGCATCCTCTGTTGAGGTATCTTTGAAGATAAGGCTTCATGCCAAACATCTTAGTCCATTGAATTGGGTTCTTCACTTCAGATAGATGAAAAGGCTTTATCACGCCAATTTGCTCATTTACTTTCTCCTGAAACTCGTTCCAAGGTAAGCTGTTTTCATGATATAGATAGCACCTTCTTTCATGATTCTCAATACCTCTTTCTACCGTCAGATTCAAAGAATTCTGCAAGTCAGGATCTTCTAAGATTTTTTCATTTGATATTTCAATTATGTTCTTGATTCCCTTGAATTGAGGGTGATCCTCAATTATGAATTTCTCAGATTCTTTGAACTTATCTAATTCTTTTCTTTGAGACAAACCGAATTCTCTGGGTGTTGCTCCTTTCAAAGAGTAGTCGATTTCAACATACAGATGACTTCCCGTTTTATCTTTGTTCAAGAGATAGATAGAATCAAGGAAATCCTCTGCATTCTTTCTATTACAGAACAATAAACCATTAGTATCAAATCGAATTGTTATTCTTCCTTTTTTTGATGTTATCCAAACAGGTTTTTCGAATTTTTCCTGCTTTAATAGTGGTTTTATTTCAGTCGCGTCTCTAAGACAAATCCTGTCTTCAGAAATCAGTTCTCCAATGGCTCTGTTGAACTCAATAAAGAAATCTTTCCAGAACTCTACTGTACCTGTATATAGGTCACTTTTGAAGCCTTTGAGAGTATCTTTGCTAGATGCAAGGGGTTCTCCACCTGTTATTCTTACTCTGCTGAAAAGTGGATGTCTGTTTTGATAATCAAGGTAGGTTGATGCGTAACCAATTTTGCAGGCAAAGCATTTTGCCAAATTCTTTGAAGATAGGAATTTTGGATTAAGTTTTTGATATTGATTAGAACCGAGCATTTTGTGAGCATAGCAGTACCAACAATCAAGATTGCATCCTGCAGCATTGACTAACACGACATATGGATACTTGTTTCTGGGAATTCCTGTCACTTGACTGAAGTGTTGCCCCAAGAACCTATCGCTCATTAGGAAGACCCTACAATTCTCGCAAAGTTTGCGGTCGAGAATACCGTATTGTCCACCCTTTCCGTTTCTTAATTCAGAACATATTGATAATTTTTTAGTCTCTTCCCTTTCATGTGGAGGAAAAAGAAGAAACTTCTTTTCAATCATATATGCAAATACCGAAATTCAAGTATAAAAATGAATAATTAATTATTAAAAAACAGGGAAATAACCGAAAAATTTTCTCTTTTATTTTTAATCATGATTTATTACTAATTTTCCGAATATTCGCTTATATTGTCGGTTCTTTTTTCGGTTGTTCGCTTAATTTTTTTTCTTGTTTGCTCATATTTTTTCTTGGTTTATTCGGTTATTTCCCATGAGTTTACTTGTTTTTCATATATTCGGTTACCGTTTGTATTCTTATTCGGTTTTTATTTTCCGATTATTCACTTATTTTGTCGGATTTGTCTCTTTTTGTTCTATTTACTTATTCGTTAAACTTAAAAACTAAAATCCAATAATTATAATTGAGGATTTTTTTATGGGAATAAAGAAAAGAAAGAAAGCTTCTGAGGTCCTCAAAGATACAAATTTTGTTATTGCAAAAAAAGGTACCTTTGCGGAAACTTTTCCTGAAATAAAATCAGCAACTGTTCAAGTTACTGAAAAGGGGAGTTTTAGATCCCATTCTATTCAATCAAAAAACTGTACTTACTCTGAAAAAAATTTAGGTGAATATATAGATTGCAATAATCCCTTTTGTTACAATGGTGGTTTTTCAATTTGTAATATTGTCAGAGATATGGTAAAAGACAATAAAACGCATGATGAATCGACAGAAATTTGTCAGGGTTATAAAGGATCTCCAAAAGGTAAGAGAAATTATGGACGATGTACAAACACATGGAAAGTAATTGTTGATTTAGAGTATTTTTCTTAGCTGTGTGTGTGTGCGCTAAGTGGTGGGGCTGCCCGGATTTGAACCGGGGTCTATAGAGCCCAAGTCTACAAGCCTAGACCAAACTAGCCGACAGCCCCACATACCATTTGTTTTCAGATGTTTCACACGTTTAATAGTTTTGTTCTGAATAAGCAATTTTTGTCAATTAAAAGTTTGTGCATACAAAACTGTATCAACTTAAGACATGGTATCAACTAAACTGAAAAAATAATAGAATCTTAAACGTTCTCATTTCTTGCGAACTCTACATTGAAGTATTTTAGGACAAATAAGACATTCTTCAGGAATTGGAGCATTTTTTGGTCTCATACTCATTAAACTAGAATAGTGAGCACATTTAGCAGGGATTCAAAAACTTTAGGATATTCAGTCGGTTTGACACCAATAATTTTCATACCGTCTATTTCAATTTCAAGTTTTGACATACAATGTGGACAAGCATAATGCGATTCTCTGAGAATATTAGTTAAATCAGTTAACAACGTGGGTTTTTCAAAACCTTTCTCACACCCCTCATAGGGACACCTGAGTCTATCTTTATGAGAGTTCGAGTGAAAAAACGGCGTAATATGTCACTATTTAATTACTATTCTAAGTCATATCGCCTATACAATTAGATTATAAACTTTTCTGACTACAAGTACAACACAAATACACAGTAAACAATGAGCCTCGAGCGGGCCTTGATCCCGCGGCCTGCTGCTTACGAGGCAGCCGCTCTACTAGGCTGAGCTATCGAGGCATAACACAATTAATAAATCAGTGTTACAACGAGTATTTTTAAAGGTTGGGAAAACCTTTTGTCGTTATAGTATCAATCCATGATAATAAAAAGTTCCAAGATAAAAATATCTCCAGGTTATTAACACTTAATAGTGGGTAAAATCGTTGAAAAATAAGAAAAAAGACTGCCTAAACAAATCGACAACTGAGTTGGGTGAACATAACATCATTGGCATAATACAAGATCATCTTGATCTAATGCCCAATATGCCCGTACCTTTTGGAGATGACGTATCTGCTTTTGAAATTGAAAATGAACGTGTAGTTGTACTAAAAACTGACATGCTTACAAACAAAACAGATGTACCAAAAGAGATGAGTATGTGGCAAGCTGCTCGGAAAACTATTATCATGAACGTTAGCGATTTTGCATCCAAGGGTGTGAAACCAACAGCTATAATTATTTCACTTGGGTTACCAAGAACCTTTACTTCCAAAGATATAGAAGAAATTGCGTGTGGACTAAATGCAGGAGCAAGAGAATATGGAGCATATATTATTGGTGGAGATACAGGTGAAACTTCTGATTTAATTATTGCTGCTTCTCTTTTTGGTATGGCTCAAAAAAAAGATTTAATGCTTCGTAAAGGAGCCAAAGCAGGGGACACTATAGCAGTAACAGGTCTTTTCGGAAAGACAAGTGCAGGATTAAAAATACTTCTAAATGGATTTAAAGCACCTCCTAAGGTGAAGGAAAAATTGTTAGCTTCAGTCTTTATGCCAAAAGCAAGACTTATCGAAGGCTTGACTTTGGGAGCTTCCAAAACGGTCACAGCTTCGATTGATTCAAGTGATGGATTGGCATGGAGTTTGCATGAATTATCAAACAACAGCAATGTTGGATTTACAATTGACAAGGTTCCTATTGCAAAAGAAGTTTATCAATTTGCTGAATCTAACAGATTGAATCCCTTAGAATTAGCGCTTTATGGTGGCGAGGAATATGAACTAGTAGTCACTATCAAAACTGAAACGCTAGAAAAAACAATAAAAGAGATAGAAAATATTGGAGGTTGTTTAATACCAATAGGAACAGTAACCAAAGACTTAAAAATTCTATTAGATAATGATGGTAAAAAAGATATTATTGAACCTCGAGGTTGGGAACATTTTAAGAGCTAGATTTGAATTTTCGATCTAGTAGGTAGTTTAGAACTGTTATACAACTAGAAGCAAGATATGGTGTTTTGCCTAAACTGATTTTATTACCATATCTAAGCGCAAAATTCTCAACCTTTTTAGGCAGACCAATGTGATCACCTAATACAAAAAGAGAGTCAGATGGAAGATCTCTCGGATCTATTTTTTGACCTCCTTCTTCAAGAACAAATATTTGTTTAGTATCTGCTTTTGTTTTCAATAGAGACTCAAAACTTCGTTTGCTCACAGTAATACCTGGATGTGATTTGTTAGAAAGTACTTTTTTTAGGATTAATTCCCATGTTCCCACATCAGTTCGAACATCATAAAGATGCTCACCATCTATTTGTATATGAATTGGAGGATTAGGAGGTCCATTAAGTATAGAATGAAAAATCACGTTTTTTCGTAGTCCATGCGAAAGAAACAAACTCGCAACAATGCATTCATAAGTGATATCTAATCGACCAGCATCATGTAAATTTTTAAACATTCCATGAGTTCTGGCTATACGGGAAAAAAGAAGAAACTCACGAGACAAAATTAAACCACAGATTAGTGTTATTGATTGACATATTTTAATTAAATACATGCTTATCTGAAAAATTTAAGAAAAAGAAAAGAAAGAAGAAAATTATACCTTTTCCAAAAATTTAAGAAAAAAGAATTTCTTAAACAAAGTGTACTTTTACTGCATGTGTAGAGCAAGAGATACAAGGATCATATGCTCTTACAAGCATTTCAAGATTCAATTCAATTTCTTTTTCAGTTTTATCTAGTATTTGAGGGAGTAAAGCTTTCATATCTAATTCGATGTTTCCATGGTTTTGATTAGTTGGAATTATGCAGTTTGCTTTAGTACAAACTCCTTTCTCATCATAGGTATAGTCATGGAAAAGTACGCCTCTAGGAACTTCAACAGCACCGACTCCTTGTCCAGCTTTTATCGCTATTTTAGGCAGGTTATATTCTGATTGGCTTTCCAAACCTGTAGTTTCGAGTTCATTAATTAGTTTGATTGAGTCTGCAACACTGTCAACTATCTCCACTAACTGAGCTATACTATTCATGAAAGGATTATAACAAATTGGTTTTAGATCGAACATTCCAGAAATTTTCTTTGCTAATGGAGAAAGTTTATCATAATTAATATTAAGCCTTGCTAATGCGCCTACCATATAGGATTCACGAGCATGTTTAGCCCATTTTGCTGTAGATTGGGGTACGATATATTCATTTGTGTAAGAAAGATATTCGCTTGCTGGTGCAGAATCAGTATCTGTTGACGCGATTTTTCCATCGTAAAGTGCATATTCATCAGGATTAGATAAAGCTATAAATTCAGTTTCCCTAACAAAATTTGGAATATTAGGAGCTAAACTTTTCACTAAATTCGCAACTACTTCCAATGCAGGAATAGAGGACTGTAATTTATCTCGGAGATTTAACAAGTCTTTGATTGATGGTATTTTAGAGAACCCTCCTGGAATCAGTCGTTGAGGATGAGTAGTTCTGCCACATATTAAATTAGACATTTCATTGGCCATTCTATGTAATCCTAAAACAGTTTTAACTTCAACAGGATTAGAAGATGCAAGAGGGATAACTGATCCAACTCCCATCAGATCAGGTAATATCAAAAAGCCAACGTGAAGGATGTGACTCTGCAAGTTTTCAGCATGGAGAGCCAGTTTTCTGAGTTTTAGATCCTGATTACTTATAGTTATTCCCATAGCTACTTCTGTTGCCTTTAGAGAAGCCAACGTGTGACCAATAGAACAAATCCCGCAAATGCGCGATGTTATGTGTTGCAACTCGGTCCAATCGCGTCCAACAACCATGGCTTCAAAGAACCTTGGCGCTTCAGGTATAGCCCATTCACATTTTTCTATAATTCCATTTTTCACGTTCACATAAATATTACCGTGACCTTCAACTCTTGTCACGTGATGTACATTAACTTCTAAGTTTTTATCAGCGTTCATTTTTTCTTCCCCTGCCAACCAAAATATAATTTAAACTTACCAATTGCATCGTCAACTGAAAGACCATATTTAACTAGAACTTCTTTTTGCGAGTTCTCATTTGGATTATCCACCATACCACGACATCCCCAGCATTTTGTGCCTTCATTTACACAACAAGAGTCACATCCAGCCCTGGTAATAGGTCCAACACAAAATTCACCTCTTTCAAAAGCACAAACATTTTCATTTTTCTTACATTCAACACACACTGGGTAGTTGGGTATTTCAGGTTTTTTTCCAAGCAAAAGAGATTTAACAACATGTAAGAACTCAGCTTTAGTCATAGGGCATCCATGCACATACGCATCCACAGGTATTACTGCATCAATTGGTCTGGCTGGATAAGTATCAAATAAGCTGGCTTTTTCGCCGTAAACGATTTTCTTAACATCGTCCATGTTTTGGTAGTTCTTTAGTGAATTAATACCTCCGATTGTAGCGCAAGATCCAATAGCAACAACTACACTAGCGTTCTTTCTTATTTCTTTCAATCTTTCTTCGTCTTGGAGTCTTGTACAAGAGCCTTCAATAAATGCAATATCATAATCGTCACTATGTTCTTTCATTACTTCTCTAAAACTTACAACTTCAACTTGCCCAAGTAAGTCTAGAATTTCTTCTTCGAGATTGGCTATTTGTAATTGGTCTCCTTCACAACCTGCAAAATCAAAAAAAGCGACTTTTGGTTTCATTATAATGCCTCCGGTATTCCTTTTATTTTTGAATAATTAAACACTGGACCATCCTTGCATACATAAAGTTGGTTTATTTGGCAGTGTCCACATTTACCAACTCCGCATTTCATTCTTCGTTCAAGAGAAACGATAATGTGATCATCTGGAACATTGTGGGATTTAAGATCTCTAATGACAAATTTGTACATTATCGGTGGACCACATACAACGGCATATGTTTTTTGTGGATCAAAATCTACTTGAGGAATTAGAGTTGTTATTACTCCTACGTTACTATTCCAAACCTCGTTTTCCGGACACCTATCAACAGTCGATTTAAACTCTACATCATCCCTATCCTCTAAACTAAGAATTTCATCACCAAAAAGTAACTCACGTGGTTCTTTACAACCGTAAAGTAGTATAACACGACCATAATCATTTCGATTATCTAAAACGTAGTTGAATAATGATCTCAAAGGAACTATGCCAAGACCTCCTGCGACAAACAATAGATCTTTTCCTTTCAATAGTTCTGCATTAAAACCGTTGCCAAACGGACCTCTGATTCCGACCTTGTCTCCTTCATTTAGAGTATGTATCTTGCTTGTTACATTTCCTAATTTTCGAATACATAGTTCAAAAGTATCCTTCTTTGTGGGTGATGAAGAAACCCCAAAAGGCGCCTCACCAACACCAAAAACTGAAACTTGGACGAATTGGCCTGGTTGATGACCCAATTCTGATCCGTCATCAAGTTTTAGCTCAAACATTGTCTCATTTGCTGTCATGGGTACTTTTTTGACTATGGTTGCTATCTTAGGAGCATAATCAATTGTATTGCCAGTTTTTATTTTGATGTCAGGAATAGTTGCAGGATCTATTTGGATACCTATTTTGAGACTTTCATCGTACATGTCATTAAATAAATTAACAGGATTAGCAATATCTGGGAGACAAGTAGAAGAACATCTCCCACAACCAACACATGAAACAAAACCAAACCTATCAAAAAGGTATTTTCCTTTCTTGAAGTACCTATGTCTATATCTGGTTGCTTTTGTATTTCTGAAGTTTTCTCCAGAAGAAATCTTTGCAAAATCTTCTAATAAACAACCATCCCAAGTTCGTTCTCGTTCACCTGTCTTAAGTGACAAATCTGGGTTATCAATAACATCAAAACAGTAACATGTTGGGCATACCAAAACACAAGAGCCGCAAGACAAACATTCTTCGGAATGATCTTCCCAAAAACTAGTTTTTTCGTAGAATTTGCCTAGCATTTCAGGAATTAACTCAGAGGAGAAACCAAACTTTTGGTGAGTTTTATTCATTATTTCCTGTTTCTTTTTCCCAACAGATTGAATATCGCGTGCGAGACCTTTTTTAACATTTTTGGAGTATTTGTTAAGCAAATCAGCACCTTTATGCGAACCAACATCAATTGCATACTTATCGCCTAGGTCAGTCAACATTAAATCATATCCATAATCAATCGTAGCACATCCCATTGACGATGCAAAACATGATTCAGACATATTCTGAATATTAACTCCAATTATGACAGACGAGTTCCGCCTCGATAAATAATTTGGATCAGATTTTGTTTCTCTAAAGATTTCATCCATGTGGAGCAGAGCCATTATATCATAAGGATGAGCACCAACAATAATAGTTGGCTTAACATCTTCAAGACTCTTACTTTTGTAACCACTGGAAACATTATAAGTTACAAGAGTTTCTCGTTGAGGAAAGAAATATTTTTTTGGAGGTAAAATCGTCACATCATAATCTAGCCGCAGTTGATTGGCTGATTCTAATGGTCCAAAAGCAAATTTTTCACCTTTTGATTTAACCCCTACAACATTTAGAGAATTATCAGCTATTAAGCTATTAATGAATTCTGAAAAGTCTTCTTTTGAAAGTACATGCATATTTTTAGCCTCTTCCACTATCTCCGTATAGAAATTGTTGAAATTAAGAACAATAGGAGAATTTATTACTTTCTAATAGAATTTCCAGTAATTAACAACAGAAGTAAAAATCCTCTTATTAATCGCAGAAAAAAATTATGAAAAACCAGAACAACACACTATGAGGAAAATAATAAAATCCAAATTCTGAGTACATCTGGAAAAATTCTAAAAAAATTGACTATAGCTTTATGTAGTCGATACCTTTTTTTTCAATATCTGCACTTAAGTGCTGCCAACTTGTTACTAAGAGAGTGAAGCTCAATGACAGAGACGGCAACTATGAACAAGCCAATAAAAGCTTCAGAGATTAATCCAAAGTTTAAGTATGAACTCTCGAAAGTGCATGGTAACAAAAAAATTCTTCAATGTTTCCAATGTGGTACCTATACTTCTGATTGTCCAATCGCTAAATTTAGTGACAATTATAGACCCAGACAAATAATTCGTATGGCCCAACTTGGATTAAAAGAAAGGGTACTAAGAAGTGAAACATTATGGTTATGTGCATCATGTTTTACTTGTACAGATCGTTGTCCCCAAGATATTGAAGTAGCAATCATAATTAGGGTATTGAGAAATCTTGCAGCTGAACAAGGTATTGTACCTCTAGTTTTTAAAGAGCAAACATTAAGCATATTAAAATCAGGTTATGCTTACAAAATACCTGAATTGAGAAAGAAAAAAGAGTAAATTTGGGACTTCCCCCTCTTCCTAAGAGCAATCCTGAAAAAATAAGCAAGATTCTAAAAAAAGTAGGGATTCAAAAAATAATCGATAATCGAGAGACCCAAAATGGAGAATGATTATCTATTTTTTTTGGGATGTGCAGTTCCTTATCGAGTTGCGTCTTATGAGGTAGCTTCAAGAAAAGTTTTACAGAAACTTGGAGTTAATTTAACTGAAATGCCAGATTTCAACTGTTGTGGTCTTCCTTTGGATACAATTAGCCATGAAACAATGCTTACTCTTGTTGCAAAAAACCTTGCAATCGCTGAACAAACAGGTTTGAAGATTATAACTTTATGTCCTGGATGCGCTGGAACATTAAAAAAAGTTAACAAAATTTTAAAAGAGGATAAAGCATTAAGAGAGCAAATTAATGGGAACTTAAAAGAAGCAGAAATGGAATTCAAAGGATCTGTGGAGACTAAGCATATACTTCAATTTCTAATAGAAGATATAGGTGTAAAAGAGATAAAAAAAGAGGATAGTTAACCCGCTTTCGACACTTAAAGTTGCGGAACATGTAGGTTGCCAGTTACTAAGACCAAAAGATTACATAGATTTTGACGATCCCGAAAATCCAAAAGTTTTAAAAAAATTAATTGAAGCCACAGGAGCAATTTGCTTAGACTATATGAATGAGACAGAATGTTGTGGTGCCCCCCGTGTGGGTGTTAATGATAAAGTTGCTTTAATGCTTACACGCGATAAATTGGATCATGTAAAAAACTGTTGGCGCACAAGCCTTAATTACATCCTGTCCATTTTGCCATATAATGTTTGATACAAACGAGTTGCGTATTGAAAGAATGTTCGCTGAGACATATGGCATTCCAGTATTACACTATCCTCAACTTCTAGGATTAGCAATGGGTATGACTCCAGAGGAACTTGCTTTCAAAGAACTCAGAGTCGATACTTCAAAAATACTAAAACAAGTAATGTAAGGAACAAAAGAAAATGGGTGAAAAAAAACTAAAAATAGCCTTCTATTGGGCCGCAAGTTGCGGTGGCTGTGAAATAGCCGTTTTAGATATCAATGAAAGAATACTTGAAGTAATTCAAATAGCAGACATAGTTTTTTGGCCTGTAGCCATGGACATCAAATATAAAGATGTGGAAAATATGTCTGATGGATACATTGATATTACATTCTTTAACGGCTCAATAAGAAACTCAGAACAAGAACACATGGCAAAACTAATCAGAAAAAAATCTAAAACATTAGTTGCCTTTGGATCTTGTGCTCATGAGGGTTGTATCCCTGGACTAGCTAATTTACATAATAAACAAGAAATTTTTGAAACAGTTTACATAAAAGAAAAATCTGTTTGTAACCCAGAAGGGATAGTGCCAAAAACTGAAACCAAAGTCAAAGAAGGCATTCTCAAGCTTCCTGAATTTTATGATACAGTAAAAACATTAGATCAAACAGTAGAAGTAGATTATTACTTACCTGGTTGTCCACCACCAGTCGCGCTAGTATCTAATGCAATTGACGCTATTGCACAAAACAAACTACCAGCAAAGGGTTCAGTATTAGCACCACTCAAAGCTGTGTGTGATGAGTGTGAAAGGACAAGAGAAGATAAAAAAATTACTAAAATATATCGGGTTCATGAAAAAGTATCTGAACCCGACAAGTGTCTTTTGGAACAAGGGATAATTTGCATGGGACCTGCAACCCGAAGTGGATGCGGTGCTCAATGCCTAAATGTTGACATGCCATGCACAGGATGTGGTGGAGCGGCTCCAAATGTTTCAGAACAGGGTGCAGCCATGATTTCTGCTTTGTCATCAATACTAGGTTATGAAACAGAACCTGGAAAAGAACAGTATTCTGAAAAAGAGATTGAAGAGTTGATGAACCAGATTAAAGATCCAATCGGAACTTTCTACATGTACTCTTTACCAGCATCAATTCTTAAAAGAAAGGTGATGAAAAAATGAAAGAAATAATAATAGATCCGATCACTCGACTAGAAGGCCATGGAAATGTGTCCATATTCCTAAATGATGCGGGTGAAGTCGAAAATGCATATTTAAAAATCCCAGAACTTAGAGGTTTTGAAAAATTCTGTCAAGGAAGGAGAGCAGAATTAATGCCACAATTAACCACAAGAATATGTGGAGTCTGCCCTGTAGCCCATCATTTTGCATCGGTCAAAGCCTTAGACGCTGCTTTCAATGTTGAACCTACTTCTGCAGCTAAAAAATTGCGTGAACTAATGAATTGTGGTTATTACATTTATGACCATACATTGCACTTTTATTATCTGGGTGGCCCCGACTTTGTTGTTGGTCCAGATGCACCTCCAGAAAAAAGAAATATTTTAGGGGTAATAGAGAAAGCAGGAATTGAAGTAGCAAAAGAAGTAATCAAACACAGAGCTTATGGACAAAAAATCACCGAGATTCTTGGAGGAAAAGCCACTCATCCAACTTGTGCGTTACCTGGAGGAATATCCAAAGCGCTTTGTGAAGAAAACCGTCAAGAAATAGAGAAAATGGCTTCTTCAGCAGTTGAATTTGCTAAATTTACATTGAAGCTTTTCCATGATATAGTTTTAGGTAATAATCAGTATGTAGAATTGATCAAAAGCGATGCCTATACAATGCAAACTTACTATATGGGAATGGTTGATGAAAATAACAAAGTTAACTTTTATGACGGCAAAATTAGAGTAGTTAAGCCAAACGGTGAAGAATTCATAAAATTTGAAGGAAAAGACTACTTAAAACATATAGAAGAACATGTTGAAGAGTGGACTTATTCTAAGTTCCCATACTTAAAAGATGTTGGATGGAAGGGACAAGTTTATGGACCCGACAGTGGAGTCTATCGAGTTGGTCCTTTGGGAAGATTGAATGCGTCGGATGGAATGGCAACGCCTCTGGCTCAAGCAGAATATGAAATCATGTATAAAACATTAGGTGGAAAACCTGTTCATGGTACTCTGGCTTTCCATTGGGCTAGATTAATTGAGTTACTTTATGCAACTGAAAGAGCAGTAGAATTGGCTAGAGATCCTGAAATCACAAGCACTAACATTAGAAACAAACCAGGTAAACCAGGTGAAGGTGTTGGAGTCGTTGAAGCTGCAAGAGGAACTTTGTTCCATGATTATACACTAGATGAGAATGCGCTCATAAAGGACGTAAACATGATTGTGGCTACAACCAACAATTATCCAGCAATATGCATGTCAATAAGAGACGCTGCCAAAGGTTTGATTCACGAAGGCAAGATCGACAACGGGATTCTAAATAAAGTTGAAATGGCGTTTAGAGCCTATGACCCATGCTTTGGATGCGCAACTCACTATGCAATCGGACAAATGCCCTTAACTATAGAGGTTTTTGACAAAAACAGAAATCTGCTAAATACCCTACAACGCTAACTTTTTCTACCTTTTTCTTATTCTTATTTTTAGATGGATTTAACATATGACCAAAGTAGAGTATAACCTTCAAACTGATCTTGAAAGATGGTTAAATAAATCAAAAAAAATTGTTATAGCTGGTATTGGAAATCCAATTCGCAATGATGATTTTGTCGGAGTAAAAATAGTCCAAGAGTTAAAAAACAAAGTGCCACATGAAGTTCAATTATATGAATGTGAAACTGTACCAGAAAGTTTTCTCGAACCTATAATAGAACTTAATCCAACACACATACTCTTAATCGATGCAGCACTTCTTGGATTAAAACCAGGTACAATCAGATTAATCAACCCTGAACAAGTTATAAATTTTTCACCTATTACTTCACACACATTGCCTTTACGTATATTCTGTGAATTCATAAAAAAAACAACAGAATCAAAAATTGCCCTACTATTAATTGAACCTAAAAATACTGGTTTTGGAGAGGAAATAACTCCAGAAGTCCAAGCTGCCGCAGAAAAAATTTTAAAACTTCTACCCAAACTATTAAAAAAATGAGAGAAAAATTTGTTATTTCTCTCTATGCATCTTTTGATCTTGAAATAGTTTCCTAACTGCACTTATTCTAGCTTTCTGAGCTAAGATATCACTCGTAACTAGAGACAAAGCTTCTTCAGGACACCATTTTATGCATTGAGGACCGCCTTCTTCATCTTTACATAAATCACATATGTAAACAATTTTGCTCTCAAAGTGCAACATCACTGCCCCATAATCACACGCTTCAATACACCATCCACAACCATTACACTTATCGTCATCAACAAGTATAGTTCCTGAGTCTTCAGATTGTTTTAGAGCGTCACGTGGACAGGCAGCAACACAGGGTGGGTCTTCACAGCGCCTACAAGTAACTGCCATATTTGCTAACTGATTTACTCTAACAACACGAATACGTGATTTAATTGGATTAAATGCTTTCTCTTTTGTCCATGAGCACATATATTCACATATTTGACAACCAACACATTTTTCAGCGTCAGCTGAAACGAACTTTTTATCATGGATTTTTACCATCTTTTTAAACCTCCAATTTTTCTTCAACGATTTTTAAGAGAGCATTCATGTTTAGTTCTTCAAGTTTCATTTTTGTTGGAATACCATTGCTGTTCCAACCGCGAGATTGATAATAATCATCAAGAAGCAGGTTAAGTTCATCTAGGGTGACATATGCTCCTTTTACAGGTCCATCATCAGGAATAGGAAGATTTAGAACCTTCCAAGGAAGTGTATCATCTTTTCTGCCCAACCCTTCTCTAATATTAATTAACCTTGCAACTGTGTTTATTCTTTCACCTGACTTTTTCAGTTCCTCAGCAGTCATTTCAATTCCAGTAACTAGAGTGTAAAGTGTGGCCATGTCAACTAGACCTTTATAATAAGTTCCTCTTGAGAATTTACAAACAATTAATGAGTCAATCAGAGCGTAGATATCTTCCATATCTCGCACTAGTTTACCTCTACCTTTCTCAGCTTTTAGACGGTCAACTTTTCCTTTAACATCAAAGGCGTAAGCTCCATGTCTATTGTGGTCAGCTCCACGAAATGAAACAGCAAATCCTAAAGCTGCAGTTTTGAGACATCGAAGATCATACCCTGTTACTTCTAATCCTTTGATATGTTGAGCAAGTTTTTCCGCTCCTTTGCCAATTTTTTGGGCTGCAATTCTGACTCCTTCTGCTAAAATGTTACCAATACCGGTTCTAGTTCCAATTTTTTCGAGTATTTGAATCAAAGCTTCACTATTTCCAAAATTAGCTTCTAATCCATCAAAATCTTTTGTTGAGAGTAATCCATTTTCGTAACAGTCCATAGCAAAAGCAACAACAACACCCGCACTTATTGCATCAATCCCATAATAATTACACAATTCCATACCCTTTACGATAGCATCAAGTTCATCTATACCACAATATGGACCCATTGCCCACAAGGTTTCGTATTCCATTCGAGTTAAAGTTCCTTTATATGGTCCTTCAGGAACTACAACTTCATGCTCACAACGCATCGCACAAGAACTACACCCAATTATTTTCACAACAAATTTCTCATTTAGGTATTCGCCACTTACTTTTTTCGCATTTTCAAAATGAGCGTTATTATAATTTCGAGTTGGCATACATTGTAATGCATTATGAACAAGAATATTCTCTGAAGTACCTAATGTCCTATATTTTTGCGCAGCTGGACCCTTCATTCTCTCATGGAACTCTTTAACCATTTCAATAAACTCGGTGGGTTTAGCTACCCGGATATCATTAGTACCACGAACTGCAATTGCTTTAAGGTTTTTAGACCCCATAACAGCACCCATACCAGTTCTCCCTGCAGCTCTTGTTTTCTCGTTAATTATACAAGCTATCCTACTTAGTTTCTCTCCAGCCAAACCAATAGCTGCGACCCGTACATAATAATCGCCTAAATCTTGTTTAATTATATCCTCGGTTTCTGAAGGAGATTTCCCCAAGAGGTGTGAAGCATCCATTAATTGAACAGAATCATCATCAAGCCATAAATAGACTGGTTTTTCAGAACTGCCTTTGAAGATCACTGCATCGTATCCGGCTCTTTTAAGTTCTGAACCAAAAGTACCATGGGCTACAGCTTCTCCAATACCAAAAGTTGCTGGAGATTTAGCAACAAAAGAGTGCCCATTACCAGCTGTTGGAAATACTGTACCTGAAATAGGACCTATGGACAAAACGAGTGGATTATCAGGACTTAAAGGATCAACACCTGCCTTGGAATTATCAAGCCAAAGGCGCATACCTAAACCGATTCCGCCAACATATTTTTTGGCATACTCTTGATTTAATGGTTCAACCCAAGTTTTTCCAGTGTTTAAATCGATATACAAAACTTTACCGGCGTATCCGTACAAACCTCTTCCTCCATGCTTGTGGAATTATTAGTCAGATAAAAACTATATTAACTTAATGGGTTCAATTACACTCAAATTATAATTAAAAAATTACCTCTAGATTTCCAAAGTTCTTAGTGAAAAACAAAAGGGACGTATTCAAACAATTTTTTCAAAAAAAAATAAAGAAAGTTTTCAGTCTTTCTATTCTTTGGCTTCTTGGAAAAGATTTCTTACTGCAGATATACGTGATTTTTGAGCCAATTGTTGAGCTGTGACAAATGTTAACGCTTCTTCAGGGCACCACTTAACACATTGAGGTCCATCTTCTTGATCTTTACAACTATTACATGTAAAAACTACTTTCTTCTGAGGATGCATCATCATTGCTCCAAATTGACATGCACTAATACACCAAGTACATCCATCACAAGCTTCTTCATCAACGTTGATAATTCCAGTATTTTCCTCTTGAGATAATGCATCTCGTGGACAGGCTGCAACGCAAGCTGGTTCTTCACAGTGTCTACAAGCCACAGCAATATTATTGAGTGGCCCCATTCTCAGGGCTCGAATTCTTGACTTTGTGGGATTAAAAGTTTTTTCATTAGTTAAAGAACAAGCGTACTCACAGACTACACAACCTACACATTTGTCTGGATCTGCTGAAACAAATTTTCTATCTTGTGGACGAACCATCTTAATCTTTTCCCCCTGGAAGCATGTCAGCATATTTGCTAAGATTTAATTCCTTGAGTTTATCAACCGTCGGCAAACCATCACTTGTCCACCCGCGAGCTACATAATAATCATCTAATCCAAGTTGGAATTCTTCATTATTTACCACAAGGCCTTTTGCTGGACCATCATCAGGAACTGGAGTATTCATTATTTTCCAAGGTAAAGTATCATATTCTCGAGTGCCTTTGCCTTCTCTATAATTAAATAACCTAGCAAGGTTTTCAATTCTTTCTCCAGCCAAAGTTAATTCCGCTGAAGTGATGGGAATACCAGTAGCTAGTGTGTAATAATTGGACAGGTCATCCATGCCACCATAGTATGTGCCTCTGGAAAATTTACACACAATAAGTGAGTCAATTACGTTATACAAGTTACCATCTGGAACAATCATTTTTCCTCTACCTTTCTCGATTTTAAAACGATTAACTTTGCCCTTTACATCTGGAGAATAAGCACCGTTTCTTAAATGACATGCACCGCGGAATGAAACACTAAACCCTAAAGCTGCAGTTTTTAGAGTCCTTAGATCATAACCTGGAAGTTCAAGGCCTTTAATATGACAGGCATATTTTTCGGCACCATTACCGATTATCTCAGCAGCTTTTGCAACACCTTCAGCTAAAACGTTTCCAAGCCAGCCTTCCCGTTTTCCAATTTTATGAATTATTTCTATTAGAGCCTCAGCGTTTCCAAAACTTAGATCAATGCCATCTGTTTGCTCTTTTGTAATTACTCCATGTTCATAACAGTCCATAGCAAAAGCAACAACAACACCTATTGAAATACCATCCATACCATATTCATTGACTATTCTCATGGCTTCAATAATAGCGTCAAGACGGTCCACGCCACACAATGGACCCAATGACCATAAACATTCAAATTCTAATCTGGATGTCGATCCTTTATAAGGTCCTTCTGGAACAACTGCTATATGATCACATCTCATACCACAAGTGGCACAACCAACAATTTTCTTAACATAATGTTCGTTAAGGTATTCTCCACTAACTTTTTCCGCGCCTTCGAAGGTAGCATTAGTCCAATTTCTTGTTGCTAATGCTGAAAGTGAGTTAAGAACCAAAACATTTTGTGGTGTTCCAAGAGTCTTGTACTTCTTTGTTGCAGGACCTTTCATACGTTCATGTATTAGTTTCACGAATTCTGTAAAACCATCTAAATCTGCAACATTAACATCGTTGGTTCCACGGACAGCTACCGCTTTTAGGTTTTTGGAACCCATAACAGCACCCATACCAGTTCGCCCAATTGCGCGGAATTCATCGTTAATTATCGCAGCAAAACGACATAGTTTTTCACCGGATTCTCCAATAGCTGAAACTCGGATATAGTAGTCCCCAAGTTCATCTCGAATTCTTGTATCAGTCTCCGAAACTGTAGCATTTTTTAGGTTCTCACCGTTTTTTATCTCAACTTTATCGTCATCAATCCATAAATACGATAACTTGTCGGCTTTTCCGGTGATTATAACTGCATCATATCCTGCCCTTTTCAAGTCAGGACCAAAGAAACCATGAGCTTTGGATTCACCAACTCCTCCAGTAGCAGGAGATTTAGAAACAACAGCATACCCGTTTCCAGCTGTTGGGCCCATTGTGCCACTAAGAGGTCCTGTAGCGAATATTATCGGGTTAGCTGGATCAAACGGATCAGTTCCCGGTTTTGAATTATCCATAAGTAACTTAATTCCAAGCCCTATACCACCGATATAGCTCTTGGCCATTTCTTCACTTAATTGTTCAGTAGAAATTTTTCCAGTTGTAAGATCAACGCGCAAAATTTTACCAGCGTATGAAAACATCAATCTTTCCTCCAAACGGTCAACTAAGGTAATAGCTAAGCTGAAAAGTATATTAATCTAATGGATATTTAGCCAAAAATTATTGAGAGATCTCTTGATTTAATATTGATTAATATTTTGTGAGTTAATAATTCAATTTAAGAAATGAATAAATAAAATAACTTATTTCTATAGCGATTATTAAGAGGATGGCCTGTATTTGAATGTGACAATCGAATATCTTGGATATATCAAAAAAAAATTAGGTGTAGAAAGATCTGAGATAATAAGTTTAGATAATAAATCATCAGTCTATGATTTGCTTATTTTGCTTTCAAAAAAATATGGTGATCCTTTCAGAAAAGCAGTTTTTGATCCCAAAGATCTTGAATTGAAACCCTACCATATGATATCAGTAAACGGATTATTATTAAATCAATTAAAGGGCTTAAAAACGGAACTTAATGACAACGATCAAGTTATTCTAATGCCTATAGTTAGCGGTGGCTAATTATCCGAGATTATTAATCGTTATTTCCTATCTAAGGGTGAAATAATTGAATAGTATAGAAGCTCTAAAACAAAAAATTGGTACAGATGACGATAATGGAATTCTTGTCTTAAATAAGCATAATTTAACATACTTAACAAGCATTTTAGGACCAAGCACATTATTGGTTTCAAAAGAAAAAAAGAGTGAAATTTTTGCCCATGATGTAAATTACGGTTTTGTGAAAACTAGCGCAAGAGATTTTTTTGTTGAAAGAGTAAAACCCACTGAAAATATTTTTGATAAAATTGTTAAAAAAGTCCGGACATTAAACATAAAAAGTCTCACTGTAGATTCAGCGACAGTTGAAACATGGAATAATTTATCAAAAGCTTTAGGGAAAAAAATCAAGCTAAAAGTCGATAAATCAGTTATTGAGGATCTTCGAAAAATTAAAAACGCGAAAGAAATTAACCAAATTAGAAAAGCTGCAGTTGCTACAAGAAAAGGAATGCAAGTAGCAACTGAGACAATTGTTCCCGGCATTAAAGAGTCAGAAGTAAGCGCAGAAATTGAATATGCAATAAAAAAACAAGGATCTTTCAAAATAGCCTTTGAGACCATCGTTGCATCCGGAAAAGGTTCAGCTTTTCCCCATGGTAACATATCCAACAAAAAAATTTGCAAGGGAGATATGGTAGTAGTAGACATAGGTGCTAAACACAATTTTTATTGTTCAGATATGACCCGCACGTTCGTTGTAGGAACTGCGTCAGAAAAACAGAAAAAAATATTCCAAATTGTAACCAAAGCTCAGATAAAAGCTATTGAAAGCATTAGAGATGGAGTTAATGCAAGTTATGTTGACAGTATCGCTAGAAAAGTAATAGAGAAAGAAAATTATGGTGAGTATTTTGTTCATAGTCTGGGACATGGTGTTGGATTAGAAGTACATGAAAAACCAGTTTTAAGTTTTAAAAGCAGGGATAAACTGGTATGTGGCAATATCGTTACAGTAGAGCCAGGAATCTACATTATGAATTATGGTGGGGTTCGGATAGAAGATACGATTTTAGTAAAAAAGAGTGGAATAGAAAAACTCACGGATGGTATTTACAATTTTAGAGCAGAAGAAAATAGATAACTATTTTTCTTAAAAAAGTAATAGTGGGCCCGGGGCGATTTGAACACCCGACCGACAGGTTATGAGCCTGGCGCTCTGGCCGAACTGAGCTACGGGCCCTCGCACATTATTCCTTTTATTATGCTGTTTTTGACTAAATTAAACATTTCAC
>JAUWJK010000041.1 GCA_030607735.1 Candidatus Bathyarchaeota archaeon
CAAGGTATTAGAGAAAATTGGAATTAAGATTGCAAAAGAAGCTTTGGATTTTGCTATGCATGCAGGACGAAAGACGATAAAAGCTGAAGATATTGAGATAGCTTCAATAAAAGTTATGGAAAAATAATTTTTCTTTCTCCTCTTTTCCAGTTTTTTTTATAGACACTGGGGTTTCAATATCATGATGATCTAATAAAGCCAGCTTTAAGACAGGGAACAAAAAAAGTTAATAACAAACAGCCTATAATTTAACCAGAGTATTTTTTTTAAATTAAGAGAAAAGTGAATTTCAATTGTATAATTTTAAAAACAACTTTAACGTTACACTTGTCGATAGAACATCAGATTGGATAAGAAAGCAAATTGAATCAGGGACATTTGATGATGTAAATGAAGTAATTGACACTGCACTATCTGAGATGATCGCTAAAGATAAACAACCTCGAATCATTCCAAAAGAAAAAATGGCTGAGGGTATTAACCTCTGTAAGAAGAACGCCCTTGATTTTCTTGCTAGCTCTGAACTTCTTGTTGAGGCAGGCAAGTCAAATTATGGTGTTATTCTTTTTCAATTTGCAAAAGAAGAAATTGGAAAACTTGCTCTATTATTAGATGTCAGCAATAATTCGAGTGAATTGATCTCTGTTCCTGAAGAAGTGTTTACTAATCATTTAACCAAAGATCGAAAAGCTGTTGATCTTTTTGGTAGAGATGTTTGGTTGATCAAAGGGGGTTTTGATGATAAAGGTTTTCAGGTTATTAACACTTTTAAGGGTTTTGAGAAACCAATTAGAACAAATCATGATGTGCGTTTGAAATGTACATTTGTAAATTTTGATGAGGGACAAGAGAAATGGGTTTTGGGAATAGATCATAATAAAGAAACCTTGTTAACCAAAATACGGGAAGTTAGAACTAAACTTAGTCAGTTTAAACTTTAGTTTTCAAAATAGTTTTTTATACACTTAACATGATGTAAGAAAAGAAGTACAGAGTAATGAAAAAAAAGGTGAAAGAGAAGAACATAGTAATGCATTAATTCATAACAACAAACTAATGGTTCATAACTTGATGTTGTGCAAACATCAAGCAATCCTAAACTTCACAGAAATAAACAGTGTTTTTCTCAGGCATATATTGACTTCATATACTTTTTTAAGTTTAATGTTAGATGAATGCGTCGATGTTACATTTTCATCTTTTCCATGTTAATTTCTTTGCAATAAAATCTTCAATATTAAATAATGGGTGAAACAAATAGAATATACTAAATTCTTTTCTCTTTTTTTAAGGTAAAACTGTGTTTCGGTGATAGTTTTGTATAAACCTTGTCTCAAGGCAAGGTAGTCTGGCTCGGAAAAAAGTTTTTTCAATAATTCCCTGAAAGTTCTTAAAGAAGAAAAGAGATAACTCCCTAACAGAAGAAGAGATTTACAAATGCCTCTGAGAACAATAAAGGATGTGCTTTAAATCCGAGTAATCGCCGACCTCCACATTCATAGTCGATTTAGTCGTGCAACAAGTCCGCGAATGGATCTGAAAGAAATTGCAAGATTTGCAAAAATAAAAGGGCTTCATTTAGTGGGTTCAGGTGATTTTACTCACCCAAAATGGTTTGAGCAGATACAAAATGTTCTTGTACCTGATTCGGGAACAGATCTCTATAAAATATCTGGAAATATTGATGACTCTATACACTTTATGTTGACGACCGAAGTTTGCACAATTTTTAATTTTGAAAATTCAGTGAAAAAAATTCATCATGTTATATTTGCTCCAGATCTAGAAGTTGTCGCACAAATAAATGAAGCTCTTAAGAATTATGGAAATTTGGATTCTGATGGTCGCCCAATATTAAAAATGAATGCACCTGAGTTGGTTGAAAAGATAATGGATATTTCAAATAAGAATATGATTTTTCCCGCTCATATTTGGACTCCATGGTTTAGTGTTTTTGGATCTTTTAGCGGTTTTAGCTCAATCAAAGAATGTTATCAAGATATGACCAAATACATTTATGCATTAGAAACTGGTCTTTCATCGGATCCTCCAATGAACTGGCGTTTGAGTAGTCTTGACAATTTTACCTTACTATCCAATAGTGATTGCCATAGTTTTTGGCCTTGGCGAATCGGAAGAGAAGCAAATGTCTTTGATCTTAATCGCCTTAGTTATGGAGAAGTGACTGGTGCAATTAAAAACAAAGGATCCCAACGGTTAAAATTCACCATAGAAACTGATCCGGGATACGGAAAATACCATTGGACAGGTCACCGAAAATGTAACATTTCTTTATCTCCAAAGCAAGCCGAACGGTTTAATTCCATTTGTCCAGTATGTCGAAAAAAACTAACTAAAGGTGTTGAACAAAGAGTTAATGAGCTTGCTGACCGTCCACTAAATTATAAGACTAATGATGCTCCTGGCTTTTTACGATTACTTCCGCTATCTGATATCATCGCTTCAGTTCTCAATGCAGGGTCTCCTTCAACTCAAGCTGTCTGGAAAATTTATAATGGATTAGTCAACAATTTTGAGAACGAATATTCTGTAATGATTGATACTCTTGAACCTGATTTGTTGAAAGTTGTCGATTCCAAAATAGTTGCTGCAATTCTTAAAATACGAACAGGTAATTTTAGAGTGATTCCAGGTTTCGACGGTGTATATGGACAGCTTGATTTAGACTCTAAAAATCAAGAAAAGAAATCCCGTTTTGGAAGTGTGAAACAAACAAATATTGATGATTTTTACTAAAAAAAACTTTCGATGTATAATACTATTAAATTATAAATTTTTTTCTAATGAGATTAGATACTGTTCATTGATTTTAAACAATTTAATCAAAATGATTTTATTCTTTTGTTATACTCATATCCTATACCGAGTAAAAGGTAGATTGTATTTGAAAGATATTCTTACTAAAATTAATCGTTTGGCAGTAGATAATTTTTCAGCTGAGTATTCAGAAGTGCGTGCTCAGAAATTGAAAAAAACTCTACTTACTCTAAAAGAGGGAAGAGTAGAAGCCGCTAAACAAGGTATTGAAAGCGGAGTCGCTTTGCGTGTTCTAGTAAATGGAGCTTGGGGTTTTTCTTCAGTAGGTTCATTTAACCTACAAATTTTAAAAACTGCTGTTTCTGAGGCTTGTAGTATGGCTAAAGCTCTAAGCAAACGAATGAAAAATCCCATAAAACTTGCAGACACTAAAGTAATTAACGATAAAATAAGTGTGGATCCTAAAAAAAATCCAGCAACAATAACAATGGAAGAAAAAATAAAGACCTCTTTAGCGATAAATCAATCGAGTTTAAGTTATGATAAACGAATAAAAAGTTGTACAATTGATTATTTAGACCTTTTTGGAACTAATTATTATTCGACTAGTGAGGGTACTTTTATTGAACAAGACAAACTTTACGTTTGGTCGAGAATAACTTCTTCAGCTTTTAGTAATGGTACTTTTTCCTTCAGTAGAGAAGAAATTGGATCTACTGCAGGTTATGAGGTTTTTGATAAACAGCCCCCAGACGTTATAGGGGAGCAAGTTGCTAAACGTGCAGTAACTCAATTAGATGCAAAACCAGTTAAAGGAGGAAAATTTTCGGTAGTCTTGGGACCTAATGTTGTGGGTGTTTTTGTTCATGAAGCTTTTGGGCATCTTGCAGAAGCTGATTTAGCTTTATCTGGTGGTGTATTATCCAATAGAATTGGAAAAAGAATTGGTTCAAAAGTAGTTAATCTATATGATGATGGAACTGTAAAAGATGCTTTTGGTTCATTCAAGTATGATGACGAAGGTGTTCCAAGTCAGAAGACCCTTCTGGTAAAAGATGGGATAGTTGAAGGATTAATGCATAATCGTGAGACAGCTCAAAAATTCAATATGCCTCCCACTGGAAATTCTAGAGGAGAAAGTTTTCGTGTTGAACCTATAATTAGAATGAGAAACACATACATGGCTCCCAAAGATCAATCTTTTGATGAGTTACTTGAGGACGTAACTTCAGGTTATTATATGAAAAGTTTCAGAGGTGGACAAGCAAATTTGGATGGTACTTTTCAGGTTGGGGTCCAGGAAGCGTATGAAATAGTTGACGGTAAGATAGGGGCTCCTGTTCGAAACGTATCCATCAGTGGTAATACTCTTGAAACACTGTTAAAAATTGATGCCGTGGGAAAGGATTTCGAATTATGGCCTGGAAGATGTGGAAAAGGCCAAACAGCATTTGTTTGTGATGGTGGACCACATATTAGAATTAAAGAGGTGATAGTCGGTGGCAGTGCTTGAAAAAGATAGTATGCTTAGCTTAGCAGACTATGCAGTGAGTTATGCTCTTCAAAAAGGAGCGTCTGAAGTAGAAGTGTATCTCTATGAAGGGCATTCTACGAATGTTGGTATTGAAAGAGGTCAAGTTACTAAAAGTAACAAAATACTTGATCAAGGTTTAGGAATAAGGGTTATTGTGAGAAAGGCAATAGGTTTTGCTTATACAAATGCTATAGAAAATAAAAACACAATAAATGATGCAATTGCAAGTGCTTTGAGTGCTGCGAAAGCTAGTAAACCTGATAAAAACTGGAAAGACTTTCCGGAAAAGAGTTCGTACGGGTTAGTAGAAAAAACATATGATCGAAAAATCATTAAACTTCAATCAAAAGATTTGGTTTCACTTGCTTACGAGATGCTAGATGCTGCAATTACTGTTGAAAAGAATGTTTTACCTATTGAAGGAGGTGTTAGTACCGCTTTCTTCTTAAACGGCATAGCCAACTCAAATGGTGTAAGAGCTTTTGATAAAGGGACTTATATTGAGTGTAGTTTAGCTGCTGCAGTGAAAAAAAAGAACACAATTACTCCTGTGTGTTTTGAATTTAACGCTGAAAGAACCTATAATATAAATCCTAAGTGGGTCGGAAAAGAAGCAGCACGATTAGCTTTATCTGCATTAAACACTAAAAGAATTGAAACAAGAACAACTAACCTCATCCTTACCCAATTTGCCCTTCAAAGTCTATTATCTAACACCTTGATCAATTCAGTAAAAGCTGACAATGTTCAAAGAAACCAATCTCCATTTAGAGATAAAATTGGTGAAAAAATTGGTTCAGATCTTCTAACGATCCAAGATGATGGATTATTAGCTGGAGGTCTGGGTACCGCTCCATTTGATGGTGAAGGTGTTCCTCAACAAAAAACAAATATTATTAAGAAAGGTATTTTGAAGAATTTTCTTTATGATAATTACACAGCGAAAAAAGAAGGGAAAGAAAGCACTGGAAACGCATCAAGAGCAGGATATTTGTCAACACCCAACATCGGAACAACAAATTTCCGCATAATTCCAGGAAGTCAAACACCTGAACAATTAATTGAAGAAGTTGATGATGGTCTTTTGATTTATTATCTGCAAGGAGCTCACAGTAGTAATCCAGTAAGCGGAGAATTTTCTGTTGTTGCAACTCCTGCATGGAGAATAAAGAATGGTGAAATAACCCATTCGACGAGAGGTATAATGCTGTCAGGTAATATTTTTGAGGTTCTAAAAAATGTGAGTCTAGTTGCGAATAACGAAAGAAAATTAGGTTCGATTATCTCACCTTGGATTTTAGTGAAAAACGTTCGGATTATTGGAAAATAGTGGTTTCTTAATATTTAAAACAGTAATTCTATGCCCAAAAACTTTTTGAGTATTCACTTAAAACTGAGTTATAGATTTTTTTTGTTTTTAAGGCTTTTTTCTTCCAATCGTATTTGTCTTTTATTTTTTTATAAGCATTTTTTCTAATATAAGCTCCATATTTTTCATCTGACAGTATTTTTATAACTCCCCATGCTAACGATTCAGGATCGTTTGGGTACACTTTAACTCCGGTTAAATCATGATCAACAATTTCAGATAAACCCCCCGTGTCTGAAACTACTGTTGGGCTTCCTGCAGCCATTGCTTCTAGTGCAACTATTCCAAAAGGTTCAAACAATGAGGGTACTATAGAAACATCAGCATATTTCTGTAATTTTAGCAAAATTTCATCTTCCAAAAAACCTGCAAAAAGTACTTTGTGTTCTAAATTCATGCTTTTAACTATCTCCCAGAGCTGTTCTTTCATATAACCACTGCCAACGATTATGAATTTTGCGTTAACTTTCTCCAAAATCCTTGGGGCGGCGTTTACTAAAATATGAATCCCTTTTTCATAAACTAGCCTTCCTACATACAGAACTATTTTTTCTTCAGGTAAAGCAAACTTTGCGCGAATTTTTTTTTCTTCACCTTTCTTAATACTTTGATAAACTCGAGAATTTACCCCATTTGGGACCATAACCAGTTTATCTTCCGGTAATCCAAAAACCCATCTTGCATGCGCGACCATGTAATTACTGCAACAGATTACCTTCCATGCTTCATAAGTCAACCAAGCCTCAGTTTCATGAATCATTTTTTCAGTCTGGGTATGAACTCCATCTCTTCTCCCCATCTCTGTTGAATGAATAGTCACTAAAAGGGGTTTTCTGAATACATGTTTTAATCCTATACCCGCAGTTGCAACAAGCCAATCATGAGCATGAAAAACATCAATTTTGTTTTCGATTTTGGCGGCAATGGTTGCCGCTTCCTTTTGCATATTCATATTCATTAAATATATCCAGGAGGCAAAATCTGGTGATGGATTTTTGTATGCATCTATTCGGTATACCTCTACTCCATCAATAACTTCATGAGCAGGGGCACCAGGAAACTCACATGTTACAACATGAACTTTTACCCCAATTTCTGCGAGACTTTTAGATAGAAAGAAAACATGTGGTGAAATTCCTCCAATCACTCTTGGTGGGTATTCCCAAGATAACATCATAACATTAAGACTTTTTTTCATTCCTTTTTGGCTCCTTCTGAAATAGTTGTAAATATATTTCTGATTTTCTTAAAATTTGAATGCCAATCAGATTCTACAATCTTGATTTTTTCTTCTGGAACCTTGTAAATATCTGTTATATCGTTTTTTATAGACTTGGATTTGACAGTAATTTTGTTTGCCTCGTAGAAACCCAGCCATTCAATACTTTTTATTGCCATATTGTATGGGGTATTGGCTTTTTGGGAACGATGATCTTCTAAACTTTCAACAGAATATACAATAGGTATCTTAAAAGCTCTTTTTAGAGTTACGGCCGCAGGAATAAAATGCCAATCATAAACATTTATGAGACTAATTTGATTCTTTTGTTGATAAATAATATTTGCTGCAACTCTTCCAACTTCTTGGTTTAGGGTTAATATCCAAGTCAAAAAGCTTATGTGATTTCGAACTGGATTTGTTACTCTAACAGTTGTAACTCCACTTGGTTGTTCAGTTATTCCAGTAAGAAAATCATGGCATGTTATAACATACGTCTTAATCTTGTTTTCCACAAGATCCTTTGATAGGCTATCGATGTATTCTGCAAGTTGGCCTATCTTTCGCGGGGGGTATTCCCACGAAAAAATTAAGACTTGCATTGTATTCACTATGTGAAAAGAGAGCAGATCTTAATAATTCCTCTTGCGTTGAGATAGTATCGTTTTTTTCCATCATTATCTGTAAAACTCTCAGCGAATCCTTCCGATTTATATTTATCAAGAATATTTTCTATCTCGTTTTGATCATGTTGCAATATTCGTGCCACTTCTTCACCTTTTCTGGCAAGATCTGCTGCGGTTGAGCACAAATTATGTAATGTCTGTAATACTTTATCTGGAAATGGAAGTTCTTCTCTCATTTTAGGGCACTCTTTACTGAAATGAATAATGTTTATTTCTCTTATAAATTCATGTACGCTTTTTCAATTCTACGATAGCTGCAATGCAGTTTTTGAACAATGACTAAGTTCTTTAAATCTCTTTATTGTTGCATCAAAAATTAAGTTCTTGAGTTCTTTTCCAACAATTTTTTGTTCTTTTATTTTCACAAATTCATTGTGCAAATCATCGTCTTTTAATGAATGTTTTGCCCATTTATCAAAGTCACCTCGACAATTATGGAATTCTATTGATTTGGCATCAACTTTCTTAATAGCTTCACTGAATCCTTTTAAACTCCATGCCATTACTCCGGAATAATTTTTTTTGCCTGCTCCATAATAAAACAAAAAAGGTTCATTTGTAGTCAAGATAGCTGCTCTTACTCTGTTTTCAAAATCAAAAATAGCTGATTGAGCCGCCACAAAAGCATCCATTGGGGAACCAAATGGACTAAAATAGGAATGAACTTCTCCAGGTCCACCACCAGAATTAAACATATAATACAAGTGATCACTTGTTTGGAAATATCTCCAAAGTTTGAGGAATTCCTCATCTTCAGACTCTTTTATGAATGGTTCGAGCCTTCTTAAATTTGTGTAATATGCCCATTGCATAGTATTCCCTAACCAACCACTAGAATCTCTTTCAAGATCAGCCCAAGAAATTGTTCCACTTGATTCAGGGACGTCAATCTCTCCATAAGTAGAGTTTTTTTCAACAATTTCTGAAGGAGTTACTAAGTTAAGATTTTCAAAATCTAAAATAGCTTTTGGCAAATGTTGTAAGAAGCTATGAATCCCTGTTTCTGGCCAATGATGTTCTCCAAATGTTTCATAATCTGGAAATATGTTAACACACTGACCCTTTTCTTTTGATAGCCAATTTGCATATTTTTTTGCTGTTAATGGCCATTCACTCCACCATCTAGCAGAAAATCTGAAACCAATATCATCAGTTAGTTTATAATTCCTTAGCAGTATCTTTATTTTTTCACAGTTTTTAGGTTTGTATAGGTAATTAGGAGATCTCTTTCTAAGAATTTTTTCTACTCCTTCCATAAAAATTCCTTTGTAACCCAACTCAGCGATTGTTTCGGCTATAGTATTGTTATAAAGTAATTCTGTGTTTTCAAATACTGTAGGTGTATATCCCAACAAGCTTCTAACAACTTGTTTATGCATTTTGACTTGATCTCTAAACTCGTCCTTATTTGGATAAAGACTCGAAATGGAATGATAATAAGTTTGATTTAGAAATTCTACACATCCGCTTTCACTTAATTGTCGAAATGTCTCTAAAACATCTTTATCAAATTTTTCACATTGTTCCAAGAAAACTCCAGATAAACTAAATGTAACTTTAACTGGTTTTTTTTCATTTTTATGACGATCAATTAGCTTTAGTAAGATCTGATTTGACGGAAAGTAACATTTTGCTGCAGCTCTTTTAAAAACCTCTTTATTTCCCTCATTATCAAAATAATAATTGAATAACTCTTTTTTGTTTAATCGTTTGAAAATTTTGTTTTCCCATAACAAATTACGCTTCAATCTAAAAGGTTGATGAACTTCAAAAATAAGCAGGATATCCATATTTCTCATCTATATTCTATTGAGCTTTCTCTTTATTTCTAACTTTCTTTTTTACATTATCGTATACGACTGTGAACTAAAAAAACAAAAATATTAAAGAAAAATTGAGAGCGATTATTGAGTAGATCCCATTCTTTTTGCAGCTTTCTCTAAAGCAACTACGCACGGCAGTTTTTTACCCATTAAGAATTCGATTAGAGCTCCGCCTGCTGTGCTTATATATGAAATTTTATCTGATAAACCGAATTGTTTTAGTGCTGAAATTGTGTGTCCTCCCCCGGCGAGAGAAAATGCGTTTGAGTTAGCAATTGCTTCGAATATTCTTTTAGTTCCAACTGAAAACTCTTTTTTTTCGTATACTCCCATTGGGCCACTAAGTACAATTGATTTTGCGTCTTTGATTAATTGATTGTATTTATCAACAGTTTTTTTCCCCACATCAAAAATCGAATATTCGGTAGGTAATTCTGTGATTGGGATTTCTTTACGTTGTCCCTTCATATCTAGTGCAAGGTCTTCAGGTGTTGCTATGCCTTTCGGATACATTTGGATTAACTCTTTTATCCCTGGAATTAAATCAATTACTTTCTTCTTTGCTAAAAAAGCCATATTCTTATCGCCAAGGTTGTAACCTTTTGCAGCTAAGAACACCTGAGATGTTACTCCCCCAACAATTACTGTGTCTGCTATGTTCTTGCTGAGAACATATTTTGATATTTCAAGTGAATCGTCTGCTTTTGCTCCTCCCATAATGAAAAGACAAGGTTTTTCTGGATTTTCTAATGCTTTGCTTAGAGATTTTAGTTCTCTTTCCATAATGCGTCCTGCAGCACTAGGCAATACTGCAGTGAAACCTACCATAGATACATGAGCCCTGTGAGCTGCAGCAAAAGCATCATTAACAAATAAATCCGCTAGAGGTGCTAAATTTTTAACCAAATCTGTTTTTGCATGTTCTTCTGGTGATCCTTTTTTTGTTTCTTCGTTAAAACCTCTGACATTATCAAGAACAAGAATTTGGCCACTTCTCAGATTTTTGATAGCGTTTTGAGCTTTTTCAGAGAATAAATCGTCAACAAAATTAACTGGTTTATTTATGATTTTTTCTAAAATTTCTGCATGCTGTTTCATAGGAATAAAATCTGGTTCCCCTTTTCTTCCTTGATGAGCTAAAATAACTACTTTTGCTCCTTTTTCAGACAGATCTTTAATTGTAGATTCGCCATGAGCTCTGATCCTTACATCGCTAGTTACTTTTTTTGTTTTCAAATCAATTTCTGAGTTAAAATCTACTCTAACGAGCACAACTTTGTCTCTTACTTCAATATCATCTATTGTTAGGTACTTTGGCATATTTACACTCTCATTATCATTAAAAAAAAGTAGGGAAGTGTTTTTTATAGTTTAAATATTGACTTGTTAGAGACATGCTTTCTTGCCGATCATTTCAATGAAATCGACCATTCTGCAAGAGAAGCCCCATTCATTATCATACCATGCTAATAATTTAGCAAAATTACCTCTATCGCCAATAACCATGGTTTTTTCAGCGTCAAATATAGCGGAATATGTACTATGAATTATATCAGTTGACACAATTGGCTCTTCCGTGTATTGAAGAATGCCTTTTAATGGGCCGTCAGCAGCTGCTTTGAAAGCGGCGTTAATTTCTTCTTTAGAAGCCTCTTTTTTCAATGTCGCGTTTAGATCTACTATTGAACCATCAGGAGTTGGAACCCTCAAGGAAATACCGTTTAATTTTCCTGCTAATTCTGGAAGTACCAATCCAACTGCTTTAGCTGCTCCTGTACTTGTTGGAATAATATTAGCTATAGCTGATCTCGCTCTGCGTAGGTCACTGTGCACAAGATCCAATATCCTTTGATCATTTGTCACTGAGTGGATAGTTGTCATTAATCCTTGTTCCAATCCAAAATTATCATTTAGTACTTTAGCTACTGGAGCTAGACAATTGGTTGTACATGAAGCGTTTGAAAGAATGTTATGTTTTTCGTTGTCATAAAGATTATCGTTTACTCCTAAAACAATAGTTATATCTGGATCTCCAGCTGGTGCTGAAATCAATACTTTCTTTGCGCCTGCCTCTATATGTTTTGCAGCTTTTTCTCTTGTTCTAAAAAAACCTGTTGATTCGACAGCTAAGTAAACACCCAATTCCTTCCAAGGAAGCAATGCTGGATCTCTTTGGCTTAAAACTTTTAATTCTTTTCCATTTACTATTAATTTGTCATCTTCAACTTTTATCGTCCCAGGGAATTTTCCATGAACTGAATCATATTTGAGCAAATGTGCCAGTGTTTTTGCATTAGTAAGATCGTTTACTGCTACAAAATCTATGTCCACTTTTCTTTCTATTGCTGATCTGTAAAGTAATCTTCCAATTCTCCCGAAACCGTTTATTGCTACTTTTATGGTCATTTTAGAATCACCTATGAGTACGAGTAATCCTTATTTTGGCTTAATTAATTTTCCGACCAGAAAATAAAAATTTGTAAGGAGAGTCAACCTAATTTCCTTAATGCAATTTCAGCAGCAAGTACAATTGGTTCCCAAGTTTCACACAAAGGTGGTGCATAAGCTGTATCTGCTTTGACTAATTCGTTTATTGTCATGTTTTTCTGTATTGCAAAAGATAACGCGTTTATCCTTTGAGTAACTTCTTCTCCTCCAATTATCTGAGAACCTATTATGCGATGTGATTCTTTTTCTACTACTAATTTAACTTTTATCGGTTTTGCACCTGGGAAATAATCTGCTCGAGTTTTGGAACTTATTTTTCCAGAGACTGTCTCAATTTTTGCTCTTTTTGCTGCCGTTGTTGTTAGTCCAGTTGACCCTATTTCAGTATCATAAAGCTTGGTTACTGCAGAAGCTAAAACTCCTTCAAAAAGAGCATATCCTCCTCCTGCATTAGTGCCAGCAACTTTGCCTTGTCTTACTGCAATCGTTCCGAGTTGTGAACAACTTGGTTGATGAGTAATTAAATTAGGGACTTCTGCGCAGTCACCAGCTGCAAAAATATCAGTATCATTGGTTTCCATTCTTTGATTTGTTTTTATAGCCTTTGTTTCCCCAATAGTTATTTTGGCGTCATTTGCAAGTTTAGTGTTTGCGCGAATTCCAAACGCACTTACTAAAATATCAGCATTTATTTGTTCGTCACCTGCAATTACTCCATTAGCTTTCTCTTCTCCTAATATCTCTTCGACTCTTTTTTCAGTTAAAATTGATAACCCTTTTTGTACAAGAGTCTCTTTGACCTGATTTGCCATATCCATATCCAACATTGCAGGCAATATTTGTGGCAGCATCTCAACTATGGTGACCTTTAAACCTCTTTCATGTAGACCTATGCCGGTTTCAAGTCCAATTAATCCAGCACCCATTATAAGGGCTGTTTTAGCTCCTTTTTTGACATTTTGATCAATTTGTATTCCATCTTCAAGAGTTCGCAAAGACAGTATTCCTTTTTTTTCATAACCCGTTATTCTAGGTAGAAAAGGTGAAGCTCCAGTGGAAATTATGAGTTTATCGTATTCTAAAATTTCAGAAATACCATTTTTATCTATTACACTAACATTTTTGTTTGTTTTGTTGATTTCTATTACTGTGGTTTCCGTTTTCAAATTCAGTTTTAACATCTTATAGAAAGCAGGTGAAAAAACAATCAAATCTTCAAAATTTGGTATTTGTCCACCGATTACAAAAGGAAGACCACATCGTGAATATCCTGCTTGTTTTTCCTTGGTTATAAGGATAATTTCAGCAGTTCGATCTTTTTTTCTACAAGCTGAAGCGGCATCAACTCCCGCTGCATGGGCTCCAATTATTACTATTTTTTTAGACATTAGGGATTCCTTCAGTTATCCCTGATTTTTGTGCCATTCAACTGCTTTTTCAAAATTCATTAATTTTTTTTGTTCTTCTTCTAAATTTGAAGGTTTTAAGAGAATTAGCCAACCTTTTCCAAAAGGATCAGTATTTAGAAGTTCAGGATCTGATTGAATTTCTGTATTTACTTTTTCTATTGTTCCACTTAAAGCTGATATTA
>JAUWJK010000023.1 GCA_030607735.1 Candidatus Bathyarchaeota archaeon
AGCATCGGAGGCAAAATGGCCCAGATTGATAAAACCTTCCCAACATTGGATTGTTCCATATGTATTTTAGCACCAAAAATGTCTGATGTTGGTAAACATCCAAATATTGAGCTTTTAACTCATAGCGAAGTCGTAGACGTTTCTGGTTATATAGGTAATTTTAAAGTTAAAGTTAAAAAAAGACCAAAATACGTCAAAAAAGAATGTACAGCTTGCGGGGATTGTGCAGAGGTTTGTCCTGTCGAAGTTCTAAACGAGTTTGAAGTGGGACTCACATATCGAAAAGCGATCTATATTCCTTTTCCTCAGGCTGTTCCAGCCTTATATCTTATTGACGAGAAAAGCTGCCTGGGTTTGGATCCAAACACTTGTGCAAAGTGTAAAGATGTCTGCGGACCCAATGCTATAACCTTCACTGACAAAGAAGAAGAAGTTGAATTAGAGGTCGGAACCATCGTTGTTGCTACAGGTTTAGATGTGTATAATCCAGAAGAGCTTACAGAATATGGATATATGAAATATTCAAATGTGATAACCTCAATGGAGTTTGAAAGACTAATAAATGCAGGTGGACCAACTGGAGGCCACTTGTTACGACTTAATGATATGCAGATTCCCAAGTCAGTAGCTTTCATTCAATGTGTAGGTTCGCGTTCTGCGAAGAAGGGTAATCCTTATTGCAGCAACGTATGCTGCATGAACACAATCAAAGATTGTCTTTTGATTAAGGAGCATTGGCCTGAAACCAAACTTTACGTCTTTTATATGGATATACGCGCATTTGGAAAAGGGTTTGAAGATTTATACAAGAGAGCAAAGCGTGCAGGTGTGGTATTTATCCGAGGGTTACCTGGAGAGATCAGTGAAGATGCTAAATCAAATAATCTTAGGCTCATTGGAGAAGACTTAACCGGGAACAAATTTTATGATTTGGAAACAGAGATGGTAGTTTTGTCTGTGGGTTTAGAACCCCGAGATGACAGCGCTGTAGTTCAACGATTATTAACCTTATCAAAAACCTCAGACGGATTCTTTATGGAAGCTCATCCTAAACTAAAACCCGTAGACACTCCTACAGGAGGAGTATTTCTGGCTGGGTGTGCCGAAGGTCCCAAAGACATTAAGGATAGTGTAACCCAAGCTGGAGCAGCAGCAGCTCGAGCTGGAATTTTAATGGCCAAGGGGCAAGTAACCGTAGAAGCTATAACTCCCATAATGAATTCTGAAAAATGTACAGGGTGTGGCTTGTGTGCACGTGTATGTCCGTATAATGCAATTACAGTTGATAAGGAAAAAAAAGAAGCCTCTGTTGTGGAAGCTGCATGTCATGGATGTGGCACTTGTGGAGCTGAGTGCCCTTTTGAGGCTATTGAGATGAGACACTTTACTGATGAGCAGATTAACTCAGAGATAGATGCTGCAACAGCAGAAAATCCTGAAAAGAAGATCGTGGCTTTCTGCTGCAATTGGTGTAGCTACGCAGGAGCTGACTTTGCAGGAGTAAGCAGAATGCAATATCCTCCAAGTGTCCGGATAATTAGGACTATGTGTTCAGGAAGGATCTCCAGAAACTTTGTTGAGCGAGCTTTTCTGAGAGGAGCAGGAGCAGTACTTGTTGCTGGATGCCATCTAAATGATTGCCATTACATAGATGCTAACTATCAGACAAAGAAAAGAGTAGAGTTTTTGTGGAAAAAGATGGAAAGACTGGGATTAGACAAGAATAGACTTCATTTAGCTTGGATAAGCGCAGCCGAAGGTGCAAAATTCGCTTCAAAAATAAAAGAGATGCAAAAAGTCGTGGACACTGTCACCAAAGAAGAGATAGAAAAAACCATAATTAAATTGACTCCAAAAAAGAAAGTTGTAAAACCAAAACAACAAGCTAAGTGAAATGATAAGATTGCAAAAAGAAAATCATGGTTAGTGAAACTATTGCGTGGAGAACTTGTGAAAAAAGAAAAACGTAAAGAGATTACGATAAAAAGAAGCTTTCTGAAAAGAAACTATGTTCTTTGTGCAAATAAGGAATTGTGCAATGGTTGTGGTATATGCATTGAAATCTGTCCTAAAGAAGCTATAATCGATATCCCAGCCAAGATTGTTGACGGTCATTTAATAAAAAAGCCAAGAATTGATTTTGATATCGAAAAATGTGTCCTTTGCGGGGAATGTGCAGTGCTTTGTCCCTTGAATGCGTTAACAATGAAGGTTGATGGAGAGAATATCTCAATTGTGGTAAAAAATGAGGTTTTTCCATCTATGGTTAAGGACATACAAGTAGCCAAAGAGGAGATTCCCGTCGGAGAAGAAATAATTTCTGAACCACCAGGATATAGAACCAAAACAAAAACTCAACTATCCAAGTGTGATCCTAAATGCGAAATTATATGCCAAAAGGAATGCCCCATAGAAGCCATCAAAGTTAAAACCAGAATAGGTGAGAGCGGTGAGGTGGAAGAAATCTTGGATGTTGAGATTGATAAGAGCAAGTGCAATTTCTGCAAAAGATGTATGATTTCCTGTCCTTTTGGTGCGATTGTAGTGAAAAAGCCTTATCAGGGAACGATAAAGATTGACACTAAGCTTTGTCCTGAAGATTGTGCGGTTTGCAAGGAGATTTGTCCTACTAATACTATTCAAACAAAAGATGGTAAACTGGTGGTTTCAGATGAGTTTTGTGTTTTTTGTTCTGCCTGCCAAAAAGTTTGCCCCGAAAAAGCGATAAAAGTGGAAAGAAACTGGGTGTTACATACGGATATTAAAGCTGGGGCATGGCTAACAGCTCTCAAAAAACTGACTTCTGAGGAGACAGTATCCAAAGAGCTCAGAATCAAATCTTTAACAAAAAAAATTAACCGAGTAAAAGCTAGGATTGCTGAAGAATGTTACCAACCTGAATCATAAAAGTTTTTATAAAATCTAAAATCAATTTAATGATGAGGGTTTTTTATGAATATTTCATTATCTGAAGTTCTAACTCTCAAGCAACTTGGAATTAGTCAACATTGTTTAGCAATTGAGAATTTGCATCAAGAAGATTTGACTAAGGGCTATGGAGCTTTAAAACAAGTGAGTATTGTTGAAGCCCAGAAAAAATGGCTGAAGTTGTAGGTGGACAAATTGAGGATTTTAAGGTTAATTATTCAACTGAATGGGCAAATTATGATTGAACCCATTAAAGATTTAAAGATCATTTTTGCCAATCAAAAATAGTGTCCTGAGTTTGAGGATACAGTTGTAACTTCCTATGGTAAACAAAAGAAGATAACATCATAAAAAAAATATTCAATCATGGACCAATATTCTATTTTCGCGCGTATGCTTCAATCAAGTCTCTTGCTGAAAGAATACCAACAAGTTTATTGTTTTTAGTAATAGGTAACCTGCGAATATGTTTTGACTTCATTATTAAGGCCGCATCCAGAATAGTTATTCCAAGTGGAGCAGTAATAAGTGGATATGAACAGGCATCACCTACCTCCATTATCAAAGATTCGTCTTTAGCTAGAAATTTTGTAAGAAGATCTCGTTCTGTAAATATTCCCATTGGCTCACCATCCTTGGTTATTATTACGCTTCCAATTCGTTTTTCTGCCATTATACGAGCAATATGATCTACGAGAGTTTTTTCATCAGCAGTTACTACCTTTTTTGTCATGAAATAGTCAACTTCAAACCATACCTTCATTGTTTCTTCCGCTTCTGGTAGATTTCCAATCAAATCTGATGCAGTTAGAATTCCTTCCATAGTTCCTGAATCACAAATCACAATACGTCGTATCTTTTTTTCAATCATTAATCTAGCTGCTTCTTTCAAAGAAGAAGAAGAACAAATTTTTGTAACCGGATAAGACATTATTGACTCAACTTTCTGGTCTCGTATGCTATCACCGCCACCTATCCAATCTTTCTCTAGATCAACTCCTTGACTAACAGTATTCAAAAGATCTCTTTCAGTCACCATACCAACAGGAGTATTATATACCATAACCACTAAACTGCCAATATGTTTCTCACCCATTACTCTAGCAGCATAATACAAAGTCTGTTCTGGAGTAGTTGTAACTACATTTTTTGACATTAATTCTTTTATACCAAGATTATTAAATTTACAACTTACTAACTCAACTATTTTAATCAACTCATTAGATTAGACTCTACATAATATAATCAAAATTGAGCTTATGCTGTTTTTTTGTTTCTAAGGACTATTATGTGCTTATGCATTTAAAATATTTTCTCTATAAATGCTATATTATAATATGTTATATTTCATATTTTTCTATCTTTATTGAATTAAGATTAAAAAAGAGTGATAAATTTATGATGGAATTAATTCGCCTGTGTTTAACCCTTCTTTCTTCGGGAAATAATCGTTTGAGTTTAATCGTTTTTATTTCTTACTTGTCTGTGACCTTTCCTTACGCAAGTAGGAAATATTGGGACTGAAATCATTTTTCCATCTGTAAAAAAAGAAATAGTAAATAACAGCATCTTTTAAATTGTCCTGATTCGGCACCATAACCGTAGCTAAGTCAAAAATAAAATGATATAATATTCCAAGACTTATGGCTACACCTACAGAAGTCATTCCAAAAAACCAAGCGATTAGCGGTATCAAGAAAATAAGTTCTAAAGAATGAAAGGGAAAGTAAGATCTAATGTTAGACCAATGCTCTCCATGACCATCTACATACATTCTGTATATTTTCCTTAGATCAAAGTCTATATTTGTTGAAAGCCAATAATTGATAATGTGATCAGAATCCATTAATGCATTGGATGCGATGAAAAGCACAACAAGAATCTAGTCTAAATAGAAAACTAACGCAAGAAAAGGAAACGATATCAATGCGTGAAATTGAGTTTTCATCTTACTCTCCTTTTCGTTGTTAGTAACACTACGGATATACCTGTGTGTGGGATTAAAATTTAATCCAAATTAAAAAAGTGATTCCTCATATCCTGTGATAACTCAAGTAAAAGCTTGAGATAACCCTCCAAAACCCCTATTTATTAAATAGAAAAAACTGTGTTTTGGTGATGATTTTATATACTTCTTATTACAAGGTGAGGTAGCTCGGTTCAAAACGAAGCTGTTTTTCTTGTCGGTTTTTGTTTTTACCTGGTATTTTTGTTGTTGATATACTTTTTACTTTGTTAGTTAAGGAATGGAATAAAAGAGACAAAAATTTTAGTATTCTACTCTTGTATAGTTTATAGATAACAACTAGTTTTACATTTAAAAGTCAATCAGACGGAGTGAATTTGGAATGAAAGTGTTAATAAATGACAAAATCGAAAACCATGGAATAAGAGTGTTTGAAGAGGCAGGTATCAAAACAGACACTCAGAGAAGGGATTTAAATTCGCTTATCGCTGACATAGCACAATTTGACGCTTTAATTGTGAGAAGTACCACAAAAGTAACCCGAGAAGTCCTTGAGGCAGGCACAAAAGGAAAACTGAAGATTGTTGGAAGAGCAGGAGTGGGGTATGACAACATAGATATAGTCGCTGCGACCGAAAACGGCATTGTAGTTAAATGTGCTCAACTCGGAAATATCAACGCAGTTGCAGAACTAGCCCTTAGTTTAATGTTGAGCATTTCAAGAAATATTCCACAAACCCATTTATCATTAAAACAGGGTATCTGGAAAAAAGAAGATTTCAATGGAACCGAGCTTTCTAATAAGACATTGGGAATTATAGGATGCGGAAAGATTGGACAAAGGCTAGCTCAGATAGCGCGTCACAGTTTTGGCATGAAAACCATTGGATATGACATATGTCCATGTTTTGATACAGGAATAAATTTCATGTCCAAAGAAGAAGTTCTAACCAAAGCTGACTACGTAAGCATCCACACTGGCGGAAAAGACATTATCATGAGTGAGAAAGAGCTTTTACTAATGAAACCCACAGCTTACCTAATTAATACTTCAAGAGGCTGCAACGTTGATGAAAAGGCATTGTATCAAACGCTTAAAAAAAGAAGAATTGCCGGAACTGCTCTTGACGTTTACACTAAAGAGCCTACTGTAGAAGGAACCAAGTTCAAAAACAAACTAAGAAAGCTTGATAACGTTATTTTCACCTCGCATTTGGGAGCTTCAACAATAGAAGCACAGAGGGCAACTTCAACTGAAATTGCTCAGGTCGTTTTAGATTACCTTCTGGGAGGAGATTTCACAAACGCAGTCAATGTTGGAGAAACCATAGAGCTAGAAGAAAACCCAGTACATGCTCTATTTATTCACCACCGTGACATCCCCGGAGTTTTCGCCAGCATCGATAAAGTTCTAACAGATAATAAAGTAAACATCAGAACGATATACTCAAGGCAAATTGGCACAGGTTTCGCAATTGCAGTATACTTGCTGCACCAAAAAGTGGACCCTGAAATATTAAAAACGCTGAAAAAAAACGAAAATATTTCCAGTGTAAGAGCATAGTTCAGCGATAAACCCTCAACAAGAAAAAGTTAGTATTCAAACTAAATATCCCAACAAGAACTATCTAATCCAATTATCATACAAAAAAGCATAGAAATTTTCTTAAAAAATAATGTGTTTTAAGGACTAACCTGATCCTTAAATCTTCCTTCGTATTTTGCTTTTCCCTCCAATCTCTCAAAAATAATTTGACAAATCTTTGTCCCAGGATAAAGAGCAATAGGCATAGGAGACATGTTACTTATCTCCAAAACTTGCTTATTATCACAGCCAGGCTGAACTAACCCTGCAGTAACATGTACCATTAAGCCAATTCTGGCAAATCTACTTCTCCCTTCTATCCAACCTGCCAATTCCTCAGAAAGCCTAATTTTTTCTATAGTAATACCATGAACAAGCTCTCCAGGCATCAAAAGAAGATAGTTACCGTTTTTAACACTGATCACTTCTGTGACTTTTTTATAATTCAACTCTTCTTCGATATGAAAAATCTTTCTCACTTTTTTAAAAACTCTAAACTTGTTTCCCAAAGTCAAATCAATTGATGTGGGTCCAATGTTACCTTTCATAAAAGGAGTTATGCCTATTCTGCCTTCCTCAATATTTTTTAGAATTCCATCTTTGGAAAGAATTGTAATTTTCATCACCTTGCTTAAATAATATATCTTGAAGTCTAATTAAATAAACATAAACTCGTTAAAAACTTCTCTTGTTTAGACGCTAATTTTTCTTTCTGCGAAAAAATCCCAAAAACCAATCTCTTAAAACCCGAAAATAACACAAAAAATGATATTAAAGTTTTACAAACAAACACGATTTCCATTTTTTTTAAAAAATTTAATGCAACCAACCAGACAATCAATCTTTTTGTATCATTATACTTAGACCCAAGCCTAAAAGGGATACAGCCCAAACTTCTGTCAAAATTGCAAAATCAAGCATGTCTACAATGCATTGTAAATCAAATATATTACAAGGTGTATCCCAGCATAACTGCAGACAATCCGAACCATCTTATTGCATTATTTCCGCTCTTGACTAGTTTTGTTTCCTTGGTTGCTGAATTTTCCCAGATACCCAAATGGATATGATAGCACAAAGATTTCAAGAATACCAATACCCAAAGAGAAGGGTACACCTGCAATTGTTTGTATCAACAAATTGACTGTTGAGAAGATAAGCAAAAGGAAAAAGCCGTTTAGCCACAAACCGATCTGCCATCCATCGTAACCATACAAACGTTGAAGAACAACAATGTTTAGCACACCCAACCCTATTGGTTGAATGCCATAGGTAGCTACCAAGAAGAAAGCAAAACCTATTGGTGGCATGTAAAGAAAGAACATATTCTGGAAAGCATCTAGTAACAATTGAATGACAACCAGAGAAAATACTATAGTTAAGCCGTGAACAAAGACTTGTTTTGATAGTTTAAGAGTTTTTTGTAATCCACTCACCTACTTTTTGTTCCGCGAGTCTTCCGCGTATTCCATAAATGTTATCAACACTATTCCAGTAGACTAACCAACAGCCTCTAAGTCCCATGTTCTTGAAGAGATTGAGACCTTTTATGATGTAGTCACTTTGTGCAGTGTCATCACTTGTTGACATGCCAAACTCGGCTATTACGATTTCTTTATTAGTTGTTTTTTGAAGGAGTTGAATCATTCCCGGAGACAAAGTTAGAAACGACTCCATAAACACATCAAAACCCACAAAATCGAGCTTCTCACTGAATTGGACAGGAAGGTTAGTGCGAACCAGAAAGCCAGGCCCAAAATTAGTATAAAGTTGAGCTGAAAGCTCATGTTCTTCAACTATATCGTAGAATTCTTCGAATTTAGAGATTATTTCATCATCTGTGAATAAAGCACCCACGTCCCACGAAGGCGCTATGTCAGGTTCATTTAAGACTTGAACATAAGCAAGATCTCCCCCCCACCTACCAAGATAATAATTTACATCATCGTGGTTGTCGTGATTGTTGATTATAAGGGCAACTTTCAAGTTAAACTCTCGAATGGTGCTAAAGAATACATCCGTTAGGGTGTTTAAATAATGACTAGGGGTCATCGAATCACAAACCATATTGACGCGAATTACACTAAATCCTAAATCCTTGATCTTTGATATCTCACCGTAGATCTGCCCGATGTTATCTTGCTCATAAACATAGCTTATCCCCACCTCAAAAGGTGAGCCAGAGTTCCCAGACGAAGACGAAAAGTAGAAGTACGGAAAAAAGATCTGAACAAAAATTAGAAGAATTGAAATGCCAATTATGGTTAAGGTCCGTACCATTCTGTTATTTACAAACCCGACAAAGCTCTGTTTTTTAAAAAAACTAGTTAAACCTTTTTTCTTATAGGCTAACAGGCTGTGCCTCTTAAAATAAACCAGAAAACCAGCGCAAACAACGACAACCACAGCTACACTTGCAATAATCAGCTCCGTTGGGAAACGAGCCTCTATAGTGAACTCAATTATATCCGAGGACCAATTTTGTTCAGTCAAATCCTGGGCAGAGACCGTTAGGTTATGCTCTCCCATTGATAACCCAGACAAAGTAATGTTACCCGCTATGGTCACTTCAGCTTGTCCATCAAGGCTATACCCAATCCATGAAACAGGCTTATTCACAGTAAACATCAAAGAAACATCACTAGTCGAATAAATCTCGCTTTTCGGGCTCAAAACAGAAACCACAAGTGGTTGGATGGTAGGTTCTGGTGAAATTTTGGTCAAAAATGAAGAGTAACTCAAACCTGCTCCAGCAACGACATATCCGCCATCCTTTGTTTGTATTAGGGACGACGAACTATAATTTACCGCCCATCTGCCCCCATTGTGTAATGGTATGTTCCAAAGTTCACTGCCAGAAGAATTTGTTCTCACCAACGATGCCCTTTCCCCTAGAGCCATGATATAGCCCCCATCATCGGTTTGCACTATTGCGTTAAAGCTATTGTGTGGAATGTGTCCGTAAGGAAGGCTCCATTGCTCATGCCCTTGAGAATTGATCTTAAGCAGCCAAGGAACCATTCCGTTGCTTGCTGGCCACTCTCCAGTTCCAGCCAATACAAATCCTCCATCCTCGGTTTGTATTATAGAGTAAACGATATGCCGATTTAGGGGTTCTCCATAAGAGAAGGTTTGACTCCACTGCAGATTGCTGTTGGAATCAATTTTAGCTACCCAAAAATGGTTTGCCCAACTACCAGCCAATGCACAGCCACGATCAACAGTCTCGCTAACATCATAAACAGTAAAACCACCAGTAAACTTTTTGTCCCATAAAATGTTGCCTTGTACATCAACTTTGTACAGCCAAGCAAAATACTCCCCATCATCTCCACGGCTGTTACCCACAAGAACATAGTTGCCATCACTAGTTAGGATGCCTCTGCGAACTCCACTTGCGTTTATAGAGAAGCTTGACTGAAACTCTCCTTGAGCATCTGTCTTAACCACGTTACTATCATAGAATAAAACATAACCCAAATCCTCAGTTTGCACCACCGATACCGGATTACCCTTTATTTGTTGCCATTCCACGATACCTGAGAAATCTGTTTTAAGAAATGTGGCATCTTCAGATCCCAAACCAGCTCCAACTATAGCATAGCCTTCGTCTAAGGTTTGGATAACAGACAACGCCTCTAAGTCGTTATAGGTTTGGCTCCACTCAACAAAAGGTGCTTCAAGAGCAGCATTCGTAGAAGGAACACAAACAATCAAAACTGACACAATAAGCACTAATGCAATGATGATTCTTATTGGTCGCATCGATGGGAATTGTGCAAGATAACAGTTCTTCAAAGAAGACATCACAAACTTCATATATTTATCCAATTTACTTGCTCCCCACTTATAATTTTTTGGAAAAGTAGGCAGCAAACAACACTCTAAAAATGATTCCACAACAAACCAGATACTATTTCCAAAATAACCCACACACAAAATCTTCACAATCAAATCTGCAAAGAAAATACCAAATTCATCCACACCTTTTAAAAGGCAATCCTTTTATTGTCCTAACCAAAAAATTAAGAGTGTATCTGGTGAATGACTTGCGTTCTTTTAACAAATTAATAATTTTAATATTTATTTCAATATTTGTGATTGGAGTAGAATTTGCATCTGCTAATGTTATAATAGGCCAATCAGAGGGTTATGTTCAATATGGTGTTACCATAACAGGCTCTGATGATCATCTTCTGTTTAACGATTTTCTAGTAACTGAATCTGTAAGTCCCACTGGTCAACCAGATTTTATCGATATTACACTCTCACTCTCTTCGGCTACAACAAACTTCACTTATTCTAGAGTTGTGAATTCCAGCTCTCTTCCAATAATATTCCCTTATTTGCCAGGATTAACAAACCAATCCATCTCCTACGCCATGCAAGGAATATCCCTCTCAGCAAGCCTTGCTAACACAGGTCAAACTCCAGTTACCTTCAATGATGTAACCTACCAAGCCACAAATTATCTTGTTTCTCTCTCCGCAACTAATTCCTCAAAGGTAATTTCCGCCGAAGGCAAAATAGTAAGTATGCCCTCAGGTTTAATCTACAAAATTCAGCTTTCATTTAACCAACAATCATCAGTTGAGTTAATACTCTTATCCACCGATCTTGACCTCAACCAAACACAAAACACTATAAATCCACTTGGCGCCTCAATACTTGGCGTCGGAGCAATTGTAGCTGTCGCAATAGCAGCTCCAACAATCTTCAAAAAATTAAAACGTAACAAATTCAACAATCAAACCAAAACTAACCAATCCAAAACCAAACAAAAAAGCGACAAACAGCCAAATCAAGAAGACGAAAAAAAACCCTCCTATTGGGTCGACTAGCAAAACACCTCTCCAAAATTTTTTAAAGAGAAAAAACGCATGGCTGCAACTATTTCAACTAATTCTTCTGCAATAATCGAGTTTAACCAAGCAATCAAAGATTATGGCAGCAACAAAAAAATTGGCCCAGTAAATCTAAAAATCAAGAAAGGAGAAGTTGTAGGTTTTCTTGGCCCTAACGGATCAGGCAAAACAACCTGCATCAGACTAATCTTGGGTCTAATTAAAGCAACCTCGGGCACAGTCAAAATTAACGGCTTTAATCCTATCAGCAATCATGTGGAAGCTCTTAGAAATGTAGCTTATTCACCTGAACTACCAAACATACAAACTTTTCTTTCTCCAAGAGAATTTCTTAATCTGATTTCACACGAGCTCCCATACTTCAATGACAATACAATTCGACAAAACGAAATAAACAAAATCCTAGAACTGGTCGGTTTACGTGAGTACTCCGATGTGAAAGTTGGTAAACTTAGCAAAGGCATGGTTCAAAGACTAAGCGTTGCCCAAGCATTAATCGGATCACCCAAAACATTGATTCTTGATGAACCAATGATCGGTTTAGATCCAGCTGGCACAGCACATTTTAGAAAAGTTTTTAGAAATTTCGCATCCAAAGATCATGGTACCGTCTTTATGTCTTCACACGTAATGAGTGAAGTAGAATCATTATGCACATCAGTTGCAATCATTCACAGGGGAACAATCCTTTTTCAAGGAACAGTAGCTGAAGTCACAAAAAAAGTGTTAAATTACTCACTCATTCAGCTAGAAACCAGCCCCCTAACCCCTAAAACAATTCAAAAACTAACAAAAATTAAAGAAATAATAAGTATCGATCCAACATTAAACAAACCTAAAAACAATCAAAAGACTACCATGGAGATAACCCTAAACGAAAAAGATGTAGATATCAGACCTTTAATTTCTGATATTATTGTTAAATCAGGTGCAAAACTATACACAATCAAACAAAACGAGAACATGCTTGAGCGAGCATACATAGAAGCTTTAAAAGAAAAAGACGGTGGCCAACATTGAGTCGTTTTGAAGTAATCTTTACTTTTATTCAATATGAGATAAAACGTGCGATCGCAAGAAAGAAAGTCCTAGCATTAGTTGCCTTCACAATACTTCTAGGAATAGTCCCCTACTACGCCCTATCCGCAGCAGGATCCACACTTATTCCAAGCAATATCTACCCCTACATTTGGGTCGTGGGCGTGTTCTCAGTTGGACCCTTATTTCTAAATTTCACTGCTATCCTCATAGCAGCTGGGGCAATGGCAGAAGAATACGAACAAGGTACAGCAGAACTTCTCCTCTCAAAACCCATAAGACGAAGTGATTACTTCATTGGCAAGTTTCTAGGAGGATACACTCTTTTTCTTTTCATACTTGCACTTAATATTTTTCTCTCTGTTGTGTCTGCATTTACATTCTTTGGGGTACAAAGCAACCTACATATTATCCCTGGACTTTTCTTAGCGCAAGCCTTCTCCTCTTTGGTATTTTATTCTCTCGCTTTCATGCTTGGAGAGCTAATCAGACGATCCTCTCTCGCATACATATTCTCCTCAGCGATCTTTTTCTCAAGCTTTATTATAAGCACATTTATGGGCCTAATCTACACCCTCACAGAAAATGAACTCTACAAAACTATCCAGATATATCTCCCAACCTCACCTGCTAATTCACTTCCAATTCAATACGCCCTGCCAAATCTGCCTCAAAGCATAACCAATTTTGCAGGATTTATCAACACCGCAACTCCTGTTCCAACAATTGAGCTCTCAATCCTAATTCTGCTTACCTATACCCTCATAACAATAGCCATTGCTGCCATATACTTCCTGCGTGCAGACATCTCAAGAAAACAAAACTAAATACAATATTCTTTCTACGAAAAAAAGCAATAAAAAATCATGGGCAAGCAACACTTCCAAAAAACAAAAAAAGATTTAACAGTTAAATTAAGATCATCTAAACATTTTATGTGTGAAATTAAACAAAGAAAGATTTGAGTCTAAAGCGTAAATCTTAAAGAAGTATCTGTGAGTGCCAGAGGGTGGACAGGGGCCTCCATTAAAACCTATATACAAAAACTGTGGAAAACCCTCAAAACAAACTAAAAGAGGACAAAAAAATATCCACTTTGCTTCATTTGTTACCAGAAAAAGGTTTACAAAAACAATAATTTAATACAATAAACATTTTTATTACAACATCAAATCGACCCAAACTCAATAGATAAAAAATACATTATTATCTACTTCAAATAAAATCAAATGACTAACAATAGTACAATAAGAAAAAAATACGAGATTGAAGGATTACTAATTAGCTTTTGTGTTGTAACCATAGAAATCGAGGAAAAAAATGAATATACTAGTCACAGGAGGTGCAGGATATTTAGGCGCTATTCTTTGCACTCAACTCCTAGAATCAGGCCACAAAGTAACTTGCTTGGACAGACTATTTTTTGGATCCCAACCACTGCAAAATGTTTCAAACAAAATAAAGATCCTCAAAGATGATATACGATGGTTTAGTCCAACCATATTAAAGGAAATAGACGCTGTTTTAGATTTAGCATCAATTTGCAACGATCCTAAAAATGAACTAGATCCCAAAAAAACACTAGAAGTTAATTACCAAGGCCGAGTCAGAGTTGCAACCCTCGCAAAAAAACACGGAGTAAAAAAATATGTTCTGGCAAGCTCTTGCAGCGTCTATGGTTACCAAGAAGGACTACTAAACGAAAAATCACCTCTAAAACCACAAACAACCTACGCAAAAGCAAGTGCACTAGCAGAAAAAAAAATCATACCTCTAGCTAACAAACACTTTTCTCCGACAATTTTAAGACCCACCACACTCTACGGGCCATCACCCAAGATGAGATTTGACCTAACAATACACAAAATGGTGTTGAGTCTAATCCGAACCGGCAAAATCCCCCTACTACCTGACGGAAAACAATGGCACCCCTACGTTCACATCAAAGACACCACAAACGCCTTCAAAATAATCATCAAATCCGATCCAGAACTTGTAAGTGGTCAAATCTTCAACGTTGGAGATAATAGCCAAAACATCCAAATCTTCAAATTAGCTCAAACAATAGCCAAGGCAATTAACCTACCCTTCAAATATGAATGGTATGGTTCAAACGACAACCGAAGCTACAAAGTAGACTTTAATAAAATCAAAAAGACACTAAACTACAAAATCAAGCACACAATAAAAGACGGAGCAAAAGAAGTATACAACGCTATCCAAAACCAAACCATAAACGCAGATGACCCTCGCACGATTCCTGTGAAATGGTACAAAAAACTCCTCCAAACCCCATCCTTGAGAAAAGAACTCGAAATAAACAATATATTACTTTAATGCTTACTCAGAAAGGCAAATAATTATTTTGTTAGTTTGTTTGCTTCAATAATCCACTTTGAGATCAGCACTATTGGTATACCCGTTTTTTCCGATAAGTGTTGAGAAGAACGCGTTGCCAAGTCAGATACTGTTGTCACACCAGCAAGTTTTAGCTCCAAAGCTCTTCGAGGACCAATTCCATTTATTTGCGTCAAATTCTGGGATGTTTCAACTTTTTGACCCTTATCTTCTAGGCTTTCGATTTGACGATCAAACCTTGAGACTGTTGGAGGAGAGTATTTTGGAATTTTTAATTTAGATTTTCTTCTACCCAAAAATACTACTAATGCCATTATGGACCCAAAAAAAACACCATTCAACAAATTAGTAGTCAACACACTAGCATAAGGAAACGAAAGATCCACCGCATTAGTTACTAAGCTTCCAGGAGGCAAATCCACGAAAAACGAAATCACGCCAAACAAGACAAAAAAAATCAGAAAAACAACTTTTACTAACATCAAACCACATAAAAGAATATTCTCAATATCCTTTATAACCATAAAGTATTGCTCAACATCACTTGTAACCTTCCCCTTTTTTTCTTCAGAGAATCTAACTTAACTAGACATAACTAAACGGTCAGATTGTTTGCTACAAGATTATGTTGCTTCAATACAATAAACTAACAAAAATTATTAATTGTAAAATCAAGCATGCCTACAACTGTTTTGTAAATCAAATATATTACGTAGTGTGTCCCAAGCATAACTGGTGACAATCCGAACCATCTTATCGCATTATTTTTGCTCTTGACTATTTTTGTATCCTTAGTTGCTGAATTTTCCCAGATACCCAAATGGATATGATAATAAAAAGATCTCAACAAACTTTCATAATAGATTCTTTAAACCAAAAACTACTATTATGTTACAATTCTACAAGACCAGATACTGTTCTTCGGGTAATTTCTCACTTTCAATATTTCTTAATTTTAGATCAATAGAGGCACTAGGTGCTAGTAGTGAATCCATAATTGTATTATTTAAAAATCTTATTGTCCCTTTGAGGTTATTAATTTGATTATTTGATTTTACTAGCGTCTTCTCAATTTTTAAGATTTTATTTCTCAACTGATCTATTTCAAGTAATTTATCTGAAATAACACTATCTTGCGAATAAACAATTTTATTAAATTTTTGTGGTTTTTGTTTTCTTACTATGGATTGAACAGATTTTTTGTAAACAAGAAAAGGTGTAACCACAATGGTAGCAATTCCTGCCATGCTTAAAAGAATGGAAATTGGTGATAATTCCACTCTTTGATTAATCCACCAATTTAGAGATCCTTGCATCATATTCCGATTAGGTGTTGATAACTCTTCTTGATTTAGCATATCCTCTAATGCCGTAATTCTTTCAGTTGTATACCAGCTTACTAGAAATCCTGAAAACAGTAGAGACGAAGCTAAAATGAATAGAGCTGTGAGAGCCCTTAGATTTATGCGCATACTCGCTATTTTCAACTGTTTAAATATAAAAAACTAACTACTAAACGCGAAAATCAACCCTTTTTTAGACTCTATTTTAGATAAAATGGTGGATTATTCACTTTTTTTATTTATGATCCTCGTACTCATCTATCGCCTTGGAAACCTTATAGTGATTACACGCCAGCTGCTATTATCCAAGCAGCGCCAATAGAACTGGCAATTGTAACCATAAGCGCAACAATACTTCCAGCGACTTCCTTTCTAGACGCTACTTTTGAGTCTCCAAAATCTGTTAATGTTTTTTCAATTGTATTATTTTCTCGCATTTTTTCACAGACCTATCTTAAAATTAATAGCTAACATAGTAGAGTTTTATGAAAAGACAATTCATATTCTAAATACTTGAAAGTCAAAATCGGAACCTAAAACAATAAAACTTTAAATACATTAAACCCAAAAAAATAAAAAATACCTACAAAGTAAAAAAACAACAAGCAAAACTAGACTTTGAAAAAATCATCTACACAATAAGCACACTAGCACAAACCAAAGAGGTAGAACCAATATCGTATCTTGACATAAACAAGATTGAACCCTTCACCCAAAAATACTCAGCTCCAATACAAGTTGATATGGTCTCACATTTAGATGCCAAAACAACTGCGTACACTGCTACGCTGGAGGACCACACAAAACCCAAGAGCTAACAACAAACCAATGGAAACAAGTAATCGACAAACTACACCAAATAGGCGTATTTATCCTAACCTTCACCGGAGGAGAACCAACCCTAAGAGAAGACCTACCAGAACTCCTAGAGTACTCTCAAAACAAAGGCTTTATCTGCTCTAATATGAAATAAAAAAAATTAACTCCAAATCGATATAACAAAAAAATAAACCCTAAAAAACTATTATATTAAGACTAATTATAATAACAAACTAGAAAAATTAATAGCTTGTGAAGAAATGAAAAATAAACTATTATCACCTAAACAAATTGCTAAAACCTCGATTATCTTAATTCTTCTTTTATTTTTTGTTTTAAATCAGCAAGTTGTTGCTCAAACCCAAAACATGATCCTAGAATGGGAACAACACTGGGACACATATGGTGTTGGTGGAACATGTAATTTTGGAACCTACAATTTCTTTGTAGGTGATGTTGACAATGATAACACATTAGAGCTTATCACTGGAGGTATGGCCTATGATGTGGTTAATGATAGCCGAACAGATCTCAGAGCTCCATTTAAGATTTGGAACTGGGATGGAGAAACTTTTACCTTAGAGAAGAGCCATGAGTGGCCAGGTATATCACGAAGCACTTTTGCCTCTGACTTAGACCAGGATGGTCTTCTTGAAATTATCACTGGTGGAACAATATCAAATGATACAGGCACCTACTCTACTCTTAGAATCTGGAATTGGGATGGAACAAACCTAAATCTAAGAGCCAATTATGAAGGTGTTTCTATTAGATCAGTCGCAGTTTACGATTTTGACCAAGATGGTATCTCAGAGATTGTTACAGCTGGCACAAAAACCCAAACCCAAAAAACATCAGCTCAACTATCATTGTTCTCATTTGAATCAAACATGTTACAGCTCAACAGTCAAGTTGAATGGTGCGCCTCAAATTCTGCAGTTGCAACATCAGTTGCCATATCAGACTTGGATAATGATGGAGTACCAGAAATTATTACAGCCGGATATGATAATGATCTAAACAATAGTAGCGGCCAAATCCGGATTTGGCACTTTAAAAACCAGGAACTTCAATTAAAACAAAATCAAGAATGGAGACTTGTGGAAAATGTTTATGGAAGCACCATAACAGGCGATCCCATGGGAAACACAATTGTGAATAATTTAAGAGTAGCTGATGTAGACCATGATGGAACAACAGAAATCATTACCGGAGGCTTTGCCTACGATGGAGAAAAAATCAACGCGCAACTAAAAATATGGAACTACCAAAACCAAAAAATTACCTGTGAAACAAGCAAAGAATGGCTAACAGATGATATCACTGAAATAAAAGCCATCTCAATCGACGATGTGGACAAAGACGGACACCTTGACATTATAACAGCTGGACTGGTAGGAGCCTATGGTGGCTTTAACGATGTTGATGTTCCCCCAGAACAAGCTCAATTAATAGTTTGGAATTGGAACCAAGAAGAACTGCAACAAAAATACGTTGAACAATGGACTGTAGGTGAAGGCGTTGTTGCCTGGAACCTGCAAACAGGTGATGTTGACAATGATAACACAATAGAGATTATCGCAGTTGGATGCATGTACATCTCAGCCCTATGTGATCCTGACCTGCGAATATACTCCATACAATCCACTACTCAAAATCAAAACCCAACAATAACCTACGCAATAATAATTACTCTTGCCGCGATTATAGTAGGTGCAGGATTAATAATTTTTAAAATAAAAAAAAGAACTCCTCCTCAAACTAACGGTTCTTAACTTGATTATATAATCGAGAAATTGACTTAAACCCATCAGGTTTACCTCCTAATCCAATATTTATTGCATCATAAGGACACACAATATAACATTCCAAGCATTTAGTGCATCTAGCCAAAGAACCATGATTACCCAGATCAATATCTACCGGACACACTTTCTCACATTTATAATCATCCAAAACACGACACGCATAGCATCCATCTAAACGATTATCTTCACAATCTTCAGGACAAACCTTCATAACACATTTTTCATCTTTAATTTTTGGTTTGATAAAAGGATTTAGTGCACCTACCCCACCAAGAAACGAACCCACAGGACAAACGCGTTTACAAAAAAATCTTCTCTCTCGTAAACTTAGAAGCGTCACACCAACCGGCACTAAGAGCATCTCCAACCAATACACCATCCAAGCTCCAGTAACCGACATCATAGCTTTAAAATGAAACAAACCCCTAGAAACAATTCCTACTGGACAAACAACACAAAACACAGGAAACCTAAACACAAAAGAACCTACAAGAGACAAAACCACAACCCCTTGCCCAATCTTTCCACTAAGTTTAGACACCGGACAAATAGAGCACCCCACCTTATTCCCTTGTTTTTCTTGTTTTCTTTCTTTGACTATCCTTTGACGAGCTATTTTCTCCCTTTTAGCATCAAATACGGGAAATAATTTTCCAATAGCCATATCAAAACTATCAATAATCGTACCCACCGGACAACTCCAACTACAAAAAACATTCCCCAACACAACAATCACACTAACAAAAACTAAAATCGCGATCAAAGTAGAAAACAAAAGAGACAATTGAACCTGACCAGACAAAAGAACCTGCAACCCACCAAATGGCTCAACAATCCAATAACCAGGATTTGGGTCACCATAATAACTCAACCACACAATATCAGGTGATTGCCCTATGGGAACCATAAAAAACTCCTCAATAGAAGTAAACCCAGCTATCTGACCAGCTGGCTTAGAAAAAAACAAGCTACCTACACCTAATTCTTGATAACTAGGCAAATAAAATATTGGAACCGTGAAAATGATCAAAAACCAAGCTTTAATGATCCATCTTACATATCGTAAACTCTTTTTTCGATATCTGCCATAGAATTTCAAGTTCTTAATTTTTTTCAAATTCAATTATGAAGATCCCTGAGAATTCTTGATAGGAAATATGACGTAAAACAAAAATTAACTTTTCCTATAAAAAGAACTAAAGTCTGGAAATGACAAACTCCACCCATTAAGGCAAAAAGGATTTGAAAACTAGAGATAGATGTTAACTCTAAAAATCAAAAAAAAACAAAACATACTCTACAATTTGACGGGATTAAAATATAATTTTTCTTATAGTATTCTTTGATGTTTTTAGATTTTATCTTGATCCTTTGTTGTTGAGTTACTTTTTATCCTGACAAAGCTTAAACAAAGATTAACCACAAAATTTTACCATTTATCATAATGAATAATTTCTTCTAAAGATTTTCTTTCAGTAATTGG
>JAUWJK010000085.1 GCA_030607735.1 Candidatus Bathyarchaeota archaeon
CATTAAGATCCAACTGTCCTGCCTGAACTGCAAATGATACTGTCAAATCATTTCCTATTACTTGAAATCCTATCATATTCATGCATTCTGCCATTACAGGATTAACTTTGCCAGGCATAATTGATGACCCTGGTTGCACGGCAGGAAGCAATATCTCATTTAAGCCTGTTGTAGGTCCTGAAGATAATAACCTTAGATCATTTGAAATTCTAACTAGTTCTAATGCCAACTCCTTTAGACCACTTGAAATAGTTTGTATTCGCCTACAACTTTGAAGTGCCTCAAATGGATTTTGTGCAGGTTTTAAAGGAAAACTGCAAAGATTTGCTAGTTTTTCAATCACCTTTTTTTTATATTGTGGATGGGTATTTGTTCCTGTACCAACTGCCGTTCCTCCTAGAGCAACCTCATAAAGATTTATTTGCCTTTTTTTTAGTTGATCAGCAGAATTTTGTAAAACAGAGGAATATGCACTAAACTCTTGTCCAATAGTTAATGGAACTGCATCTTGAAGGTGAGTTCTTCCAGATTTTAATACATCATGGTTTTTGGTAGCTAAATTATCAAATGATAATGAAAGAGTTTCTATTTCTTGAATTAAAGGTTGAAGAGCAATTAAGATTGAAACATGTAAAGCTGTAGGATAGGTGTCATTTGTAGATTGTCCCATGTTTACATGATCATTTGGATTTATTTTTTCATAATCTCCTTTAGCTTTATGGAGAATTTCTAAAGAACGATTTGCCAATACTTCATTTATATTCATGTTAAATGATGTTCCAGCACCAGCTTGAAAGACATCAACAACAAATTGATCTAACAAATTATCTGATAAAATTTCATCACAGGCTTGAATGATCGTTTTTGATAATTTATTATCTAGATTTCCTAGTTTTGCATTTGTTATTGCTGCAGCTTTTTTGATCATAACGTATGCTTTAATGAAAACTTTAGGAGGTTTTATTCCACTAACTGGAAAATTTTCTACGGCTCTTAATGTCTGAATGCCGTAATATGCATCTATTGGTATATTCTTTTCTCCAAGAGAGTCAATTTCAATTCTTGATTTCATTTTTCAGTCTCCTTCATGCCTTTTGGATACAGCTCTTTCTCGTATTTTCCTTTTAGTTTTCAATATAGTTTTTGTCACTTTAATCTGCTTTGGACATACTAGTGTGCATTTATAATGACTTTTACAACTCCAAATACCATGAGCTTTTTCTAAAAGGAGCATTTTTTCATTTATATTTTTAATTCGTGAATCAAAAATATATCGATAAGCTCTTAAAAGAGCTGCTGGACCAATAAATTCAGGGTCTGTCTCTAATGATATAGGACAAGTTGCAACACAACTTCCGCATAATATGCACTTTATAGAGTCTTCAAATTGTTTAAGATCTTCAATGCTTTGAATGTTTTCTCTTTTTTCCAATTTATTTATTGGTTTACGTTTTTCATCGTTTTTTAATTTCTCTAATCTCTTAAAGAACGGATCTAAATCTACTATTAAATCTTTAATAACTGAATAAAATCTTAGGGGTTCGATAATTATCTCTGAAGTATAATTATAATCTTTTATCAATTTTTGACAAGCCAATGATGGAACTCTATTAATTGTTAGTGCATCTGAGCCACAAATTCCATGGGAACAACTCATCCGAAAAGACAGACTGCTGTCTTGTTTTGATCTAATTTTATTTAGGCAATCTAAAATTCGCTCATTTAATTTTGTTTCAACTACAAACGTGTCATAATGGTGTTTTTCATCTTTTTTTGGATCGAATCGAAAAACTTTGAAAGACACTTTCAACTTCTAATACTTCCTTTTTACTGGTTGAAATCTAGAAATCTTAACTGGAAAATAATTAACTTTTAATCCCTGAAGGTTTGATGCTACTAGTGTGTGTTTTAACCATTTAGTGTCTTCTCTTTCAGGAAAGTCAGTTCTAAAATGTGCTCCTCGGCTCTCTTTGCGTTTAAAAGCTGAATATACTATTGATTCAGCTGTTTTTAGCATATTTTCGAGTTCAAATGCTTCCTGCAATTCATAATTGAAATGTGTGCCATTATCATTCAAAATCAAATCTGAGTATTTTTTTTTAAGTTCATAGATTTTGTGTAAAGCTAATGAAAGATTTTGACCATCTCTAAATACATTGCATTTTTCTGTCATTAAATTTTGGAGATTTTCTCGAATATTATATACGCTGCTATTACCTTTTTTTTCAAGCAGAAAAATTAATTTATTCTCTGATATTTTTTCTGTTTCAACTGGTAAACTAACACGATTATACTTTTTTGAGTACATCGAAGCAGATTTTCCTGTCCTTAATCCAAATACAACTAAATCAATCAAAGAATTGCAGCCTAATCTGTTAGCTCCATGTATACTAACACATGCACACTCTCCAACCGCATATAATCCTCTTGCGATTGTATGATTTTTATCAATCAATACTTGACCCTTAGTGTTTGTCGGAATTCCTCCCATAAAATAATGGCAAGTTGGTGCAACAGGAACTGGTGCTTCATTTGCAGAGATTCCCATATACGTTTGAATAAAGGAGATAACTTCAGGGATTTTCTCTAAGAGTGTGTCTTTCCCAATATTTCTCAAATCAAGGAAAACATATTTTTCGCCGTTTATTCCTCTTCCTTCATTAATTTCTGTAAGAATAGCTCTCGAAATAATGTCTCTGGGAGCAAGTTCTTTGAGTGAAGGAGCATATTTCAGCATAAATCTTTCATTATTGTTATTTCTAAGAATGCCACCTTCAGCTCTTGCCGCTTCACTTACTAGGATTCCTAATCCAAAAATACCAGTAGGATGAAATTGGATAAATTCCATATCCTGAAGGAACAAGCCTGCGTTTAACGTTAAACCAAATCCATCTCCCGTTGAAGAATAGCCATTTGATGTAGTTTTAAAAATTCTCCCCGCACCTCCAGTTGCCAGTACAACAGTTTTAGCGTGAAACACAATTGGAGTACAATCTCTAATATCATATCCTACAACTCCACAGCAATTATTTTCTGAAAACAATAGGTTATGAATAAAAACTTCATTATGTAAAGGAATTTTCCGCATCAGACATTCATCATAAAGAACATCCATAATGGTTCTTCCAGTTCTGTCAGCTGCATAACAAGCTCTTTTAACCGGAACTTCTCCAAAATTTTGAGTATGCCCTCCAAACCTTCTTTGCTGGATTTTTCCATTAGAATTTCTACTAAATGGTACTCCGAGATGTTCTAACATTGATACACAACCTGGCGCTTCTTTAGCTAAAATTTCAGCTGCATTTTGATCTGACAAATAATCTCCACCTTTTACAGTGTCAAACATGTGCCATTCCCATCTATCCTCTTCTTCATTTCCTAAACTAGCCGCTATACCTCCTTGAGCTGCAACTGAATGAGAACGAGTCACATGAATTTTGCTAACAACTGAGACACTACACTTTTCTGAAGCTTTTAGTGCTGTAATTAATCCAGCGATTCCACCGCCAATAACGACAACATCGTAAGTGTATATCATCGATTTTTTCTCCAAAAATTATTTCCAATAATTAATCAAATCTCAAATTTTTTTATGATTACATTATTTTTTTTACAAGCAATTTCAGCGATAACATGAAAATATTCTTGCAACCCAGATTTTTCTATTCTAGGTTTAAGTAGTTCATCAATTTGAAAAACTCCTGCTGAATCGGACATAGAAATTTTAATCGTAATAGGCTTTTTTTCTCCTTCAATTATTTCCACTTTTTCTATGGAGAGTGCCGATACTGAATGAATATCTACTTTTCCAGCTTCAAAAGGTATTCTTGCTCTACCTGAATCCATATCTAAAGCATCAGCAATACCTACTATTCCAGCCTCTAAAGTTAGAGGTTTATTTGGGTATTCATGAGCAACTATAGCATGTAATACTTCAGAAGTAATAATGGCTTTTTCTTCTTCAGAATATATTGCGTCAAGGAACTTTTCAATAAACTCTGAAGCTAAAAGAGCGCTGTATTTTTCATGATCATTTCTTATTACTATCATGCCCAGATCGTGGAAAACAGAGCCGAGAACAACCACCACTTCAGCATCTTCATTTTTCATCCCATAATTTGCAACAATACTTGGTTCAACTTTTATGTTTAATAAAATTCTTAATAGCTTAAGAGCCAAATTGGCTACTATTTTAACATGAGTTGGACCGTGATCAGTATAACCCATTCGATCAATTGCCATTACATTAGAACATTTCCAAAATGTGTGTAATTTTTTAGCTTCCCTAATTCTATCCATAACATGCTCAAGTTTTAGATTTTTTTTAGACGGAATATTAAAAACGTATTCCACTTCACCAGACTCCATAAATAATAACTCATAAGATCCTTTGAAATTTAAGTTTAGTCACTAATTTTCTATTGGTTATACTGTCCATTTTTGTTCAATGTTATTTTGAAAACTTTTTCAAATAAATTTTATTTTTTTGCGAGCAGTTTTAATACTTAACATGTACTATGTTGGTGAACCTTAATGTCCGATAAAGCTCTTGAAAGAATTAGGCTTAAAGAAAGAATTGTTGAAAAAAGAGATAAAATGCTGAAACATAACTTTTCTGCTAATAGAGCTACGATCGAAGAAGTTTTTGATAATGCCACTTTTATGGTTATTTATGGCCTGCTTAAAAAAGGTATTTTAGATGAACTTAATGGAGTGGTAAATGCTGGAAAAGAATCTCGTGTTTATTGGGGAAAAGACAGTGAAGGCAAAGATTTGGCTGTAAAGATCTACTTGACATCGTCTGCAGAATTCAAGAAAGGCATGGTAAAATACATTCAAGGTGATTATCGTTTTAAAAGTGTAAAAAGAAATACTAGGTCGCTGGTTTTCACTTGGGCTCAAAAAGAGTTTCGAAATTTAGAGCAGACTTATAGAGCGAAAGTTCGTGCTCCAAAACCTATTGTTATAAAAAAGAATGTTTTAGTAATGGAATTTATAGGAAAAGACGGTGTTAAGGCGCCTCTTCTTAAACATGTATCACCTGAAGATCCTGATGCACTCTATGTGATAATACTAGATTCTATAAGGAGGCTTTATCAGGTAGCTGATCTAGTTCATGGTGATCTAAGTGAATATAACATAATGATTTGGGATGATGAGCCAGTAATATTTGATATGTCTCAATCTGTTCCATCTAATCATCCTCTTGCGGAATTTATGTTGCGAAGAGATCTACAAAATGTTAACAAGTTTTTTAAGCGGTTAGGGATTAACGTTTGTTCTGTTGATGAAGCATACAAGAAGGTTGTTGAAAAAAATGCCTAGTCCTAGACTTTTTGTTAGAATTCCAGGTGAACGAATTGGTGTACTAGTTGGCCCGGAGGGTAGAGTTAAGAAGTATATAGAAAAAAAGCTTATGGTTAATCTTCAAGTTGAAAGTGACGCGGGTGGTGTGACAATATTTGTTTCAGAACAGGCAAGTGATCCATCAACACTTTTTACAGCGAAAAATGTGGTATCAGCTATTGGAAGAGGTTTTTCTCCTGATCAAGCATTTCGTCTAATACGTAATGATGATGAAATATTTGATTATATTGATTTGAGAGTTGTTTTTGGTCGATCTGAATCTGATATGCGAAGAATGAAAGGAAGAATAATTGGCTCTAATGGAAAAACTCGAAGGTTAATTGAAGAATTATCAGAATCATCGATGGTTATTTATGGTCATACTATTGGAATTATTGGATCTTTTGAACAAGTTGATATTGCTAGAAATGCGATACAAATGATACTTAATGGAAGCCAACATATAACCGTCTACAAATTTTTGCAAAGGAAAAGAAGTGACATGAAAAAGCAAAAATTAATTTTGTGGGAAAATACAAAAGATCTCAAATGAGTTGAGTTGATAATAAAAATGGCAGATATATACTAGGTTAATAATAGCTCTGTTTATTACAATGTTAAAAGATCAACTATATTTTAAAAAAAATATTTCCTACTTTCTTGGGATTTAATAAACATTTCACGAGATATTCAAAAACCCTTATATTTTTCTATATCTGTTTAACAAGACCTAATTAATTTACTGCTTGATTGGCATAAAAAGGCGTTTAATATGGAATTTTGTCCGAAATGTGGATCTAGACTAACACCCAAAAAAACCAAATCTGGAACTAAAATCGTAATAACTCTTGAATGCGCAAAAAAATGTGGATATACAAAAAAGCAAACACAAAAAAAATTATCCGTTACTCTTTCAAAGAAAACTGAAAATCCTAAAAAATATGTAACTGTAATTACTAAAGAAGAGCAAAAATTGAATACACTGCCAACACTCAAAATTGAATGCCCAAAATGTGGAAATAAAAAAGTGTATGTTTGGCAAGTTCAAACTCGAGGAGGAGATGAATCCTCAACTCAATTTATGCGTTGCACAAAGTGTGATCACACATTTAGAGAATACACATAATCTATCTATTGTAAAATTCTCTAAAATCATGATAACATTATATGACTCCATGCCCCTAAAATAGGATCCCTATGCAGTATTCAATAAAAAATATACTTTTAATATCTTTAATTTCAAGTTTAATAATAGCGTTTTTAACAGCTGTTTATCTAAGTTCTTTTGGTCTGGATCTGAGTACATTTTATATCGATTTAACTTCAGCATTGATTACTTGGTTAATAATTATGCCGTTTATTATTAAAACAATCATATTCTCAAAATAAAAAAGACGAACTTAATAATTAAAGGCTCCTAACAGGCATTCAGATATATATAGAATATCTAAATATGAACTAAATGCCTGTTCGCACTCAAG
>JAUWJK010000048.1 GCA_030607735.1 Candidatus Bathyarchaeota archaeon
TGAACACCCCAGTGCCCGTGCAGTTAGAGCTACATGACTAGTTAATCTAGCATCTCTGTAGATCCTATGACCCCACCTGAGCACAACTATCTGTTGTTTTCTTTGATTTTGATTAGATATTTTCGGGAATTGTTTCAAATTTACCATTGAACTCTTGCACTCTTTTTTTTACTCTTTTTGCAAACAACGGATTTGTTTTAAAAATAACTTTTACTGAATCATTTTTGTATTTTGTTTCTTCTACAGCTGTTTTTTCATGGATCCAAGAGATAAATGGCATTGTTTGCACAGTTATCGGAATTGAAAATGAAGCTTTAACATATTCTTCTAAATGGAGCAGAATTTTATGTTTAAGCGAGTCAAGGTTTGTTTTATATAATGCAGATATAAAAATTGGATTTTTTATTTGCAATTTTAAAGCTTCAAGTTTTTGTTGAGTTTCACGTTCTGAAACTATATCAACTTTATTTAGAGCAGTTATAATAGGTATACTTGAAGCGCCTATACGTTCTATAGTCTCAAGACAAACGTTATTTTTTTTCTCAATAATATCCACAGGTTCGCTTATATCTAAAACCAATATTATTAGATCGGAGTGAATAGTTTCTTCAAGTGTAGAATGAAAAGCTTCTATTAGTTTTATAGGTAATCGATCGATAAAACCAACAGTATCTGTAAGCAAAAATTTTCTATTGGAAAACTCGAAAAGTCTTGTAGTAGTTGAAAGCGTAGTAAAGAGAGCTGGATTTACTTCCGCATCTTCGTCGGCCAGGCCATTAAACAAAGAACTTTTGCCAGCACTTGTATAACCAGCAAGAGAGATAGACAAAAAGCCTAGTTCAGTTCTTCTAGTACGGTGTAGCGATCTTTTATCTCGAATTTTCTTAAGTTTTTGTAGAATTGTTTGAATTTGACGGTTTATTGCGTCATGGAAAACATCCACGTCATAACCTCCAAGGCCCATAAAACCTGGCTGTTCCGCTTTTTTAGCTAATCTTACTCTTTGTTTGGCGTGAGCACGTTCATACTCAAGAGTTGCAAGTTGAATTTGGAGTTTGGCCTCTTTGGTGTGAGCATTCTTTGAAAATATTTCTAGAATTAGTTTAAAACGATCTATTGCTTCGATTCCTGTAGCTTTCGCTAAATTATAGGATTGACTGGGTTTTAAGCGATTGTCGAAAAGGAGTATTTCTGCGCCAGTTTCTTTGATAAGCATTTTAATTTCTTCAACTTTTCCTGCACCAATTTGGTATTTTGGATCTGCTCTTCTTATTTGAGTTATTGTAGCTACGATCGTATATCCTGCGGCTTCTGCGAGGTTTCTAAGTTCTTCTAAACTAGTTTCTTCATTGCGTAATCGTCGCTGAATTATGATGCTTTTCGTTCTGTAGGCTCCTCCCCGTCTTTCTTATCCATTATAACAAGATCTCCCATCGTTAATGCCCGGTTTGATGATTTAGAAAAAACGCTTGGAGTGTCATCTTTTGATATTGGAATTAAGAGCTTTAGTTTTAACCCACGCTCGAGTTTAGACACTAACTTATTATTTGGAGATATTTTTCCTGTTTCAAGCTTGCTTAGAACTGAAGCTTTTACATTTATTTTTTTCCCAAGATCTTCATGGGATAAATTCAGTTTTTCTCGAGCTTGTTTTATTTTCAGCGCATAATCAGATACTAATTCTTGTGTAATCTCAATTGTAGCTTCAATTTTTCTCTTCTTTATCGGCTTAATAGAATAAGATATAGGCGTTTTTTTAAAAGGATCAGATTTTCGGTTAAACTCCTCATCTGTTATTTTTTTTCCATGTTTAGAGCATTCATCACAAACAGTTAGAATAGCTCCTTCAATTAAGGCTCTAGTTGGATCTGTGCGAATTTTTCGTCCACAAACTTCACATCTCACGACTTGTCACCTAGGCTGTTTTTATTATTGTGGTGATGTTTATAGTTGTCGAATACTTCAAAGTTGAAAGGTTGACAACATGAATAAATCACTTAAGAAAATTAGAAGTATAGCAGATTACCAATTTGGAAAAAACGCTGGCTCCACTCTCTTTCCAGAAGAAACAGAAATATTATTTTCCAGAACCACTGGCAGAATACGTTTCGTTAAGGTAAACAGCAAAAGACTTGCTACACTACGTCCAACCGATGGTTTGCTTTCCATTAGCATTCTATCAGCTTTGCTTCTTGCAGAAAAGAGAAAGATGTTTAATTGTTTTGTGAATGTTCAAAATGATGTGAGCGAACCAATAGTCTCAGGTGGAGATGTTTTTGCGGTTCATGTAGTAAAAGCTGATGATGAAATTAGATCTCAAAATGAAGTTATAATCTTAGATGAAAAAAATAAAGTGTTAGCAGTTGGCCGCGCTCTGTTATCAGGTTCTGAAATGTTGGCACTTAAAACAGGAGTCGCTGTGAAAGTTAGACACGGTCGAAAAGTAAGTTAAGTATATGAATCTCTATAGTAGATTAATTAGTAGAAGTGAAATATTATGAACAGACGTATGAATCCCAGAGGAGCAAAACGTATGATGAAAAAAATGGGGATGAATATGGGTGGAATGGACAATGTTGAGGAAGTAATAATACGAACCAACACAAAAGAGATTAGAATAGAACAACCTGAAGTTTCCATTCTCGAGATGCAAGGTCAAAAAATATTTCAAATTATTGGTGGAAAAATAGTTGAAAAAGCTTCTGAAAACAACAGCACTAGTTTGAATGTTTCTGAAGAAGATACACAATTGGTAGCTGATCAAACGGGTAAAAATTTGCAGGAAGCTAAAAATGCTTTAGAAGAGTGCGAAGGCGATTTAGCTAAAGCCATTTTGTTACTACAATCATAACACTTTAATGCTTACAGCGATCATGGGTTTGAAATTAATCATTAAAATTAATTAATGTTAGAACAAAAGTTAGCTAAAGTAGATTGGATATTTCTATATAGAGGGCAACTATTACATTTTTTAAGGACTTGTTATGGAAATTCGAAAGTCTGATATTGTGGTAGTAGGTCATTTTTCTATTGATTCAATTAAGCTACCAAACTGGAGTAATCCGATCGTAACTTTAGGGGGAGCTACAACTTATGTTTCCATTATATCTCGAAGATTAGACAAAACAGTTTCAGTAATTTCTAAAATTGGAATGGATTTTCCAGAAGCGTATTTGTGGCTCTTAGAAAAAGAAGGAGTCGATCTTTCAGGAATTAAGAAACTAAAAAAGGAAAGAACTACTAGGTTTGAAATCAAGTACGATAAAAATCTCGAAAATCGAGTATTAAAATTGAAATATAAAACACCTTCTTTGAAAGTAAATGATTTACCAAATAATTTTGAATCCGATGTTATTCACTTAGCACCTATTGCAGACGAGATCTCTTACGAAGTAATTAAGAAATTAAGGAAAAATACTAAGGTCTTATCACTTGACCCACAAGGTTTATTGCGGAAATTTTCTAAAGATGGAATTGTTAAATTGCACTCAATTTTTAATAAGGAGATATTAAGTCTCATTGATGTTTTCAAAGCATCTTCTGCAGAAATAAAAAGATTAACAGGCAAATCAAATTTAAAGTTGGCAATTGAGGCAGTTCATAATTTTGGAGTAGAAATAATAATGGTCACAAAGGGTTCCAGAGGAGCAATACTTTCAATTGCTGGAGATAAATATTCAATTCCAGTCTGTAATTCAAAAAATGTAGTCGATCCAACAGGCGCAGGAGATTGTTTTATTGGAGGATTCTTAACTGAATTTATCGATCAAAAAGACATTTTATGGTGTACTTGTGTGGGGTCTGCTGCCGCCTCTGTAGTCATAGAAAAAATAGGACCACCTTTTTTTGTAGAAAGAGAAGAAATTTATCAAAGAGCATACGCTATCTATGAGAAGGAAACAAAACGTTTGTGAGGATCTGAAAATGGGACGAGTTGATAAAGGGATCACATGTAGTGTAAATAATTGTAATAATGAAGCTATTCGTTCACTACCATATGACAAAGCAAAATCTAGTGGTTTAAAGATCGCAGGAGAAGGAAAACGTGCATATCTGTGCAAAGAGCACTATAAAGAATACAAAAAGAAAACTAAAAAAGATAAAACAATTGATAAGTGGCGATACAGCACTTAAAAAGAGTGAAAATAATGCGAATATTGCAATTACACGCCAATTTTATTGAATTTAAACCAATCAAGAAAGAAATAAAATTGGCTGAAGAAACTGAAAAGAAAGAAAAAAGAATTGAACAAGTTGTAGTTCTCTTTGTAGCTATAGAGAAAGATGACAAAATATCTATAGTTAACAGAGCCATCGAAGAATTAACTGGTTTTTTAAAAAATCTAAAAGTAAATAAAATCTTGATATATCCTTTTGCCCACTTAAGCAGTAATCTGGCAGAACCAAACGAAGCTTTAAAACTATTAAAAGAAGTGGAAAAACAAGCTAAAGATAATAATATTGAGACTTTTAGAGCTCCTTTTGGATGGACTAAACAATTTACAATATCAATAAAGGGACATCCTCTAGCAGAACAATCTCGATCTTATTCTGCAAGTCCAGATAAAAATCGTCAAAGAAAAAAACCAAATATTTCTAAAGCACTTAAAGCTGAACAAAAACTCAAATCTTTTTGGCATATTTTAGATCCAAAAGGATTTTTAACACCGGTTGAAGATTTCAAATTTAAGGGATATAAAAATCTTGAATTATTTTCTAAATATGAGATAACAAAAGCTCGAACTAGTTGTGAAATGCCTCCTCATGTAACATTAATGAAACGATTGGAAATAGCAGATTATGAAGAGGGAAGTGATCCAGGCAATATCCGATGGTACCCAAAAGGACGCATGATCAAATCTTTACTTGAACAATTTATCACAGATAGAATGAATAAATACGGAGCAATGGAAGTTGAAACGCCAATTATGTATGATTTCAATCATCCAAGTTTGTCTGATTATTTGCATCGATTTCCTGCTCGTCAATATACACTAAATTCAGAGGATAAAGAATTATTTCTTAGATTTGCAGCCTGTTTTGGACAGTTCTTAATGATACATGACACTCAATTCTCATATAAACAGATGCCTCTAAAAGTGTATGAATTAACCCGATATAGTTTTAGACGAGAGAAAAGTGGCGAAGTTTGTGGTTTGAGGCGGCTTAGAGCATTTACTATGCCTGATTGCCATGCTTTTTGTACAGATTTAAATCAAGCAAAAAAAGAGTTCAAAACAAGATTCAAATTAAGTATTGATGTATTACAAGAAATAGGTTTAACAAAAGAAGATTATGAGATAGCTCTTCGTTTCACTAAAGAATTCTATGAAGAAAACAAGGAGTTTATTACACAAATAGCCAAACTTTTTGACAAACCTCTTTTAGCTGAACTTTGGGAAGAACGATTCTTTTACTTTAGATTAAAATGGGACGCTAATTTTATCGATAATCAGAAAAAAGCAGCTGCTTTGTCAACAGATCAAATCGATGTTGAAAATGCAAAAAGATATAACATTAATTATATTGACGAGAAAGGAGAAAAAAAACATCCACTAATTTTGCATTGGTCTCCAAGCGGAGCCATTGAAAGAGTGATATACGCATTATTAGAAAAAGCTTACAAGGGTCAACAAAAAGGTAAATCACCAATGCTTCCATTATGGTTATCACCCACACAAGTTCGACTCATTCCGATTTCAGATGCTTACATAAATAAAGTTGTTGAAATCTCTCAAAAAATAGCTAGTCAATGTATTAGAGTAGATATTGATGATAGGGCATTAACTTTACAGAAGAAAGTTAGAGGAGCTGAAAAAGAGTGGGTACCATACATAATTGTTGTAGGCCAAAAAGAAGTTGATTCTGGAGTTCTTTCAGTTAGAGATAGAAATAATAATGGGAAAGTTGAAAAAAAAGAGTTATCACAGCTAATAAATAGTATCAAAACTCAGATTCAGAATAAACCATTCAAACCTCTTCCTTTACCAGTAAATCTTACAAAAAGACCACAATTTTACGGATAAAAATAAATATTAAAATAATTCCCAAAAATATATCAAACATAGATGTGATACAAGAATTAAAACCCGGAAGTTAAGGCTATGGAAAAAGAAATAGCAATCTATATAGATGGAAAATATTATCCTAAATCACAAGCGAAAATATCGGTTTATGATCATGGTCTGCTATATGGAGATGGTGTTTTTGAAGGAATTCGAGCATATGAAGGAATTGTTTTCAAATTACGAGAACATATTGAAAGACTCTATCTTTCTGCACATGCAATAATGTTAGAGATACCACTTTCAAAAGAAGAAATGTTAAAAGCTGTTATTGAAACTTTAAGAAAAAATAAACTGACTAATGCATATATTCGTCTAATAGTTACAAGAGGAGTGGGTGATTTAGGCCTTGATCCGAGAAAATGTCCCAAGGCTTCTGTAATAATAATAGCTGATAGCATTAATCTTCATTCTTCAGATGCAAAAGAGAAGGGAATAACTGCAATGATTTCTTGGGTCAGAAGAAATACAGTAGATTCAACAACACATGAAATAAAATCTTTAAACTACCTCAATAGTATACTTGCAAAGATAGAGGCAACTGCAACAGGTGTTGATGAAGCTATATCCCTTGATAAAATTGGATGTGTAGTTGAAGGTGTTGGGGAAAACTTGTTTATTGTTAAAGAAGGAAAACTTTTCACTCCACCAAGTTCTAGTGGTGCTCTATCAGGTATTACCGCAAAAGTCGCAACGAGAATTGCTAGAAGTTGGGAATTAGAGGTTTTCGAAACCAGAATAACTCCATTCCAACTATTCACAGCAGATGAAGCATTTTTTACTGGTACAGCAATGGAAATGGTACCTATAAGAGAAGTTAACAAAAGACAGATTGCTGATGGAAAACCAGGTCCTATAACAAAGAAGTTAATGGCTGCTTTTCAAAAAGTGATCATTGATCCAAATGAAGGTGTACCTATCTATAGTTAAGATTAAAGATCATGGCACTACTTTTTTTTCATGAATTGCTCTACTTTGTTAAATACTTGCTCTAATGTCTCAATTGGAGGAAGAAAAATGCCTCTCACATGTCCAGAACCGTATATTGGATCAAAACCTGAACCGTGAACTAATAAAACACCAGTATCCAGCAAAAGTTCAACTACAAAGTCCATATCAGTTTTCCATTTGGATCCAACATCACGAATTTTTGGAAAAACATAGAAGGCACCTTCAGGTTTTGTACAACTAATCCCATCGATTTCATTTAGTCTTTTCCAAGAATAATCTCGTCGTATCTTTAATTTATTAACCATATCAACCACATGGTTTTGTGGACCATTTAGTGCTGCAACTCCTGCCATCTGAACAGGAGTATTAGCGCAAATTCTGATACGTGTTTCTTTTTCAATAGCTTCTTTGAGATTTTTCAGTTCATCATTTTGGTCATGGAAGTAAACATATCCTAGGCGCCAGCCAGTCATTAAATAAACTTTTGAAAAACCGTTCAACCCAACAACTGGTACATCTTTAGCTAACTTTGATGTGCTAACGAATTCTTCAACATATCTTATCTGATCATAAATCTCGTCTGAAATCACGGTGAGATTATGCTCACCAGCAATATCTAATATTTTTTTAACTATTTTTTTATTTGTCAAAGCGCCTGTAGGATTATTTGGATTAATCAGCACAATTGCCCGTGTTTTTTCTGATATTTTCTTTCGAATATCCTCAGGATTAGGTTGCCATTTTTCCTTCTCAAGGGTTTCATAAGTAATAGGTTTACCATTCCAAAATTTTGAGTATGAAATATATGGTGGATAAGCGGGTCCTGGAACAAGAATTTCGTCACCCTCCTCTATTAAACTAGAAAGTAGCATTTGTATGCCTTCCGACACACCGGAAGTAATTATAACATTTCCTTTAGATATGTTCACATTGTTTATTTTCTTTTCTTTTTCAACAATAGCTTGTTTTAATTCTGGAATACCCTCTGAGGGAGAATAATAGTTTTTATTAGTTTCAATTGCTTCAATTAATGCTTGCTTAATATGGTCTGGAGTCGGAAAATCGAATGCAACAGGATCTCCAATGTTTAAAGGAAAAATTTTTTTACCATTTGTTATGGCTTCCCTTGCAATATCGATAACATCACGTATAGCATACTCAATTGAATCTGCTCGTTTAGCTACTTTAACAGTCACCATTGTTTGATTAAATTCTCTGGATGCACAGTGCGTTCTTCGAAAACATAAAGGTTACGAAAAAATGGGTTTTTTAATCAACAAATTATTTGAAAAGAAAGAATTTTTTTAGGTTATAATGTATTTCTCTAATAAGATCGGGCAAAATACACAATTTCTTCAGATTCTTCGTTACACAATATGCATTTATCAGTTGATGACTCTTTCATAAAGGGTTTTAATCTAATTGTTGCCCCAGTCTCAGCTTTTATTTTCTCTTCACAACTGGATTTACCACACCATGCAGCTTTTAGAAAACCACCTTTTGTTTTAAGAGTGTCTTTAAAAGCTTCATAGTCATCAACCTTAGTTATCTTTTCAAGTAGCCTTTCTTTTGCTGTTACGTATAAATTTTCTTGAATTTCATCAAGAAGGGATTTTGTAGCTTGCACAGTATCTTCTATCTTTGCATTAGTTTTTTGATAAGTGTCTCTTCTGGCTAAGGTTATTTGATTCTGTTTTAAGTCCCTAGGACCTATTTCTATCCTAATAGGAATACCCTTTAGTTCCCATTCATGGAATTTCCACCCTGGAGTGTATTCTTTTCGATCGTCTAAAACAGCTGAGATATTGTTTTTTTCCAAGTTCTCAAGAATTTCTTTAGATTTTTCAATAATAGCACTTGAGTCCCCTTTTTTATAAGTTATTGGCACTATAACAACTTGAACTGAGGCAACTTGAGGTGGAACTACTAGTCCTCTATCATCTCCATGAACCATGATGAGTGCACCTATTAATCGAGTAGAGATACCCCAAGAAGTTTGCCATACCTTATGATTTTTCTTATCTTCGCCGACATATTCGATATTAAAAACTTTGGCAAAATTTTGTCCTAGATTATGTGAAGTTCCCATCTGAAGGGCCTTCCCATCGGGCATTAATGCTTCCAGTGTTGTGGTATAAAGAGCTCCAGCAAATTTTTCATTATCAGTTTTTATTCCTACAAGCACTGGAATTGCTAAGAATTTTTCCATTATGTCCTTATATTCGTCAAGGATGTCAAATACTTCTTTTTTGGCTTCTTCACTGGTTTTATGTGCTGTGTGCCCTTCCTGCCACAAAAATTCCCGTGTCCTTAGAAAAGGCTTAGTTGCTTTGGTTTCCCACCTCACTACATTACACCATTGGTTTATTTTAATGGGTAAATCTCTCCAACTTCTAATCCACTTAGCAAATGTTGAATAAATTATTGTTTCAGATGTAGGTCTAATGGCCAATTTTTCTTCAAGAATGGTCTCTCCGCCTTGAGTTACCCATGCTACTTCTGGAACAAAACCTTCAAAATGTTCAGCTTCTTTTTTTAGAAAACTCTCTGGAATGAACATGGGAAAATAGACGTTTTTATGACCTGAAGATTTTATCTTCTTATTAAATAATTCTTGAATTTTTTCCCAAATGGCATATGATTGTTCCCTGAAAATGATGCATCCCTTTATTGGTGCATAGTCTGCTAGACACGATTTTTGCACAACTTCAACATACCACTCTGAAAAGTTATCTTTTTTACTTACAGTTATTCCAGTATCTGACATAGACTTTCTCTCCTTTTGTTTTACACTGGCTCAATATAACCATAACGCAGAAAACCAAGTGATAAAATATCAATAAAAATTTCAGAAGGTTACTTTGAGTTGTATAACATTGTTAATTAATTTATTTCACTAATTAACCGAAATAATATTCCAACATGTTTATAAAAAATATTTTTAAAGACAATTATATTGATGTTTTTGTTTGGAGTGTGTCTTTGTGTATGATGAAGTGTTAAAAGATTTAGGGAATAAAAAAATAACAAAAGGAAAATTACATCAAATAGTTGAACACAATTTTGAGTTGCTTCCAGTTCTAGTAGAAGGAATGTCATCACAAAAAGCAAGTATACGATATGGATCGGGCAAAGTTTTAATGGATCTAAGCGAAAAGTATCCCGAAAAGTTATATCCGCACATAAATTCATTCATTGACTTGCTAGATAGTAAATATAGAATAATAATTTGGAACTCTATGGCAATAATTGCAAATATTACTTCAGTAGATACCGAAAAAAAGTTTGATAAAATTTTTAACAAATATTCCAGTTTCCTAAGAGATGACTACATGATTACAGTTGCAAACGCAATTAATAATCTAGGAAAAATTGCAAAAGCTAAACCGTATCTCATTCAGAAAATAACAAAAAAAATCCTGGAAGTTGAGAACATAGAATTAACTCCCCACTTAACAGAAGAATGTAAAAGAGTTATTGCTGAACAGGCTATTGGGTCATTTGATTTATTTTTTGATAATATTGATGATAAAAACACAGTGTTATCTTTTGTAGAAAGACAGCTAAAAAGTTCCAGAAAATCGTTAAGAAGCAAAGCAGCAGAATTTGTTAGAAATCACTGTGAATAAATCCGTTTTTTTTAAAACCTAGGATATTTAATCTATTTATCGAAAAAATTTATATAAATAGAGGTAAGATGTTACTCAATGGATTCATATAAACGTAAACGAAAAATATATACCCGCAGATCAAACAAAAAGAAAACATTATTACTTGTAGCTATTTTGCTTGCTATAACGATAACTGCAATTGGGGCATATATCATATTAAACAATAATAATGACACGTTTACTTTAGAAATAATTGTTAATGGTGATGGTAGTGTTACTAAATCGCCTGACCAAAGTTATTACTCCCATAATAACGCTGTATCATTGACTGCAACTGCAAGTGATGGTTGGTTGTTTGTTAATTGGGGTAGAGATTCTTCCGGGTTTTCTAATCCAAACAGTGTTGTTTTGGATAGTAACAAAACTATTACAGCTAATTTTGTTAAAGAAGCAGATACCAATGTTGATCCATATTTAGATCCTACTAAAGTATTGTTAACCACAAATCTGGGTAACATCCTAATTGAACTAAGAAATGACATGCCTATAACTACTGGAAACTTTAAGACGTTAGTTCAGCAAGGAATTTTTAATAACACCATTTTCCACAGAGTTATCCCTAATTTTATGATTCAAGGAGGGGATCCAACTGGAACTGGTTTTGGAGATCCAACAATTCCTAATATTCCAGATGAATTTGTTGACGGGAATAATTTTAACAATCGTGGAACTATTGCAATGGCAAATGCAGGTGCAAACACCGGTAGTAGCCAATTTTTCATCAGTGTAGTTGACAATAACCATTTAGATACTGCTCATCCAGTCTTTGGAAGAGTAAGTGAAGGGATGGATATTGTTGACGCAATATCACTAGTTGATGTTATTAGCGATAAGCCAATAGAAGATGTTACTATATTAAAAGCTGAAATCGTAGAATAAAAAAATAAAAATTTCTAAAGGTAATTAGTAGGTTTATTGATAAATAAAGTAATTTTTTTACTTATCTTTTGGTTTTGAGCCTATCTCTACACAAAGAATATTTATTTGATATCTTTTTTCACCTATCTGCATTTTTCCTTGTGTATGATAACCTCTACTTCCAGTTTTGAAGTCTTTTTTATTAAGCACGAAAGTCTGTTTTTCTCCATTCAATTGAACTGTCACGATATTTAATTCACTCAATTTACACATCACCATTGTCATCATAGAACATTATTGTTGCTTTTCACTTTTTCGTTTCATTTTCCTTAAAAAATTAAAGAAGAGGTGAATTGAAAATTCATAAA
>JAUWJK010000062.1 GCA_030607735.1 Candidatus Bathyarchaeota archaeon
TATTTTCTCCTTTTCCATAGAGGGTTATGGGCAGATTTTTGATGGCTCTGATGATTGTTTTTGGGATTAGTTTTTCTGGTAGCTGGTAGGGACCATAGTTGTTTGTGCATCTTGTTATTCTTGTGTCCAGTTTGTAGGTTTTGTGATATGATAGGGTAAACATTTCTGCGGCTGCTTTTGAAGCTGAATAGGGATTAGAGGGGTTTAAGGGTGATTTTTCTGTGAAGGAATCTTTTAGTGTTTCGCCGTAGACTTTGGTTGTTGAAACTTGAATGAATGGGACTTTGGATTTGTATTTTCTCATGGACTCTAAGATGGTGAATGTTCCAATTGTGTTGCTTTGTAAGAAGGCGTTGGGGTTAACTATGCTTCTGTCTACTTGGGTTTCTGCGGCAAAGTTTACAATCACATCTACTTTTCCAATAATTTTGTTAACAAGGTGTATGTTTGATATATCACCTTTTATGAATTTGTAGTTTTTTGAGAATTCTAGATCTTTTAGGTTAGAGGGATTAGCGCCTATTCCTATTTTATCCATGTTTACTATTTCAGCTTCAGGGGTTTTGGAGAGGATATGTCTGATAAAGTTAGTTCCGATAAAACCTAACCCGCCGGTAATAAGATACTTCATATGTTAATCACCTGTGTGGTGGGTGGTGCCAGTTCCAAGGTTTGTCGGTTCTGGGATCTTCTTTTTTGTTGTTTATTGTTTTAGGGATTATTGTCTGATCGTTCCAAGGTCTGATTTTATGATCTGTTTGGTCTGAGTTAGATAGTTGATTAGTGGAGTAGAGTACTTTGGCTGGTTGCATACTTATTACTCTAAATCCATGCCAGTAGTTTGCTGGTACTCTTACGGTTTGGAGGTTTTCTTTTGTGGAGATTATCTCGGTTAATTCTTGTGTTTTTTCATCAAATACACAAATTTTAACAGCTCCTTCTAGGACTGTGAAGTAGTTTATTTGTCCTTTTAGGTTTCTATACCAGGCTCGGATGATATAGGGGTATGATTCTATGAGATTTGTTTGAGAGGGAATCTCGTTTTGATAGAAATCTTTCCAGTCTTTTCGCATAAGTTCTGTGAAAAATCCCCGCTCATCGACTAGTTGATTGTGGGGTTTAATAAGTACACCTTGTAACATAGTAGATTATTTCCTGTTTGTCAACATATACTATACTTGGTAGCCTTATGATGTTTACTGTTTGTGGATATTGAGAGAAAAACAAAAAAAGGTTTTTTTGTATTGGGAAGGATTTTGTTGAGTTGGACTTCATAAAAGCTAATAAAACAATTATTATTTTGGATATTATGTGTAATTTACCAAATTTTAGATCAGAAGATCTTGCAGTTTGTAGACTTAATAAAAGAAGAAGTAAAAAAGTTGAAGGTTTGGAGTTAATTGTAGCTGAGCAGTTATTATTAGAAAGTTCAGTTTAAAATTTTTTATTTAGTTATTATTTCATTTAGCTTGCTGTTGGCGTATTATGGTAAATTATGTTTTGATTATGTTTTTATAGTGGTGGAAATCCGAAAACTAAAAATCCTGCGATAAAGTATGCGGAAATGGCTCCTGAACAGAGTAGCGGTAGTCCAGGTTGGGGTTTTCCTTTGAGCACTAATGCCATAAGGGCAACAAAACCAAATAGAGTGCCAATTAGAACTGATATTGCCATTAGTAGTGCGTTGCTGGGTAGGGTATGAAAAACTGACACTGCTAGAAGACCTGGAAATACTACATCTCCAAGTCCTAAGAAAAATGCGTCTCGCTCCTGATTGTCTGCGAGTTTTTCTTTTAGAGATTTTGTTTGCTTCAAAAGAGAGTAGTCTCTTTTTTTTGGAATTACAAACATTACCGGCAAGTTAAGATCAATAAAGGAATCTGCTAGGTCGATCATGTGTTTTGTTTTGTAAACTGCTATCAGATCGTATATTGCCATTGCAATTAGAAGGATAATTGTGATGGGAATAGTGAGAGATATGCCAATCATTGCAATTGCTCCAACTCCGGTAAACACTGCTATTGAATTTATAACGTACCATTCTGGCTTTTTTAATAGAGCTGCAATTAGAATTGTTCCACCAGTGATGGATAGAGCCAATGATATCCAAACATCTGGAAATGAAATCAGAAAAAGTGGATAGAACACGTTAATACAAAGAATCCAGGTTGCAACAAGATAAATTATTTTTATGACTTGTTTTTTCCAGAACTTTATAATAAATAATATTAAACCTGTGAAAATTATTAAAATTGTAAAGAAGTACGCTATATTTAATGGATCACCTGGATTTTCAAATGCGACTATACCAGCTGATTCAAAGGGGCCAACAACTAGAAACGCTAAGAGGTCGATTATAACAAATAGGCTTCCCATTAGAAACATTGGCAGGAGCTGTGAGGATATTGTTTTTTTGTTCATCTCTTCTCAAGAACGTAAACTACATATTTATGATTATTCCTAAACAAAATAAGTGCCTTTTTTTTGTTGATTACTAATCCATAAAGTTCAAAAGGATTGTTAGCTCTACCTATTTTTGCTTTCACTTAATGGATTTGCCTGCTTTGCACGCGTAAAACCCAATGTGTGTACATCTCATTGCGAGATAGGCAAAGTTTGACTTATTTGGGGTGCGTGGTACTGGCAAAGGTGAGAGCACCTTTTCATTTTATGTTTTGTTTGAAGATTTTTTTGGTGGTAGTGAGAACAAAAATTGTTTGTTAAAGTTTTTTTTAATGTGTTATCTTGGTTTTGTTTTTTGTCTGATTTTGGCTTGATTTAGCAATACATAAATATCTAGCTAAATCAGGAATAGATGATAAGTTTAATGGGGTTGCATTTTTGAAGAAGTTATTTGGTTTGGTTTTAGCAGGTGTTTTTGTTTTATCTATGTTTTCTATTCTTCCAGGTTATATTAAAGCTCAAGATTCAGTTGAGTCATGGTCTATGAGCCAATATGACTTGGCAAATACAGGTTACTCAACTTTAGCTGGGCCTAAAACAGATGAGGTTTTATGGAGTTCTACCCTTGGAGGTTGGGTTTGGTCTGATGTTGTTGTTGTGGATGGACTTGTGTATGTTGGATGTTATGATAATAAGACCTATGCTTTGGATGCCACAAATGGTAACATAGTTTGGGAATTTGAAACTGAGGATATAGTATATTCTTCTCCAGTGGTTGCAGAGGGTGTATTGTTTATTGGTTCTGATGATGGGAATGTTTATGCACTGGATGCCAAAACAGGTGATTTAAATTGGAAATTTACAACTGGTGATGAGGTTCAAGCTCCTGCTAAAGTTGTTGATGGTGTTGTCTATATTGGTTCAGCTGATAACAACATGTACGCTTTAGACGCCTCAAACGGTGATGTTGTGTGGACATATCCCACCGGTGGTGATGTGCTTGCCCCCCCAGCAGTTGCAAATGGAGTAGTGTATATTGGCTCGTTTGACTATAGCGTTTATGCATTAGATGCAGCAACAGGCCAGAAAATATGGAGTTTTCCAACACAGTCTTTTGTAGAGTCTACCCCAACTTTTTCAGATGGCGTTGTGTATTTTGGTTCATTTGACAATAAAACCTACGCTGTGGATGCTACAACAGGCAACCAGATATGGAGTTTTGAAACAGGCCATGACCTATGCGTACAATCCTCCCCAGCAATCGCAAATGGAGTAGTGTATATCGGATCTTCATATGCAGGAACACTTCACGGAGGAGTTTTTGCATTAAATGCAACAGATGGCAGTGAGGTTTGGGAGTATGAAACTGATGGTTTAGTATTTGCATCTCCAATAGTTGTGGATGATGTCGTGTATGTGGGATCATCATATATGGGATCAATTCCAGATTTTAGTAATATTGAGCCAGGAACTATTACGCAAGAAGAAATTGCTGAATTCATGGATCAAATATTAAAGGGTGTTCGTGGACACGTGAATGCTTTGGATGCTTTGACTGGTGAAGAAATATGGAGTTATCAAACTGGTGGTGCAGTATACTCCTCTGCGGCTGTTGTTGATGGTGTAATGTATATTGGTTCTATGGACAGCAATGTTTACGCTTTTGGCACATCTGATCAAATTGAATTGGGTGATCTAACAACATACCTCATAATTGGCATAATCATAATCGTAGTTGTTGTATTGGGATTGGTAATGCTTAGAAAGAAAAAATAAATTTAATTTTCTTTTTCTCTTTTTTATTGTGTTTTTTGTCTTTGAATTTTCTGCTTATTGCTCTGGGTTTTAATCTTAAAGAAGTTTAAAGTTTTATGAAGTTTATTTGTTAGCAAAAAAAGGTTGATTAGTTCTTATTCTTTGAGTTTGTTTTGTGTTATTGCTTTGTTTATTAGTTCTGTTGCGTATTCCCACAGTGTCTGTGAGCCTTTTGCGATATCGGTATTGCTGGCTTCTATTTGGTGTTTTTTGACGTTGTTTTGTTGCCAAGCTTTGCCGTTTGTGTGGTAGTTGTTGATTATGGGTTGAAGTCTGTCTAGTGCCTTTGCGTATTTTGCTGTCGGGGTTTGGTTTTCTTCAAATTCGTCCCATAGGTTGTGAAGGTTTGTTGCTTGGTCTTTTGGGAGTAGGTTGAAGATGCGTTTTGCTGCTTTTGTTTCGTTTTTGTGTTTGTTTTTTTGCGCTTGTTTGTCGTATAGGAATGTGTCTCCAGCATCTATTTCCACTATGTCGTGAATTAGAAGCATTTTAACGACTTTAAAGAGGTTAATATCTGGGTGTTTGGAGTATTCTTGTAGGATTATTGCCATTAGTGCTATGTGCCATGAGTGTTCTGAGGAGTTTTCATGTCGGTTTTTTGTGGTTGTGTAGGTTTGGCGTTGGATTTGTTTTAGTTTATCCACTTCTACAATGAAATCCATTTGTTGTTTGAATCGATTACTTGTTGATATTTTGGAAACTTCCTGTTTTAAGCTATTTTTTTGATAATTGGAATAAAATGAGGTAAGAGTTTAAATCAAAATTACTTCTTTTCGGTGTCTTTTGGGCAGTTTTCTGTTTTGATTTTTGATTCGTCGTGGTTGAATTTGTTGTACCAGTGGGTTCCATCGCAGAAGGGTTTGTTCTTCGAGCCACCACATCGGCAGAGGGTGTAGTGTTCTTTGGATTGTGGCTTTGATTGATTGTAATCGTCTAGTTCTATTTCGCCCTCGACTGTATAGGGGCCGTCTTTTCTTAGTCGAATACTAGGTTCTCTCTCGAGGGTGTCGTGTTTTACTCCAGCAATAGAGTAACTCAGAGCTCCTGAGGGGCACATCTTGATGACTCTAATAACCTCAGCTACAGGTGCGCCGTTAGGGTCTATCCAGGGTTCTTTACCAATTAGAAAAACTGTTGGAAGATTATCCGTGCAATAACCTACATGAGAACATACACCGCGGTTATCGTGAATTGTTACGCCCTCTCCAACATAATTGTCGACGTGGTCTGGTTGGCGACCTTCCAATTTTTCACTATTAAAATTGATTTTGATGTGGTATCCGTCGCAGAAGGGTTTGTTTTTTGATTGGCCACATCTACATAGAATCATGGTTTTTGGGGTTTTGATGCAGTCACCTTTGGAGGTTTTAAAAGTTGAGATTTGTGAGGTGAGATATGGTCCGTTTTTTAGCGGTTTTATTTTGGGGTTGTTTTTCTTTTCCATTCAAAAGTCTCCAATGATTGTTTAAGGTTAGTGTGATAGGGATAAGGTTAGATTTTGTTGGTTATTATATTTTGCTTAAATGGGAGATTTTTTGGATTGTTAGGTTTTTTGTTTTTTGTAGATGATATACACTATTGTTCCAATGCCTAATAGTGCGATTCCAAAGGTTATGACAAAGAGGTCAAATTGGGTAAGCATAAGTAAACAGGATATTAAACCTAAAAATGCTATTACTGGGAATTTTTTGATGTTTAGGGGTACTTTAAAGGGTCTTTTTAGGTTTGGTTTTTTGAGTGTTACCAGCTTTCTAAATGGACAAAACCAAACTAGACTAAATATGAAACTCACAGTACTGACATCGACAATAGGTTTCCCTTTGTCTTTGATGTTAACATCGCAATTTGGCGTAATAGGCTTAATTACCTCTATACTTATCGCAGAGATACCAAGTCTAATAATTGGAGTATACTGGATAAGAAAAAACTACCAAATATCAATAGATTGGAGCTCCAGCATAAAAATAGTTATCACCTCAGCAATAACTGCTGTCTTGACCTACCTTGTTGTTTCACAGCTAGTAGTAGCAAGCTGGATTCAACTAAGTATTGGCATAATCTTTTTTGTACCTGTCTTTATAATCTTAACTCTGATAGCAAGAGTTATCGACAAATCAGACATTAATAACCTAAGAGAAATGACAAAAACGCTAGGACCACTCCAAAAAATAATCACGCCAAGTCTTAACTTGATAGAAAAAATAATAAAAACATTAAAACTCTAAACCAAAAATTGGCTATTCTGGTTGTTCACAGTTTAGTTTAGAAGTAATTATATCAAGCTCAAAATTGCTGGAAGCAAAAACCATATTATCAACAGATAAAATCCAAACAGTAATATTGTTATCAACAGGTTTTTGTGCCAATCTTTGCTACTTGCCAACCCGAAAGGTACGCCTATCCCAAATCCGATTATGTGACCAATATATGAGATATTTCCTTGAGCTCCCAGATTCAATGCTAATAGATTAAAAGTGAAATAGATTATTGCAACTAAACCAAGGGGCATTAAGAAAAAAAATGAGAACTTTAACGGCTTTAACAACATTACAATCGCAGTTAAGGTGAAGATAGCTGCTGAGGCTCCAATCATGTAAACAGTTGGGTCATAAAATTGGGTACTTAAAAGAAAAGAGACTACGCCTCCAGTGAAAAAGGGGATTAAAACCCATTTTTGGTTTAGCTCTTTTTCTATTGTGTTTCCAAAGATGTAAAAAAACATCATGTTCCCAAAAAGATGTGTTATATCACTGTGAAGAAATAAACCTGTGAATAATGTCCAAAGTCTTCCTTTGAGAAGGTTATCACCACTAAAAGCCAGATAATTAAATGTAGATTCGTTTGCAAAAAGCCAGGTAAGAGCAGAAGATATGACACATATCAGTATCAGATAGTTGGTTTTATTCATCTCTAGTTCTCAAATCTTGCTAATATTTATTAAATCCTATAGGGCTTTTCAGTTTCTTTTTTAGACATAACAAATTAGCCATTTCTTAATCATCTAAGGTTTTAAGGGAATGTTATTCCAACAAAAACAGATGTTGGCAAGGAAAATATTGAGATAAATTTGGTTAGTGATCTTTGAGGTGGGTGTTCCTGTTGGCGATTTTCATGGCGCTTAAATCAATTGTTAAACCTGCTCTGGTTTTAGTACAATAAAAAATTGGTTAAAAAAAATGGGTCACATAACCTCACCAATAAAAAAACTTTTCTCAATTGTGCAGTTAATCTTCTCTCCATTTAAACAGTTTAATTGCTGCAAGAAAAATAACAACTGTGATCACAAAAACTATTGCAATGTCTACTAGGGCTCCATCAAAGTTTCCATAGACCATGACGTTGTTTATACCCTCTATTATGTAGAATAGTGGCAGCACGTGTGCGATGTTTTGCAGGTATTGGGGCATGGTGCTGATAGGGAAGAATGTGCCACTAAGGAACATCATTGGAAAGGTTACTATGTTTCCTATTATGCCTGCGGTTTCCGGGTTTTTGGTTACTGTTCCAACTAGCATGCCCAAGGATGCGAAGAGCATGGGGCCTAGGATTAGGAAGGGTATAAGCCAGATGGTTAGTGTGATGTGCGCATCAAAAAGGAATATGCCCACTGCAACCATTAGTAGAAAACTTATGGTTGTTAAAACGATGTACCAGATTATCTTTGATGCTAGCCATTCCATTTTTGTGAGGGGTGTTAGGCTTAGTTGTTTGAAGATTTTAGTTTTTTTGTATTCTGAAGAGATGTTAACAAGTGAGAACATTGGACTTATTAGTATTGAAAAGCCGATAAGTCCTGGGATTAGAAAGTCGATGTATTGTGTTTGTTGAGCGTTAACAGTTGTTGGTGTTATTCCTATTATTGGGTTGGCGTTTGGGTTGTAATATTTTAGGTTGAAATATGTTATAACTCCATTAATTGTTCCGATTGTGATTCCACTGGTGCTTGATGTGGGGTTGCCATATACTGTCACGTTGACTTGTTGTCCTGATAGGTAGTTTTCTGAGAAGCCTGGGGGTATAATAATCCCGTCAGATGCTGAGTTGTCTGCGAGGAACTCTGAGAAGTTCTCTGAAGCATTTACTGGTAGGAGAATAATGGTTCCTGAACTGTTAAGAGAGTTTAAGAATTGTGTGGCTATGTCCATTTGAGGAGATGAAAAGGGGCCTGTGTCTTGGTTTTGCACGTAGAGGTTTATTTTTCCAGTGGCATCACTTGAGAAGATTGCTCCAAAAATTAGTATTAACATTACTGGAAATACCAAACCAAAGAATAAACCAAACTTGTTTCTAAAATAACCACGACTAAACACTCGAAAATCCGCTGCAATTCTTTTTACACTTACCATTTTTTCCAAAGCTCCTATTATTTTGAGTCCTCATTTTTGTTTTCCACTATGATTTCGCCGTGCTCATCAACTTTACCGCTTACGAGCTTGATGAAAACGTCATCTAAACTGTCGCGGCGAGTGTGAATTTCGCCCCAATCCAACTTTGATTGTTCAGCAGCAGCCAGTGCAGCTAACGCGTCTATTTTTTGTTTAAGTTTTACGCTTATAATGCCTTGGCGGTAGTTTACTGTTAACTCTGTATTCTCAATTATGTAATTTGCTAATTCTTTGCTTCCCATGATTTCGAGTCGTTCTTTTGATCCATACTGTTCAATTATCGCGTCTACTGTTCCCATTGCAACAATTTTTCCGTGATCCAATATTGCAACTCGATCAGATAGTTGTTGGGCCTCATCTAGGTAATGTGTTGTTAAGATTATTGTTTTACCGGCAGCTTTCAAACCTTTGATAACTTCCCAGATAGCTCTTCGAGCGTTTGGGTCCAAGCCTGTGGTTGGTTCATCAAGAAAAAGAAGCTCAGGGCAGTTAACCAGTGCAAGAGCAAGCCCAGTTTTTTGTTTTTGTCCTCCTGAAAGGTTCTCAAAAAAA
>JAUWJK010000068.1 GCA_030607735.1 Candidatus Bathyarchaeota archaeon
AAAAAGAAAAAAATGGTTTCTCATAATATAAAAAAGTCTAATGGGCCCGGGGCGATTTGAACACCCGACCGACAGGTTATGAGCCTGGCGCTCTGGCCGAACTGAGCTACGGGCCCTCGTATATTATTCCTTTTATTATGCTGTTTTTGACTAAATTAAACATTTCACTATCTTGATAATTCTAATAAATGTAATTATATCAAAATTATAAAAAAATGTTTTATGAGATCATTCGTTCAAAATGATACAAATATTCTTGAGCATAACCAGCATATTCTCCAAAATAGGTTCTACCAAATTCACTTAAATGATTATATTCAGAGTTGGTAATTGACCGGGTAGTTGATATTTTTGAGATGAATTGTTTAGAGAAGTGATCTGAGTAATAGTGTAAAATAACCCGTTTTATCCAGACATCGATTGGAAATGCTTCATTCTTTCCTAGAGAAAAAAGTAAAATGCAATCTGCAACTTTTGGACCGACTCCGGGAAAAGCAATTAATTTTTTTTTAGCTTGCGAATACGGAAGATTCGCTAAGTCTTCAAAAATACTTTCATTGTGGAAAACTTTTTTTGATGATGCAAGGACATACTTTGATCTATAACCTAATCCACACGCAAGCATATCAGACTCCTTGACGGATTGAAGTTTTTCAGGTTTTGGAAAAGTGAAAAAAATATGATCATCAAGAATTATTTTTTCACCAAACTTTTTTGAAAGTTTAAAAAGCATATTTCTGATAGCAGAAATACTTTTGTAGGTTGCGCAAATATAAGAAATTAAACATTCCCATGGATCTTGGTGAATTATTCTAAGACCCCAAAACCTGTTTAAAGCTTTTTTAATATGTTCATCTTTACAAATTTTTCTTTTTATTTCATAAAGATTATCGTTTAAGCCAAAATAACTAGTGATAAGATTTGAACTAGCATTTTTTATTTCTAACTGTGTGTTTACCTGACGTATTTTAACAGGTTTATCTTCAATAACACCCCACCACCAACCATCTTTTTTTTCCCATTTGAAAATCTGCCCACAATAAAGAGTCAAATCCAGATCAAATGGCTTATTATTTAGTTGCAATTATTTTCCTCCAAGAATTGATTAGCAGCGGGAAGATCTATCGGAAGGCCTTTTTGTTTTCTAAGATTTTTAATTATTTTCTTTTCTATTTCTTTTGGGATTTTTATCCAATTATTTATAGTTGAATACCAAAAGGTTCTACCTGAAGACATTGATCGAAGTTTCATAGATAATCCAAATGTTTCTGATACTGGAATAATTCCATGTAGAATACTAAAAAAACCTGTTTGTTCAAACGCAGTTATTTTGCATCGTCTTTTACGTAATATTTTTATACAGTCTCCTTCTAAACCCGCTGGCGTATAAACGTCTATTTTATAGGTTGGTTCAAACAATCTAGGTTTTCCAGTTAAAAATGATCCAAAAATAGCTTTGCCAACTCCATGCATTATCTCCTCTGGACCAGATAATTCTGTATTTTCGCTTAATTTGAAGCCAAGTAATTTTATTTTCAATCTTTTTAGAGGTTCTCCACATAATGGCCCAGATTTACATGCGAAATTAAAACCAGAAATAATAAATTTTAATATTTCTGGTAATTCGTCAGATTGCTCAGTGGCATCTATGAAAACATTCTCATGGTTATCTTCAGCAATAATTTTCTCTCTAAAGTCAATATTGGATCCTTCTTGGTTAACATCAGTAGTGGTAGTATCTAAAATTTCAACTTGTATTGTAAACTGGTTTTGTTTATTTGGGCTTTTAGCCTTGGCAATTGAGCCATATTTAGTTGCACTTTCTCCATAAACTGCTTTTGGAGGAGAGACAACAAGATGAATTCCATTTAGGTAATCATCCAATAGCTTAATTGCTACTTCTAAATGAAGTTCACCCATTCCAGCTAAAAGATATTCACCTGTTTCAGCATCAATAGAAAAAACTAGGTTGGGATCTTCTATTATTAACTTATTTATAGCATCTAAAAATTGATCTATTTCTTGAGGATTCTTAGGCTCAATACTCAATTTAGTTACAGGTTCCGAAAAATATTTAATTTTTTCAAAAGGAATCATATTTTGCATATATTCTAAATCAACTATGGTTTCCCCTGGAATTGCTTTTCTAAATCCTGATAAAGCAACCAGGTTTCCAGCTGAAATCTGAGTTACCCGCTCCTTAAAGGAGCTCATGTAAATGAAGACTTCTTTTATTTCTTCTTTGATTTGTGCATTCGTAAGAAATATTTTGCTACCTTTTTTTACTGTGCCTGAAAAAAGACGACCTGTAACCATTAATTCAGAATCTCGGTTAGTGTGAACTTTTGTTATGCACATTACTATGGGCCCGTCTCTATCACATTTGATCATCGCTTGGCCTATTGTTGAAGATATATCCCCTTGCCAGATTTTTTGAACGCGATATTTCTGAGCATCTTTTGGATTAGGAGTCTGGGTAATAATCATGTTGAATATTGCATTGTGTAATGGAAATTTCTCAGCAATAGTTTCTTGTTTTTTATTTTTGTAAGCATCAATAATAGTCGAAAACTTCATGCAATTTGTTCGTGCAATTGTTAAATTAAAACCCCACCTATGCAAAGCAGACCCAAATACAACATTACCTTTCTGAGGGGAAATTTTCCAATTATTTACGATTTCAGATATTCCATAGATAGAAAGTAAATCATTAAAATTTTTTATTATTCGTTCGAATTTTTTTTGAATCTGAGCTTCATCTAATTTTAGTTCAGTTATTAGCCTATCAACCTTATTTATGAACAGCACTGGATGAACATTTTCCATTAGCGCTTGACGTATTACTATTTCTGTCTGAGCCATGATTTCTTCGACAGCATCAACAACGACAATTACACTATCAACACTGCGTAGAGCTCTTCTAACTTTTCCCGTGAAATCAACGTGTCCAGGAGTATCAACTAGATTTATTATAAAAGATTGAGCATCTGTTTGGTATAATAAGGATACATTTGCTGATTTCATAGTAATGCCACGAATTTGTTCTTCTTTAAGATAATCAAGAACTCTTGCAGAGCCAACTAGGTTCGAGGATAATAACCCTGTACCAGCTAGAAGTGAATCAGCTAAAGTTGTTTTTCCATGATCAATGTGGGCGACTATTCCCAAATTTCTAATACATTCTGTCTTTTTCATCAATTGTAAAATCTTGGGAAGTTGTCTAAATTTTGGCATTCCTCAAACCCACATAATTTAATTCATAGTGAATGGAGAACCCCTATTATATTTATTATATATTACAAACTATTTCTGTTTAAAGGGGATAAAAAACTGAAGGAGCAACTTAAGATTCCAATTGAGAAGCTAGAAGAAGAACCTTATGCGTCGGTTATTTGTTATCCAAAAGTTAGTGCAACTGAATTAAATGAACGAATTTCTGAAATGAAAAATCATAGAATTACATCTGTTGATTTTGCTGGCAGAAATAATGCTTTTAGTTTACCTATACTAGGTAAAGGGTATGTTGGTGTTGTAATTAAAGCCAATATAACCGGAAAGATAGTAGCACTTAAAATACGAAGAGTAGACGCTGATAGAAAAGGACTTCAACAGGAAGCAAAGATGCTTTTAAAAGCTAATTCAGTTCAAGTTGGTCCAAAATTTCATAGTGTAAGTAAAAACTGTTTACTGATGGAACTAGTTAATGGTGAATTACTGCCATTTTGGCTAAATTCATTTTCTGAAAAGACCCTCTTGATAAATATCTTAGAAGACTTATTGCATCAATGCAGACGTTTAGATAGTTTAGGTCTAGATCATGGTGAACTTAGTAAAGCACCTAAGCATATTATTATTAATAAAAAAATGAAACCTATCATAGTTGATTTTGAAACTGCCAGTATTACCAGAAAAGTTTCTAATGTGACCTCTATTTGTCAATTTCTTTTTTTGAGTTATGGACCAGTTGGAAAAACTGTGAGGATGTTAGTAGGTAATAGAGATAAGGATAAAATAATCAAAGTATTAAAAAAATATAAAAATAAAAAGGATAATGAGAATTTTAACCGTATTCTGCAAACTTGTTTATACTAAATTATGTAGTTAATACTGGTTTTTTTTGTTTTTTTCAATTTGGATTGGTTTATTCCCAACGCTTTAGTCAATTGGTAAAGATTAAGCCATGTTTCTATCTTTTGTTGTCTATCAACATTCTTCTTTTTACAGAGTAAAGGAGTCTTGTCAACAAACAACCAACCGTAAGTATCTTCTTTCATTCGTCTCCCAGAACGTAAATGAGAATTGTTCACTTTTATCTCATATGGAAAAAAGAACTAGAAAAAAATACTGAAAAAGAGAGAGAAATTGTCTACATTTAAGCTAATATCATTTGAAGCTTATCTTCGTTTTTTGCTTCTTTTATTTCAAGCGCAATGCGTCGGCCCATATACATGTTTTCACCATATCTAAGATAAGCATAAGGTGAGGTACCTATTCCAATATTTGTTCCGGCGACGATCCGTGCTGAAATTTCAAATGTATAAATGTCTAAATTATCTGTTATTACTGTCTCTAAACAGAAAGGCCCTATTATTCCGGGTGGAGCCAAGTCTCTGGCTTTTTTATGTACGTTTTCACCCATTCTAATCAATTCAGGTAGTAAAGATTCTCTCAGAGTAAGTGGAATGTTACCTACTATGGTATATGTTGGACTGATTTCTATTTCGATTTGTTCAGTTGCCGGTATTTTACCAATCGAATCAACTGCTGATTCATATCGTTTATCAACTCCTAAAAATTCCACGTCGTTTTTGAGTATTGAACTAAAATAATGAGGATAAACATTAACACCCATAGCGTATTCTTGAAGGTGTACTCTGTCTAAGTCCTTAGAATCGAGTAGGCCTCGATCTACCATATCATTAAATTTCTTTCGGAAAGAAGAAGGCGAATTTGCTAGAAAATATCCTCTTCCACCTTTTGCTCCAGGTAGTTTTACTATTACTAAGCGATCAATTTCATCTGGTTTTTTGAATGTTTGAGGTAAACGTAATCCAGATTGGCGAAGCCATTCTGCTTGTTTATCTCGATTAGTTTCCCAGTGGAGAAGTTCGCGATTACCAAACATAGGTACAAAAAGATTGTTTATTAGTTCTTCAGTACTCAGATAGGCTGTAAAAGACCCATGGGGAATCAAAACAACATTTAAGCTTCGAAGTTTTTCTTGAAGAGATTCAGTTAACAATTCATTAAAATCTTTAACAATAATTAATTCGTCGACTACAGGGAATTTTTTGTAGATTATAGCATTTTCTTGTTTACAGACACATACAGTTTTAAAACCTTCTTCTTTTGCTCCTTTGAATATATTAAGAGCAGAGTGTGAACCTAAAGTGCCTATTGATAGTTCTTTTGAGTTATATGATTGAAGGATATTATCCATTTTCTTGTTGATTTTCAAGTTACCACTTCCGCTAATCTACCATTTTTTGTAGCGAGTTTTATTTCCATAGCCACTCGTCTACCTGGACCCACTTCTATACCATATTTGTATTTCATATAAGGTGATGTTGATTCTACACAAGGACATCCAGGAACACGGGGACTTAAATCAAAAACATAGAATTTTAAATCCTTTGAAACTGCCCCTTGTAGGGCAAAAAGTCCTATCATACCAGGTGGGTATTCTTGTTTACAGGTTTTTATGAAAAGTTCTGCTGCAGTAAATATTTTTTCTATTTGACTCTCACGCATAGTTGCACCCATATGTCCGATTTCAATATTCTGAGAAGGAATTTTAACATCAAGTTGTTCTTGTGCTGGAAGATCCAATAAACCATCCAGATCAGTTTGAATCCGTCTATCAAACCCAAGTAAATCAATTTCATCAGTTATTGGTGACCAAAATAGATTTGCATTAAATTTTGCACCTAAAACATATTCTTCAATAATCGATTCATCTAAAGCGTCTTTGGTTATTATTCCTTTTTTAATTCTATCAGCAGATATTTTCTCAAATTCTTCTTTAGAGGTTGCGTAAAAGAATGCGCGTTCAATTGCACGTTTCTTTTCTGCAACTTTAACAATTACAAGGCGATCAATCTCTTCAGGTGAATTGAATATTTTGGGAATAAGAATTCCTGATTTTTGAAGAAGGTATTGCTGATTTCTGGGCGTATTTCTTTCTTCAGTTCGCAATAAGTACCTGTTTCCAAGTAAAGGAATTGTAAATTTTTTTTCAATAGCTTCATAACCTGCATAAACTGAAAAAGAGCGATTTGGCACAAAGATTGTGTTAAGATTTGCAAGTTTTTCAACATTTTCTTGTTTTGTGATATCTGCAAAGTTATCTAACAAAATAATATGGTCAAATAATTTTTTATAGTATTTAGTATAGGTCTTATCTCTTCCTTTTTGACAAACAACTACAGTCTCAAAACTTTCTTGTTTAGCTCCTGAAGCTATTTCAAGGGCTGAGTGAGAGCCTAAAACACCGATTCTGATATTCTTGGAATCATAGCCGGATATTCTTTCTTGTATTTTTAAATTCATCATTTTTTCTCAACCAAGTATTCTTTATAATATTCAATTATTTTTGGAAGGGAATCAACATCAAAAAATTTCTGCTTAGTTATCGCATTAGTAGTTGCCATATACATTCCACTAATAATGTTGATTAATTTATTGTCAAGTTTTGGTGGTTGGGATTTACATAACGATTTCCAGTTTTTAATATTTTGTTGCTCAGCAGTCAACTTTGAGCTCTCGACATCTACATACCAATTTGTTTTCTTATAGAATTGTCGTGCAATTTCCTTGCTGATGTGAAAATCATTATACATAAATCTACACTCATCAAGTGTACCGACCACGTCAACAATTATTAGTTTTCTTAATTCATCAAAAGCTAACTCGATTTTTCCATCTTCATTTATTATTCCAGCTTTAGAAACAAGATTTGTTATTGTTGAATTTACTTTCAATAAAACTGACTTTATTGCAATTAATTCATTATCACTTAATCCTGCTATTTTTTTCGCATTTTCCCAAGTGATATATCTGTCTTTATTTTCAAGTTTGGTACTCACATCAAATATGGGTTTTGAGAAATGTTCACCCGGAATAGGATTATGATCTATCCCTAAGTCTTTTAGCGTTGTCTTACCTTGCTCAAGTCGTTTAAAAACGGATGATCCTTCAGGTAATCCGTTTCTGTAAATGATTTCAAGTGGAATTAAACAATTCTTGAGTTGTTGAGTGTATAGACTATAATCATAGTCCATTTCGCTATTTTTTCCTCTTATTTTTGGATGATAAACATTAACTAAATTAACTTCCATCATATTTACGGGATTAACTATTTCTTTGAAAGTTACAGTTTTCCCATTATTGTTAACTAGGCCTCTATAGTGAGTCTTTATCCCTTGCGCTTCTAATTGTTCGAAACAATAAGCACCCATTAAACATAAGGCTTCACCTTTTCCTTTAATTTGATCTGGCATTTCACCCCAATCAAAAACTGAGTAACGATCTGAAAAGTGAAATCGCCCGATACCCATCACTATTTCTGAAGGATTCTTTATTATTTCGAGATCTTTCACACTACCCATCTAATTCCACTTCGCACAAATATTTTTCTTGATTTATCAAAAGAAGCTCATGCTTATATCGATTTATTCAAGATGAAACAAGAAATTAATGAAATAAATTTAAAAACCCTTTTCCAATTTTTAATTTTTCTTTGAATATTCGAGTTTAATTTATAAAGTTTTGAGTTAGAAATTGAAGGGATGTTGATTTATTACTGCAAATTTCTAATTTTTTCATTAGCTTGTGCAAGAGTTTTTTTCTTATTGGACTGATAATCCTTAATTATTTTGTTAATCTTCTCATCCTCTAACGCAAATATTTTAGCAGCAATAATTGCAGCACCCTCAGGTTCAATTGTAACAACAGACCCAATACCGCTTGGTACACGCAAAGAAGAAAAAATATCAGCACCCCCAAACTTTTCTGAGTAAGGCGGACATGCAATAACTGGTTTGGAAGTACTAGCATCAACAAAGGCACTAAGTGCATTGGATCGACCTGCTACTGTTATGTAAACAATTTTCTCTCCTTCAAACATCGATATTATTTTTAACAGTTGTTCTGGAGTTTTATGAGCAGAAGCAACACGAAATTCATATTCTATTCCTAACAATTCGAGATATTTTGTTATTTTGCGACAAAAATCCAAATCTCTCTCTGAACCCATTAATACTATCGCTTTACCATTCATGATTACCACCAAATATTGTTAGCATTTAATTTGATATTTAATAGTTTACTATGAGTAAAGGGAATACTTTTAAGATTTTATGCTATATAAAAGACATAATTTAGAAGAGCAGATAGTGAAAATGATGAGCGAAAATATCGAAAATAAAGTCAAAAAGGC
>JAUWJK010000055.1 GCA_030607735.1 Candidatus Bathyarchaeota archaeon
AATACACCAAAAAAGGCTAGACCATGAAGGAATAGATCGCCAAATTCGGTTCCCATGACTACCGGAAATACTGTTCCAAGAGATAATCGCAAGATCGCATATGCACCTGCACTGATTATAACGCCACTTAAAAGAGCAGACATTGTTGAAGGAGCTTCAGAGTGAGCATCAGGAAGCCACATATGAACTGGAACCACAGCCATCTTAACAGCAAAACCTCCTGTCAACGACAATAACACCCATTTTACAATCTCTGGATTAGCTGATAGCAGTGCAGTTCGCGCTTGAAACATATCCGTTGAACCTGTTAACATAAAAATTCCGCCAATACCTAACAAAACAAAAACTGCGCCAGCATGCGTAAAAACGAAGAATTTGAATGCTGCTTTATATGAATCCCTATAGCCCCAGCCGCCCACAATAAAGTAAGCGGGGACCAACATAAGTTCCCAGCAGAAGTAGAATAGCAGAAGATTCGATGTTATAAAAACTCCTACAAGACCTATTGAAAGCATCGATAGAAGAGCATAATATACTGGGAGATTTTGTTTTCCTTCCATGTAATTAATTGAAAAGATACTAACAGCAAAAATAAGAACTAATGAAATTATTGCAAGAGAAGCACTTATCCCGTCTACGAAAAGCGTAAAGTCAGATTCTAATATTGGAATCCAATCGTATGACTCAACGTACTGGTGATCGGGACTATTAAGAACCTCGGGAACAGTAGATAAAATCAAAACCAGATTAGCTAAAGCAATCAACGCCACCATTACTGCTGCAGCTTTTACAGATTTCTTTCCAGTAAAATAGACAAGTGGAATACCCAAAGTCGGTAGAAGGAAAACTAACAATAAAGAATACGTTTTTTTTACACTCCCATAGCGATTAATACCAATACTACAATTAATATGAACCCTATTAAAGCAGCAACAATATAGTGCTGCAAAGATGTTTGAGGAACAGTTTTAATTTTTGAAGAATAATGCAAGGTTCGGTGCGCCAATACTCCTAATAATTCATCTAAAGATACCTCAATATATTTCTTAATAACGTGAGCTGATTTGACAATAAAATCAGCAATTAATTTAGGAAATTGACTAAAAAAAGAAACTTCAACTTTTTGGACAACTTTTGAAAAATACAGAATGCTTCGACCAGAAGTCCCCACTTGATTCATTACTTTTTCATTTCCATTTTTGATAATATTTGAAAAATACAGAATGCCTCGACCAGAAGTCCCCACTTGATTGATTACTTTTTCATTTCCAGAACTAAGATTAGTAGAAAAACGTTCTATGCCACCACTCACAATCTTACGATAGAAGTCATCAAAGAAATACTCATGTTTTAATATTGTAGTAAATATATTTGAGCTATTGCGAATTCTAGTCATTATCTCAGATTTCTTGTAATAAGTTAGATATATAATTAATCCAGTAGGTATAAGAATTGTAAAGAAGGAAAGAGTCTCTAAACTTAGAAAAGCCCCAACTAAACTTATTGGTTCTTCAATGCGCATAAATCCACCTATCTGAGGTCCTATCAGCCCCCAAACAACGCATAAGATACCTAGTACAACTGCAGGGGCAAGCATAATCTTAGAAGATTCGTGTAAATGGAGAGACTTCAAAAATTCTGACTTTTTGCCCATGAAAATTAATGTTATGAAACGTAAACTGTAAGCAAAAGTGAGAGCAGCAGTAAAATAGATTAATCCAACTTGGAACCAATTACCAGTTTCTATTAAACTGGTGATTATTAGGCCTTTACTGAAAAAAGCTGCAAAAGGGGGTAACCCACTTGTTGTTAAAATCATTATTACACTTAAAATAAATGTAACAGGCATAGCCTTTCTTAACCCGCCCATCAACCTCATATCTCTTGTTCCAATGGAGTGAATTATACATCCAGCTAGAAGGAATCCAAGACCTTCAAAAAACGCGTGACTCATCATATGAAAAAGACTAGCAAACCAACCCAATTGAGAATGCAAAGAAACGGTACCCAACGCAGCCATCATAAAACCCAGCTGACTGATTGTCGAGTAAGCTAATACACCTTTAATATCAGAAGTGTAAAAAGCTAATGTTGCACCAACAAAAGCAGTTAGAACACCAATCCAAACTATTGAAGGCAACCACATAGGAAGAGAATATGCAAGAGGACCCAAAATTAAGAGAAATCTAGCAACAAGATAGATTCCAGCCTTCACCATTGTAGCTGAATGTAAAAGAGCACTAACTGAAGTTGGCGCTTCCATAGCCCCATACAACCAAGTATGCAAAGGAAGTTGAGCTGATTTGGCTATAGCTCCACCAAGCACAAGAAAAGCGATTATAGTGAGAGTAGGTGTAGGTATTGTTCCGATATTCAAAATAGCATATCTAAAAGAGAAAGATCCCAAATTAGCATATAAAAGCCCAATTGCAGCCAACAGACTCACATCACCTATTCTTGTCATTAGAAAAACTTTGGCACCCGCCTGAATAGACTCTTGACGTTTATACCAGAAGGATATTAGCGAATATGAACAAAGGCCAACCATTTCCCAGAAAATAAACATTTGAAGGAAATTGTCAGATAATACAAGACCTATCATTGAACCTATAAAGAGCAAGAGAAAGAAATAGTATCTTGTTAACCCTTTTTCACCTTTCATGTAACCTAGCGAATATACCGAAATAATCAAACCAAAAAAAGCGATCAGAACAGCAAATAAAACACCAAGCGGATCAACGAATACACCTGCAGTAATTCCAAAAGATGGAATCCAAGCCGCAGATGACCCAAAATATTCTTCAGCGCTTAATTGAACTCCAAAAATAAGAGAGAAAGATAACAACGTTGTTACTAGAGTTATCATTATTGCAAAATAATCGCGTGCTTTTGAGCTAAAACGAGCAATTGGAATAACAAAAATACTGGACAGTAATGGAAGTCCCCAAACTAGCCAAGAGAAAACATCAAACCACATTAGAGCGTTTCCTCTTTTTGCTCTGTTTTAAGTATTTCATTAATGTCACTTGTGCCATATTTTTTGCAAACAATTACAAGTAAAGCCAACACTACACCACTTATTACAGTGTCAGTTGAAAAAGCAAGAATTAAGAAAGCTTCTCCTAATCCTTTACCAAGAGAAGAGGTTAGCATAACAAAATTTAGGGTTGCTCCTGTCGTGATTAGTTCAACAGACATAAAAACTTTCAATAAATCCCGTTTTGTTAACAAACCATAGATTCCAATTGCTATCATTGTTAGAGATAAGATAACGAAATCCATTTTTAGACGTGCCTCTTTTTTTCATAAAGAATAATTGCAGTTCCCAAAGCTACAGTCAACAACACCAAACCTTGAAAAACAACATCCATACCGCGTAAATCCCACAAAGCTTCTTCAAAGGCAATACCAGATCCTACAATTGATGGGCTTGAAATTGAAAGGAGTATTGTTGGTATTGAAATTAGAGCTCCTGCAAAGACTACTATCAATGACTTCTTAACTGAAGGTTTATTTTCTGATTTTGTACTCAACATCTCTCCAGACAGAAATAAAATTGCCAAAGTTCCAACGGCAACTGCAAATTGAAATATTGCTACGTAAATTGCGTCATTTAATAAGTATAATAGTGAAGTGAAAAAAAACGTGCATGCAAGTGCTGAAACAGAATAAATGGCTTCATCAAGAAAAATAGCTAGACAAGCAGAAATCAGTAATCCAGTTGAAATTATTTCAAAAATCAATATTAATCAGATCCTCCAGTTTTATTATTTGCTTCTGGTTTTAGTATTAAATCTTTTTTATCATTTGAAGCTAACTCAAAGAAAACAGAACTTTTTATTGCATTTCTTGGGCAACTCTCAGCACATTGGTAACAAAAAATGCACAAATCAAGATGAAAAAGAGGTCTTCGTTTTCCATCAACCTCTACCATCTCAATTGCATTCGATGGACAATCTCTTGAGCATAATCCACAACTAATGCAAAGATCAATATTAAATAATTGTTTTCCTCGAAAACCTTCCGGAACTTCTGTTGTTACAAACGGATATTTTTCAGTAACAGGTTTTGAGAAAAAACGTGTAAGCACCTCTTTTATCATTGGAGATATTCTTTTTTTCACCAATTTTACATCACCCAAGGATATATCCATGTAGCCAAAGCGACTGTTAGAATTAATGAAAGAATAGAGAGGGGAAGCAGTATTTTCCAATTTCCTGTTAAGACCTGATCGATACGTAACCTAGCAAATAAGCTGGCTAAATATTCCGAAAGTACTATTACACCAAGTAATTTGAGAATGAACCAAAGAGTGTACCAAAAAGTTGGAAATCCAAAGAAGACAGGACCATAAGGACCTCCAAGGAATAACTCTACAACAATTGCCGCACCAAAAATAATTTGGACATCCCTAGTTAAATGCAAGAAAGCCAACCGTCCACCACAATATTCAGTCTCTAAACCACCAACTAATTCGCTTTCAGCATTAGGAGTATCAAAAGGATCTTTCTCCAATTCAGCCTGCATAGCTATTAGAAAAAGGATAAAAGCCCAGGGTGCTAGAATCACGAATGGAATATTTTGTGCTGTTGCTATTTCGGATATACTAAGGCTTTGAGCTAAAAATGCGGGGGATAACGCTAACAAAAATAAAGGTATATCATATCCTAAGAATTGAACTAAAACTCTTGCAGCTCCAATACTACCATAGGGACTAGCTGAGGCCCAACCTGAAAGAAACATAAGAAAGTTAACAATTGTTAACAAAGCTAGATCGAATATCAAATCTCCTGAAAATGCTGAATTGGGAATAATGTTTGTTCCATCAATTGGAAAAAAGCACATCCCAAAAACAATCACTGAAAAAGCTAGAATTGGCGCAAATCTAAAAACCGTTTTTTTAGCGTCTCTGGGTATTATGTCTTCTTTGGTGATAAGTTTAATGAAATCAGCTAAAGGCTGAAGAATTCCAGATGGGCCTGTAAGAGATGGCCCAACCCTATTTTGCATTCTAGCCTCGATTTTTCTCTCCAGCCAGTCAACAAACATTGTAAAGAAGAAAATAAAAGTAAATCCTGGAAAAATGAGAACTCTAAAGATTAAATCAAAAGTTAACGTGTCTTTTTCTCACCTATCAGTACATGAAAAACAAGGATCAAGACTAACGATATTAGCGGGTACATCTGCCATATTTTCGCCTATAATAGTTTTTTGAAAAGCTGGTATATTGGAAAAAGTTGGGGTTCTCACCTTTACCCTTTCAGGATAAGCAGAACCATTACTCTTGAGATAATAAAGTAACTCACCTCTAGGTGCTTCTACCCTATTTACCACTTCGCCAGCAGAAACAACTCTAGGTACTTTGATTCTATAAGGTCCTTTTGGCAAATTGTCTATAGCATAATCAATAATATTGATACTTTCAAAAAGTTCCTCTAATCGCACCATTAGTCTAGAATATGCATCCCCGTCATTCCTAGTTACGAGTTTAAACGGTATTTCACCATAAGCCTCATACGGGTCATCTTTACGAACGTCTATAGGAACACCAGATGCTCGAGCTACAGGACCGACAACACATAGTTTTATCGCGTCTTGTGTTGATAATACACCAACATTTTTGGTTCGTAACTTTATAGAAGGTTCATTTTCGAATAGATCCTTATAAAAAATCATTCGTTCCCGAAGGTAAATCATTTGTTTTTTAATTATGGGAATATGAGTTTCTTTTATATCTCGCCTAACACCACCAATTGTTAATGATGAAGCGATAACACGATTCCCTGTTAACATCTCTGTTAAATCCATTACTGGCTCACGATCACGCCATAAATATTGGAATAAAGTTTCATACCCAATTTCAAGACCAGCATGACCAAGTAATAACAGATGACTATGTAATCTATTAAGTTCAAGAATTACAGTACGAATATATTTACCTCTATCTGGAACTTGAGTTCCCAATATTTTTTCTACAGACTCTACAAAAGCTGAAGCATGACATGCATTACAAATTCCACAAATACGCTCTACAAGATAAACATCCTGCAAGTAAGTCTTCTTTTCAGCAGCTTTTTCAACACCTCTATGAACGTAGCCGATTCTAGGTTCAACATACTTAACAATTTCACCGTCAACCTTTAGAGAAAATTTTTCAGGCTCTAAAAGAGCTGGATGTTGTGGACCTACAATAATATTAACCAGTGAATCCTCTTGCGACTGAGAGCCGTCTATTTTATAAGAAAAATTATCACGGCTTTTTGAAATATCTTCAAGGTTAGCATCTTTTCTCAGAGGATATAGATCGTTAGGCCAATTGTCTGGAAGAACTAATCTTTTCAAATTGGGATGATCTTTGAAAATTATTCCAAATAAGTCTGCAGCTTCTCTTTCATGAAAATTTGCACCGGGGATAATATTGGTTATACTTGAAATAATTGGTTTTCCTTTTGAAACTTCTGTCTTGATCGTAACAATTCCTTCACTTGTACGAAGGTGATACAATAAACCAATAGTTTTATCAAGATCAATCCCAGTAATCGCAGATAAGCCTAAAGTACTGTCATTTTTTACTAATCTTGCAACAACATCTTTAATTGATTTTGCGTTAATTACAATTGTTGCTTTACCCAGAAAGAATTTTTTTATCTGAGCATTATCACCCAACAATTCTTGAATATTAAATAATATTTCATTTATTGCTAACATAGTTCTTACGCCTCTTTTAGGGAGTTCAACAATTTTACTACACCATCAATTATTGCTTCGGGTTTGGGAGGACATCCAGGGATATATATGTTCACAGGAATAATATTCTCAACGCCTCCCACTACAGAGTAGTTTCCTTTAAACACGCCTCCTGAACAAGCACAAGCACCAATAGCAACAACAAACTTTGGCTCGGGCATTTGATCATAAATACGCTTTAATCGTTCTGCACATTGAGCAGTAACAACGCCTGTAGTTAGCAAAACATCAGCATGTCTTGGTGAGGGTGCTAATTTTATGCCAAATCGTTCCACATCATATCTAGGTGTTAGAAGGGCAATTACCTCAATATCGCAGCCATTACATGCACCAGAATTAAAATGGATGACCCAAGGGGATTTAATTCTAGCCCAAGTTGTTATGCTACGCATTAGTATCTCTTCCTCCTTCGAGCAGGATTAATCCTGAAGCAAGCATTAAAAACAGATAGAGAATCATTAAAATGGCATTGTTTCCAATTGAAGAAATTGATGCAAAAGCTAGTAGCAGTACTGAAGAATCAAAAATAACAAAATATATGAGAAACTTGTATAATGATACATTAACCTTTAATCCGTGAAATGACGCAGTTTCTCCACAGGCATAAGAAGATCTTCCGCCATCACTTTGTAAAGATTTAGGTGCCACTCGTCTACCTATCAAGTAGATTGATGAACTAGTTATCAAGATTAAGAGAAAAGCAATTACTGACTCCACTATCGTTCATATTCGCCTCGATTCCATATTACTAATTAGGCATATTTATAGAAAAAGAAAAAAAAGGTTTGCCTTTATAGGTCTTTGGGATATTAATTCTACTTTTTTAAAGGAATGAACATAAGAAACAGATTTTTGAGCCATAATTTAAAAATCCAATTTGGAACCACTGAAGCAATTAATCTAAAAAATAATCAATAGACATTTCTGCAAAAAAGTTCAACTTGATAATTTAAAATTGTTTTGTTAGAGTATGCATCAAATCCATTTTAGTCACAATACCCAATACCATATCAGGATTAGTTCTATCAATAACAAGAACTCTACCTATATTGTGGGAACTCATTTTTTTAAAAGCCACTAATGCAGTTTCATCAGCGTAAACTGTAACAAGCTTTCGTATGGCTATTTTATTGACAGAAGTCTTAGCTCTCAAATGTTTTTCAACTTTTGCAGCTTCCTCAAGAGTTACCCAACCTATAGGAACATTTTTCTTGTTAACTAAAGGGTAAGCTATGTGTCTGAATTTAGGCACTAACACCAAAAATTGGCTCACTGAAGTATCTAGTGATACAGTTTTCACGGATCTAGTCATTATTTCATCAATTCTGCTATTAGATAAAACAGAAGATTCTCTAAGTAACAAAATTGGATGGAGCCCAGAAGTTCGCTCCATTTCTTTAGCTTTTTTAAGAGCATTGGTTCGTTTTTCCATAGCAGCCACCATTAATCGTTCGAAGACTTTTGGTTCTTCTTCAATAACCCAAGTGTTTACGATCCCTTTTTCGACAGCTTCATAAAAGAAGTCTTCACCAGTTTTAGTTCTAATTATTACTGTAGACCATCCTTCCAAAGGATACCCGCTCCCGATTGATATATCGGCTAATTCTGCAGTAAAATCTGTACAGACACGACAACTAGGCAAGATATGATCGTCGATTTCTGGTAAAGGGATTTCAGTTTCACCATCACGAGTCTGTATTACAAATTTTGAAGAAAGCCGCATACGCAAAATATCTGAAGGCAATATGTTGTACCTTTTCGTGATATATGTTAACATGGAGTTTAACGAAAATGTTCCAAAACAGAAAAGACCAAAAATGATCTTTAAATTACTGCTAATTTTATGTTGCCAAGCTTCCAATTTTCTTACAGCAAGCACATGGCAAGGTACTCCGACAAAAGCAATATTTTTTTGTCCATAGTCATAAACGGCACTTCCATAAGCTTTGGCTACTGAGGAAGGAAAAAACTTGCTTCCTATTGCAGAAAGAATATCATCGGGTACGATAGCAACCTTGGGGACTGGTTTACTAGGGTTTTGGGATTCAGCTTGAGTGACAATAGCACTATCAAAAAATCCGCTTTCTATACCATACTTTAAAAGAGAAGTAACAACAGCGCCACCCATACTTTGAGCTCTTAGTTGGGGATCACCGGCTTGAGCAAGCACGATTTTTCGGTAGTAACCAACTGCTTCGTTTTTAACCGGCGCATCTGCCACAAAACTCAAACTCCTAAGCAAGAGTGCTTCAGAATGAGGACATATTTCATAACAAATTGGGCATAAATCTAATCCTTTTGAACAATCAGTGAGTCGTTCAACTTTTTCAGCTTTTAATTGCAGCGCACCTAATGGACAAGCAATTTCGCATGCACCACATAATGTACAAAACCCTGAATCGATTATTTTATTTTTCAAGAAGGTATATGCTATAAGAGATTCAGTTTCAGATACCAAAATGGCCCTCAATAAATTGTTAAAAAACTACCTTAAAAGGTTAGTTATTAAACAGGCACTCTCACATTAAACCAGATTCTAATTATAAAAAAAAGATGGATAAAAGGAATATTTCAAGATTTTTGAAAATTGTTCTCTTGTTTCACAAAATTAGTTTGATATTTACATCCAATTATCTTATCAACAGTACTGATCTGCGTGCATGCATACTCACATCTGCACTAACACTACCAAGCAAAAATCTCTTAACGCTACTAATGCCTCTGCTACCCATAACAATCAAATCAAAATCTCCAACCCAAGCCATTTTCAAAATAATTTCAGATGGAGCCCCAGTTTTCATCTTCTCCGCAATAAATACACCAGTTAATCTTTCCTTTGCGTCTAACAGGATTTCTTCACCAACCCTCTTAGCTAGATCTGGTTTTAATTTGAATATACCTGCCTCTTCCACATGCAATAAAGTAATATCAGCCTCAAAACGCTTTGCTATCTCAGCCGCAAAATCTATAGCCTTATTAGCTTGCTTGGATCCGTCTACAGCAACAAGCAAGTGACGAATATTCATCTTGCCTTTGGTTATTAAAACCGGACATGATGAATACAATGAGACTTTTTCTGTAACGCTTCCTAATTCATACCGTTTACTGTGAGTTTTGGCTCGATTTCCAATGATTACGAGAGAACAAGGCTCTTTGTTTGACATTTCTAGAATAGTTTCAGCCGGATCTTCAGATTTAACAAGTTCAGATTCAACTGATATTCCTTCGTGTATAAAAAAACCTACGGCTTGTTTGAGGATCTTTTTTCCAGATTCCATATACACTTTATCTAACTCGCTTAATACCAAAGAAGGTAAATTATGATTAGCTTTGAGTTCTGGGTGCATAAAATCATGTGTAACCACATGTACTACTTTAATTTTAGATTGGAACTTCTTCGCAATCAAAGCAGCTAATTGTTTAGCGTAAAGACAGGAAGTTGAACTATCAACAGGAACTAAAATATTCTTAAAACAATCAGGTATAGACATTA
>JAUWJK010000040.1 GCA_030607735.1 Candidatus Bathyarchaeota archaeon
GCAGATCAAGGTATAAAAGTTGAGAATTATATTCCTTTGAGACTACCCTGTTCAGGAAGAATCCCGACAGATTTTATTTTCAAAACTTTGAATTCTGGTATTAAAAATATACTTTCAATTCAGTGTGAAGACAAATTCTGTAGGTACAAAGAAGGAACAAAAATTAATACCCGAAGACTTCAATTGAGTAAAAACGTCCTAGAACAGCTAGGATATGATAAAAATGTCCTTCGAGTAGTAAAATACTCTCGAAAAGCGGTATATGATACGTCTAAATGTGTAGGATGCGACAAATGTGTTTTCATATGTCCATATGATGCCATTAAGGCTGAGCCTTTTGCTACACCGATTATTCTTGAAGAAGAATGTGTTGGTTGTGGTGCTTGCGCATTAGTTTGTCCTCATGAAGCCATTGAAGTAAAAGGATTCGAGTTCGAAGAAGTTATAAAACGTTATGCTAAATCAGCTTCTAAAATAAAATCCGTTAACAACAAACCAGCGTTGCTTGCTTTTATTTGTCAATGGTCAGATTTTTCAGCATTGGACGATCCAAATAATGCGTTTAAAGACAAGAATGTTATGACCTTAGAGATTCCATGTTTTAAATCTTTAGATCCTGTTCATATTATCAATGCTCTAACATGTGGATTTGATGGAGTAATGGGAATTGTATGTTCTCCAGAGGATTGTAAACTTGAAGAAGGCAGAGATACTGCGGATCGTAATTTAGAAGTATTAAGGACCGTATTGAAAAAAATGAATCTGCTTGATCGCTTTGAATATTGTGAAGCTTCACCCAGATGTGCTGGTGAACTTGAACAAAAAATTGACGAATTTACTGAGAAACTATCAACTTTACCTCGTTGTTGTAGTACTAAAGGAGAAGAAAAATGACTTACAAAATAATGGCTATTGAAGAACTTGCTCCCAAGACAAAAATGTTTGAAGTATCTGCTCCGCATATTGCTGCTAAAGTTGAACCAGGTCAATTTGTAATAGTAATTCTTAGTGAGGAGGGTGAACGTATACCTCTTACAATCTGCGACTATGATAAAGAAAAAGGAACAGTTTCTTTTGCTTTTCATGAAGTTGGCAAGACCACTAAAGAATTAGGAAAATTACAAGTCGGCGATGTTTTAGCAAATCTTACGGGACCTTTAGGAAATCCTTCTGAAATAAAAAATTATGGAAAAGTTTTATGTGTTGGAGGTAGCGTAATGATTGCTCCTCTTCTATTGCAGGTAAAGGCTATGAAGGAAGCTGGTAACAACGTAACTACTATTTTAGGCGCAAGGATACAAGACGGGTTATTGATGCGAGAAAAAGCAAAATCTCTAAGTGACAAGGTTTACCTTGCAACAGATGATGGATCTTTTGGATATAAAGGCCTAGATTTCCTAGTAGAAATCCTAAAAAATGAAAAGTTTGACCGTTGTGTAGTTATGGGACCTGTTGTAATGATGAAAGAGGTTAGTGAAATAACAAAACCATATGCAATTCCCACAATTGTAACCGCTACTCCGATAATGATTGATGGAATGGGAATGTGTGGTGTATGCCGAGTGACAGTTTCAGGAAAAATGCTTTTTGGCTGTGTTGACGGTCCAGAATTTGATGGACACAAAGTTGATTTTGATGAACTTGTTCAACGTCAAAGGTTATTCCTTCCAGAAGAACGTGTAAGTTCTCTATTATGGGAAAAAAACATTGGAGGTTGTAAATGTGGTAGACACAAAGCCTAAACCTAAAATTAAAAAAATAGAAGTTGAGATGCCCAAGCAAGACCCAAAAGTTAGGGTTAAAAACTTTAGCGAAGTTGCTCTAGGATACAATGAAGAACAAGCCCTCGAAGAAGCTACTAGGTGTTTACAATGTATTAAACCCCAATGTGTAGCAGGATGTCCTGTTGAAGTACCAATTCCCGAATTTATTAAGTGTATTAAAGAAAAAAAATATGCAGAAGGCATAGTTACAATAAAATCAAAAAATGCTCTTCCTGCTGTTTGTGGAAGAGTTTGTCCACAAGAGGAACAATGCCAAGTAAAATGTGTTCTTGGAAAAATTGGAGATCCAGTTAGTGTAGGACGATTAGAACGTTACCTAGCTGATTGGGAAAGAGATAATGGTTTACAATTACCCGAAAAAACACCACCAACAGGTAAAAAAGTGGCTATAGTGGGTGCTGGTCCTGCTGGACTTACTGCTGCTGCTGATTTAATTAAACTTGGACATGAAGTAACTATGTTCGAAGCTCTTCACTTACCCGGTGGAGTATTAATATATGGTATTCCTGAATTTCGATTGCCCAAAGCCATTGTTCGAAATGAAGTGAAATACATACAAGAAATAGGCGTAGATTTACGCGTAGGAAACTTGGTTGGTAGAATACATACAATTCCAGAACTCATGAAAACTGGTACAGATGCAGTATTCATAGGCTCAGGAGCTGGATTACCCAGATTTATGGGAATATCTGGAGAGAACTTAGGAGGCATTTACTCTGCAAACGAATTTTTAATACGCAATAACTTAATGAAAGCATTTGATTTCCCAGAGTATGATACCCCTATGCGTATTGGCAAACATGTCGTTGTTATAGGAGGAGGTAACGTTGCCATGGATTGTGCAAGATCATCTATGCGTTTAGGTGCTGATGTTTGTTTGCTTTACAGACGTTCTCGCGATGAATTACCTGCAAGGCAAGAAGAAATCGAAAATGCTGAGGAAGAAGGACTAGTATGCAAATTTCTAGCAGCACCTCTAAAGTTCACTGGTGATGAAAAAGGTTGGGTAAAATCTATGGATTGCATAGCTATGGAACTTGGTCCACAAGACGATTCAGGTAGACGCAGACCAATTCCAATTAAAGGTTCTGAGTTTACCATGGAAACAGATACCGTAATTATTGCGATTGGCCAAACTCCTAATCCCATTATTCAAAGAACTACTGACGGTCTAAAAGTAAATCCCAAACGGGGAACAATTCTGGTCGATGAGAACGGTAAAACAAGTATAGATGGCGTATACGCTGGAGGCGATGTCGTAACAGGAGCTGCAACAGTCATTAGTGCTATGGGCGCAGGTAAAACAGCAGCCAAAGCGATGCACAAATATTTAATGACTAAAAAATAGAGAAACAACATATCACATCCTTTTCATTTTTTTTTACTTAACGTAAAAACCTATATCTTCCAAATTATACTCCGTTTAAGCAGTGTTTCGCAATGAAACTTGACATACTCAGAGACCTCATCAAATTATTTGCACTGGCAACGATGACAATAGATCATATTGGATATACCCTATTTCCTGATCTAACGATTTTAAGAATAATAGGACGACTTGCTTTTCCTCTTTTTGCTTACCTAATAGCTTTAGGGTTAAAGAGTACCAAAAAACCAAGAAAATACCTCCTGGCCCTATTAATTTTTGGATTTATATCTCAAATTCCTTATTTCCTAGTTTTTAATATTCAACCTTTTGAAAGACTAAATATTTTCTTCTCTCTATTTTTAGGTGCATTAACGATTCAATATTTCAAAAAAAGAAGCCTACTTACTTTTGCACCTATCTTCTTGTCTTTAGCTCTCAATACCGAAGGATCATTTTACGTAGTTTTGACAGTTCTTTTTATGAATCTATTATTAGACGACAAAAAAATTGGCGTTTTAAGTTTATTCGCTTTAAACCTTCCTCTTCTCTTCGCAGATTTTCAAGGATTGGCACTACTTGCCCTTCCAATAGTTTTACTTCATCAAGAAAATAAGCTAAAACTTGAAATTGCAATATCTGATAGATCGTTATTATATATTTTTAGAAAATACTTTTTTTATGTTTACTATCCTCTACATTTATCGATACTATTTTTGATAGTTTCTTACTCCCTTTAATTATTTTATTCACTTTAAACATTAAAAAAAATTAATTGATGGATTTACTATCAAAATCTCAATTGTAACTAACTGAAAAACATTATTACCACTAATTGTAACCTATAGATAATAGTGTACTTTTATGGTTGGGAAAGAAAAAAAATGGTTCAAATTTTGGCCTAACAAGATTCCAAACAATATTGATTATCCTGAGATATCTCTTCAAGAAATTTTAAGAAAGACTGCTAAAAAATATCCTGATCAAATTGCTATCATTTATTTTAAAGATAACATTACTTATCACGAATTGGATTTACTATCAAATTATTTTGCAGCTGGACTAATTGAAATTAATATTAAGAAAGGCGATCGAGTAGCACTTTTTCTAAATAACATTCCCCAGTTTATTATAGCCTATTTTGGCATCCTAAAAATTGGTGCAGTTGTAACTACAATAAGTCCCCTTCATAGAGAACGGGAAGTAAAATACCAATTAATAAATTCTGGAGCAAAAAGTATTGTCACATTAAACTCACTTTATCCAATCATTGAAAAAATCAAACAAAAAACTAAACTAGAAAACGTGATACTAACTAGTTCTAAATGGCGATCATTTGATGACAAATCAAACCCAAAAACTGTAACTGACAAAAAAAACGTGTTTTCTTTTTCAAAAATCCTGAAAGAGAATTCTAACTCTTCACTTCCAACTATAGAAATCAATCCAAAACTGGACCTTGCAGTTCTTCAATATACAGGAGGAACAACAGGTATTGCTAAGGGTGCTATGCTTACTCACGTGAATATAGTCTCTAACACCCTAATTTTTGCAACTTGGATAAAAGCCAAAAAAGCTTATGAAAAATTTCTTACTGCCTTACCATTATTTCACATTTATGGGATGACTACCAGCATGAATGTACCCATATGCTTGGCTGCAAGAATGATTTTAATTCCAAAATTTGATTCGACTACAATATTAGAAACAATTCAGAAAGAACGAATTACCATTTTTTGTGGAGTGCCCACAATGTACTCTGTATTGTTGGAAAATAAACAAATAGAAAACTATGATTTAACCAGCATACGAGTTTGTATTTCCGGTGCCTCACCTCTTCCTTTAAAAGTACAAAAAAAATTTATGGCGATAACAGAGGGCTTTTTAGCAGAAGGATATGGTCTTACAGAAGCATCACCGGTTACCCACTGCAATCCTATAGATAAAATAAAGGAAAATATGCGAATTGGTTCAATAGGATTACCCTTGCCTAATACAGATGCTAAAATTGTTGACATCATAAATCATAAGACGGAACTCCCAATTGGTGTAAAAGGTGAATTAGCAGTCAAAGGACCTCAAATAATGCTTGGTTATTGGCAAAACTCTATTGAAACTGCTCATGTGCTAAAAGATGGGTGGCTTCTAACTGGTGATATAGGAAAAATGGATAATGATGGTTTTTTTTATATTACCGATAGAAAAAAAGATTTAATCAAATACAAAGACTACAGTGTTTATCCCCGAGAACTTGAAGATATACTCTATGAACATCCAGCTGTAAAACTCTGCGCAGTTGTTGGTAAACCTATTCCTATTTTAGGACAAATTCCAAAAGCTTTTGTCGTGTTAAAGGTTGATGCAAAGATTACTAATACAGAACTAATAGATTTTGTTAATCCGAAGGTTGCACCCTATAAAGCTATTAGGGAACTTGACTTTAGGAAAACTTTGCCTCTTAGTTCGGTTGGAAAAGTCCTAAGAAGAGTACTCCAAAATGAAGAGGAACTAAAATAAATTAAAACCTGAGACTACTTTTTTCTTTTACAGTATATAACCATGTTCCAATTTTTTTAGCTGCTAAAAAACTTGCCCATGAAACTAAACTTAATAGTTTAATATCATCAGGAAAATAATTTTTGAAATCGGAAACAAGTTTTTCATCCACTTGATATGGCGTGATAGCTGTTAGTAAAGCAAGTTGTGCTGCAATTCGGTTTGGTCCAGTTATTTTTTTAATTGGTACTTTAACCCAATTTTTGCTAATTCCAGGATTTTTTCCCTTCCAGCAATCAATGTACTCTTCAACACAAATCCGTATTTTGGGATCTATGGTGACATTTCCTATTTCTTCAAATACCGATGCAAAACGAGCGAAAGCTTCTGAAACATTAGGTTTACCTTTTGACCAACTAAAATCTCCTGGCAAATCTGCCTTCGGCAAAAATTTCAATGAATCTCCAGGAGATTTAGGTCTATTTACTGCACTGGAAAAAAGTCTACCAGCTACAACTTTCAAAATTCCCTTTAACCATGAATGATTTGATGGCAAAGGGGTCTTTCCAAGAAAAACATTTGCAATTCGATTAATATAATGATAAAAAACAACTGTACCCATAATTTCAGGTTCAAACTCTTTGGAAAATGGCAATTTATCGTTTATGCGAGGCCCAGGTGAAAGCGTAGACAAAGTCCATATTACTAACTTTCTTATTTTAATATCAGAAATTTGTTCATATTTGCCTTTACGAATTGCGTTAGCAACTCCTTTTTCTCCCGATGCATAAAGCATTATTGAGTGTGCATCAATGCAATAAGGACAACTATTTAGGTCTGAAACTGCCATTGCAACCGCTTCTTTATAACTTCTAGGAACAATTCCAACTAGTTCTACTTCACGACTTGCCATCCAAACTCCAGCTAAAAGTTTTGGAAAAGACGAATGAACTGAAAAAGGTTCAACTATTTTGCCAAAATCTCGTTTTATTTGATCATAAACTTCCAACACCAATGGGTCTGAAGCATCTCCCCCAATTGAGTGAATGTATTTTATTACCAAAAAAATACACCGTGAATCCAAAAATAAATTATTTTATTGCCTTTTAAGAGCTTGCCTAATCTCACTGTGAAATTAGTGTAAATATTATACTAAAAAACACTGATTCTAAAATATCTGAATAATATCAACATGTATAAGAGATTTATTCACTTTTTGTTGTAGAGATGGCTTGAAATTGCGTATTAAAATCACTGTTACTGGTATTGTTCAAGGTGTAGGCTTTCGTCCATTTATTTATCGAATAGCAAAAAAACATCAATTATCTGGGTATGTTCGAAATAGGGGCGATGCAGGTGTCGAAATTTTTTTGGAGGGAAAAGAAAAAGATGTTACTTCTTTCCAGTCAGAACTAAAAACAAATCCTCCTCCTTTGGCTCAGATTTATGAAATTGGTACAATATCAATTGAAGGCAAGAATCAATACTCAGACTTTACTATCTACAAAAGTTCTCAACAAAATAACTTGTCAGGTTCAATTATACCTCCTGACATATCCATATGCAATGATTGCCTTACAGAGTTAAAAGATCCAAAAAATCCCAGATATGAATATTTTTTCATTACTTGCACTAATTGTGGACCCAGATTTACAATAATAAAATCATTACCTTATGATCGAATTAACACAACTATGAATAAATTTCCTCTTGTTGGGAAATGTAAAGAAGAGTATACTGATCCAATAAACAGACGTTTTCATGCACAAACTGTCGCGTGTCCAAATTGTGGTCCAAAAGTATATTTGACATCAGTAAACGGTAAAGAAATTTGTCATAAAAACCCAATACAAGAAGCAGGTAAATTACTGTCAGAAGGTTCAATTGTTGCAATAAAAGGTTATGGAGGTTTTCATATTGCCGCTTCTTCAATCAAACCTATACCCTTGGAAAAACTTAGAACAGTCAAACATCGGCGATCAAAACCTTTTGCTGTGATGGCCCGAAATTTGGAAGCTGCTAAAACTATAGCTGACGTAAATCCAACAGAACTAAAATTACTTACCTCAAATTCAAGACCAATAGTGTTATTGAATAAGAAATCTATTTTTCCTCTTTCATCTCTTGTTGCACCAGACCTTCATAATTTGGGAGTTATGCTGCCTTATACTGCATTGCACTATATGCTTTTTGATAAAATATCCGATCAAACATTTGTTATGACTAGTGCTAACCCACCAAATCAACCGATTATAAAAGATAATGATGTCGCATTAAAGAAACTAAAGGGTATAGTTGACTATTTCTTATTTCATGACCGTGAAATTGCATATCGTTGTGATGATTCAGTATTACGGGTCCATGGTAACTATCCAGTATTCTTAAGAAGAAGTCGAGGATACTCTCCAAAACCAATAATATTAAATGAAAAATCAATTCATTCTATCGTAGGTTTGGGTGGTGAACTGAATAACACCTCCTGTATTCTTAACGATAACAAAGCATTCATTAGTCAACATATAGGCGATATCGAAAACACAGAAACAAGAACTTTTCTCGAAGAAGCAACTTCACATTTGATTCGTTTAACAAACAGCAAAATTGAAACCATTACCTGCGATTTACATCCAAAATTTGCAACTACCTTTCTTGCTAAAAAATTAGCATCCAAAAATGATTGGAAACTGGTTCAAGTACAACATCATCATGCTCATATTGCAGCATTAATGCTGGAACATTCAATCAACGAAATAGTTGGGATTGTCTGTGATGGATATGGATATGGGATAGATGGTGAGGCATGGGGCGGTGAGATCTTATTTTCTACACGTGAATCAAAGAATTTTAAACGCCTTGGACACTTAGAAAAACAACCATTACTTGGAGGCGATCTAGCAACTCGTTTTCCAATTCGTATTGCGGCAGGGATACTGCATAAAAAAATCGACATAGAAGCTTGGTTATCAGAAAATTCTAATTATTTTCCTCATGGTAAGACTGAAGTCGAATTAATTCTTAATCAATTATCAAAAAAAACTAATATAATCAACTCAACCAGCTGCGGTAGAATCTTGGATGCAGTCGCTGCAATTTTAGGAATATGTTTTGAGCGAAGTTATGAAAGTGAACCAGCTGTTAAACTTGAATCTCTAGCAGCTGAAGGTAGAGATGTTTTAAATCAAAAACCAGCAATCAAAGATAATACCTTGTTAACAACTCCACTGCTTTTATCAATATTTAATTATAGAAAACAATACTCTCCAAAAGATTTGGCTTATTCTGCTCATACATATGTCGCTAAAGGTTTAGCCGAATTAGCTATAGAAAAAGCTTTAGAGAATGGAATAAAAAATATTGGCTTCTCAGGTGGAGTAGCGTGCAACAAAATCATATCAGATACCATTCGGAAAAAGGTTGAATCTGAAGATTTGAATTTTATCGTTCACAGACAAATTCCTCCAGGAGATGGGGGTTTATCTTTTGGTCAGGCAATTGTGGGTGGTTTTTTTAAGGTTTAGACCCAAACTATTTTATCGCGGTTTTCTTCTCGAATTAAACTGATTTAAAATGTGTCTAGCGATTCCAGCACGGGTCATAAGTATTGAAGGAGATAAAGCTCAAGTAGATTTCGGGCAAGGGGTACTAAAAGGTGTTAATATAACTCTTGTGGAAACTAAAGTCGGTGGTTACGTGTTGGTCCACGCAGGTTATGCAATTCAGACTGTAGATGAAAAAGAAGCTCTTGAGACAATAGATCTCTGGAATGAGATTTTATCAACAGGAATTGAATAATTATGATAAAGTTGATTTTGGTATGACTGAAAGATTAAGATTCAGAGATCCAGAATTAGCAAAGAAAATATCTAAAAAGATACTCAAAATGGCACCACCTAAAGATGAACTAATAAAATTTTGCCATGTATGCGGTACACACGAATGGACTATAACTCACTATGGCTTACGGAGTCTTTTGCCATCAAATATCGAGGTTATAGCTGGACCCGGTTGTCCTGTTTGTATTGTTCCTGCAGCAGAGATTGATGAAGCTGTTCAAATAGCTCAAAAAGGTGTAGTTATTACCTGTTTTGGTGATGTTTTAAGAGTCCCTGGGAGTCAAAAATCTCTATTGGAAGCCAAAGCTGAAGGAGCTGATGTCCGAATAGTTTACGGGGTATCCGATGCAGTTAGGTTAGCACGAGCTGAACCAAAAAAAGAATTCGTCTTTTTTGCTGTTGGATTTGAAACTACAGCCCCTACAACTGCAGTCGAAGTTCTGAAGAAAACACCTCAAAATTTTAGCTTTTTATCCTCGCATCGTTTAATCCCTCCTGCTATGGAGTTACTATTAGGAGTAGGAGATCTGCAAATCGATGGCTTTCTTGCTCCTGGTCACGTTAGCGTAATCATAGGAATGAAACCTTACGAATTATTTCCAAGAGTTTATCGTATGCCCACAGTGGTAGCCGGATTTGAACCTATTGATGTACTCATGGGAATCTACATGCTTTTGAAACAAAATAAAGAAAAAAAACCACGATTAGAAAACGAATATTCTAGAATGGTTAAATGGGAAGGTAATACTAAAGCTCTAAAGGTAATGGATAAAGCATTCAAAGTTGTTGGTTCAAATTGGAGAGGTATTGGTAGATTGCCTAATTCAGCTCTTAAACTGAGAAAAGAACTAGAGGCTTTTGATGCAAACGAAAAATTTGGAATCCATGTTGAACAAGGAAAAGATATTTTGCTAGGTTGTGAATGTCACCTAGTTATTATTGGCAAGATAAAACCTGATGAATGTCCGATGTTTATGAAATCTTGTACTCCCCAAAAACCTGTAGGCGCCTGTATGGTCAGTAGTGAAGGTACTTGTCGTGTCTGGGCAACAACTTCTACTAGATCCAAGTGACATCAAGTTTTTTTTGGCAAAGTATAAAGGTTAAAAGTTTATATCAAATTGCAAGTGGCAAGAATGAGTGGTGAAACAGAGAAAAAGTATAGTTGCAAATGTATTGATTGTAAATCAACATTGGATCTTTTTGAAGTTGATTTTGAAAAAGGTCAACGGATAATGCTTTGTACTCATTGTAATCTTTATCATTTCTACAAGAAAGACTTTTTTGGAAATTGGAAACTAAAAAAGGCTAGTCGAGTATCTGATTTTTGGAAGAACTCCAAATAAAATAATAATCAATCACTTGAGGTTTTAGCAAATTCGTGGAACAGGGTCTCCAATAGGTCTAGCTATTATTCTGTTGCCTCCTACAGTGGTTTTCATGCCTACTCCGTTAAATTCTTCAGTAACCTCACCGATTATATCTGCGTTTTTTCCTTCATCAGTGCTTTTGAGGAGTTTTAACAACTGATCAGCCTTTTCTTCAACAACTCCTATTGCTATTTTTCCCTCATTTCCAATTTCTAGTGGATCCAAGCCCAGCATCTCACATGCAGCTTTAACATCTTCCCTAATAGGAACTTTATCTTCGTGAATTAGAATACCAACTTTTGATTTTTCGCTAAATTCGTTTAAACATTCAGCTAATCCACCTCTGGTCGGATCTTTAATAGATACTATCCCCCCGATTTTTCCAAGCAATTTTTGAATTAATATATTTAAAGGTCTGACATCAGATTCAATTTTACTTCCAAATTTTAATCCCTGTTGGGCAGATAATATTGCAATTCCGTGATCACCTATGTTTCCCGATAGGATTATTTTATTGCCTACTCTCAAGTTAGAATCAAGAAGCCACCTTTGACTGAAATCTTTTTGAAATCGTTTTACAATCTTTAGATTATTTTCAGTTGCTTCTGTTCTCCTACCTATACCTGAAATATTCATAACACAACCTCCTAAAGTTCCTCTCTCAACTACTTTAGTGTCTCCTGTTACAATCCCTACTCTAGCTTTAGTGCACATTTTTCTCATACTAATTAAAATTTTTTCGAAATCAGAAAGAGCAAATCCCTCTTCTAAAATTACTCCACATGCTAATGCATAGGGTTCAGCACCTAATGCTGCAATATCATTCACAGTTCCTGAAATTGCAATGTGTCCAATATTTCCGCCGGGAAAAAATAACGGTTTTACAGCATGTGAATCACTTTTAAGAACTATATCTCCGATTGCTGCTGCATCGTCCATCGCTTCAAGAGAAACTTCTGCGTTATCTACATTATCAATGTTCTTGAAGTATTTTACAATATAGTTTTTAACTAAATCATGCATCACTGTTCCTCCAGCTCCATGCAACATCGTAATTAGTTCATTATTGCCCTTCATTGTATTATCCTTCCTTCTTTTGATTTACTAAATATAAAGGAGTTAAAAATAAACAGATCGAATAATTAATAAAAAAAATAGTTCTTAAAAATAATTATTAATTTTTTATTCTAAATAAAACAAAAACATCAAAAATTGAAAAGCTTTATTCTCTCAGTCTAAAATTGAGTTGGGGTATGGAAAGCCATATAAATCGCGCTTACGCAGATGAATTGCGCAGTTGGAGAGATGTGAAGTGCCAAAATGGGGATACTCCATAATAACAGAAGAATTAGACCCTGAAAAAACAGCGATAGCTAGTGGTCGCGAAATTAGAGTGTCCCAAAAATCGTCCAGAGAGGTATGTGCAACTATTAAGGGAATGAAACTAACCTTAGCAAAGCGATACCTGCGAGAAGTTATCAAAAAGGAAAAACCAGTTCCATTTAGAAGACATACAAAGAAAACAGCCCATCGCCGTGGGCTTGAGAAAACTTTTGCAGGAAGATACCCTATTAAGGCAGCAGCTAAAATTCTTCAAATAGTTGAAGGTGCTGAAGCTAATGCCGAGAATAAAGGCTTGGACATAGAACGACTCAAAATATTTCATGCAGCTGCTTATCCAGGTATGAAGATTAAACGTTTTACGCCTCGAGCTCATGGTAGAGCTTCCCCAAAAAATGAAACTACAACACATATCGAAATTGTTTTAACGGAGAAACCTGGACAAGGAGTAGGATTTTAGTGTCTATTGTTAAACGATTTATAACTGAAGCCATTAAAAAAACAGAAATTGACGAATTTTTACAAAAAAAACTCGAACGTTCAGGTTACGGTGGAGTGGATATTTCTAAGACTCCTTTGGGAACTCACATTGTAATTTATGCTATGCGTCCAGGTTTAGTTATTGGACGTGGTGGGGAGACTATTAAAGAGCTTGCAGTTACTCTTGAACAAAATTTCAAATTACCCAATCCACAGATATCTGTTTCAGAAATCGAAGTTCCAGAATTCAATGCTTTTGTAGTGGCTTCTAGAGTATCTTCAGCTCTCCAAAGAGGTATTCATTTTAGGAGGGCTGGTTATTGGGCTTTAAATCAAGTGATGGAAGCTGGAGCTTTAGGAGTAGAAATCGTAATAAGTGGAAAATTACGCACTGAACGTGCAAGATTTGAGAAATTCCGGGCAGGCGCATTCCCAAGAGTAGGAGATCCTGCGTTAAAAAACATGAAAAAATCTGAAGTTCATGTTCAACTTAAACCTGGTATATTAGGTGTTCGTGTTACAATCATGCCTTCTGGAGTTATATTCCCAGATCAAATTAAAATTATTGAACCAGTACCTTCAGAGGAAATACCCATAGTTGAAGAGAAAAAGACAGAAACTCTTCCAGAATCGAAAGTGAAAGTTGTAGAGGTTCCTGTGGAGAAAGTTGTGGCTGCTGTAGTGGTTCCTGAGGTTGTTAAGCCTAAGGTTGTTAAGTCAGCTGCTAAGGTTCCTGTGGAGAAAGTTGTGGCTGCTGTAGTGGTTCCTGAGGTTGTTAA
>JAUWJK010000104.1 GCA_030607735.1 Candidatus Bathyarchaeota archaeon
GATGGATCATAAAAAATTATTTGATTTAGCAAAAACATTTCTTGAAAAAAACGATTTTGGATTGGAACATACCCAAAGAGTTTATGATTTAGCAAAAAGATATTTTTCAATCCCTAAAAAGATACAAGATTTGGTTTTTTCCTCAATAATTTTACATGATATTGGAGGAAGTAACATTAAAGAACAGTATAAAAAAGGTCCAATAATTGCAAAAGTTTTACTAGAACAATTAAAAGCTCCAATAGACCTTATTGAAGAGGTTTGTGAAATCATCAGAACTCATCACAACCATCCAGTTGAACCATCTTTGTCTTTCCAAATTCTTCATGATTTAGATAAACTTGTTATGTTAACTCCAGAAGAATTTTCATATTATGAATCGAACTCAAGTATTGACTGGATGAAAATATTTGATCTACTTTACACTGATAAAATAAAACAATTAGCAAAAGAATTTCTTGCTAATCGAAAATCAACTGATGCTTAATTTTTAGCTTTTTCAGACCTTTGTTTTTAATTATTTAGGAAAATCTTATTAGGTTGTGTAAAAAATTACATTGCTATGGAAAAAATTGCAGTGTGGTATCTTAATTGACTTATTTAAGAATGTTAACCAATAAAACATACATCATTGCATTTATTGTGATCTTTGCTGCACTCTATGCTGTACTTAGAATTATGCCAACTGTTCCAATGGTAGGTGGATCTGGTGCATATTTTTCTGTTTCAGATATAGCCGCTCCCCTTTATGGAACTATTTTAGGTTTATTTACCGGTGGTTCAAGCGTTATTTTAGGTACTTATTTAGCTATGGCATTCGGAAGACCTGCACCTTTTTTAGGTTTAGATTTTCTTCCAGCAACTGTAAATGCGATCGCTATAGCTCTTCTGCTTAAGCGCAAATGGGGAGTAGTTATAATATTAAATGCTATTCTGTTGATAACTTTCTTACTTCATCCTTTTACCACAATACTCATCAATATTCCGATCGGTGATAGCTTAATCTCAATTCCATTTGCGTGGTTACATATTGTTGCTTTTATAATACTTCTCTCTCCTTTGCCTCGTAAAGCTGTTGATTGGGTTTTCACTTTAGAAACTCGTAATATAGCAAAAGGTTTAGCTGTTTTAGCTTTTGTTGGAACTATGATGCAACATCTCATGGGTAATTTGCTTTATGAAACTATATTTGGCCAAGTTCTACAATATTATTCTCAAGTAGACTTTGCAACAATTTTATGGCCATCCGTCTTCTTTCTTTACCCGGTGGAACGTATCATATTAATAATATTGACAGTAGTTGTTGGTACACCTTTAATTAGAACTCTTCGAAGATCTTTGTTCATAGAAAAATACTCTAAGAATAAATAATTTTTTTTAATCTATTTTTTATTAAATACTGCCATATCTTGCATGTATTCCTTTCCAGTTTGTAAAGCAATTTCAGCTTTTGCTAGTTCCCTTCCAAGGTATGCCGCATGATTAACATTTTTTACTAATCCCATCCTAAAAATCTCGCAATATATCTTTTCAGGATTTTTTCCTTTAATAACCAGGTTTACTTTTGCCATATTATTCTTAACAAAATGAAATACAATAATTGATTTTTCTTTGCTATTAATTATTATCCTAAATGACCCCTCAATATCTAAAATTTTATTCTCAATATTTTTATTCGCAATAATAACCCTGGCATTTTTTTCGATTGTATTATCATACTCTTCTTCATGATTGTGTTTATCCTTTAAAACCAGCAAATCAATGCCCAAATCTTTAGGAACTGATTCTCTACTTTTAGCTAGAAACATCATTTTACTTGCGATAACTTCTTCTCTAACGGTTCCTTTTGTTTTACAACTCTTCTCAGTGGCCAAAATAATGCTTGCATTAACCTCCGAAGATAGCTTTGCAAGCAAAGCATTAACTCCAACCGAATCGGCGTCAATTAATTCAGTAACGTTAGATACTCCCACAAAAATTGGAATCTCTGGATTTCTAAGAGCAAAATTACGAAAAGCTAACATCGAATTTAATATATTTAACGGTTCAAGAATTAAATCTCCCAAGAGTTTTTCCATTCCCAATTTATTCGCTCTATTTATTATCTTTTCCAGAAAATATACGCGTTCTTCTATCTTCTGGGGGAAGTACCCTTTACTCTGGTTTGTAGGAATAACCACTGCTGCAACTTCAGAAGATAAAGAAGCTACTTTACCCAAGTTTCCGGAATCAACACTTAATATCAAGTCTGCTCCCGCCATAACCGCTTCTTTTATTTCATTTGGATCAAGAGTATCAATGCTAACTGGTACATCTACCACTTTTTTAATTGCTTCCACAGCTCGTTTTGCATCTAAAGGTCTTGCCCCACCTGCAACCATCCCAACATCAATAATATCAGCGCCATTTTCCACATAATATTTAGCCAATCTTTGGATTTCATCATTTGGCATTAATGCCGCATCAACTATTTCAGCCATTACTCTCATTGGAAAATCCTTACCAATTGCTAATTCTCCTATTAGCATATTACCAGATTTTTTTAGCAAAATGTCTTTATTTTTTTCAACTTCTTCTAATTCTTGGAAAGCTTTTTTTTGAAGTTCTTTTTTAAGGAGAACACATGCAGGTATAATCGTCGAAAGTTCAACATGATTTAGGGAACTTAAAACTGTGGGTAAATCGGCGGCATATTTTGGACCCTTAAAAGTTAGGACTCCAATAGAATCTGAAATAGTTTTTGTATCACCTCGAACAAGTCCTGGAACCAAAATCATATCCACTTTTTGAACATCTGTTTTTCTAAGAACTTGGTTTATTTGTTTGACTGTTAACAATGCAGCAACTGGAACCTTAAGAGCAATTATGACAGTTTCAACAGCGCTTTCTTTTGAATATTTTTCAACTGTTTTTTCTGCAAGTGACCCTGTAATTAAAAGCAATTTCAAATTGTATACGGCCTCTTAGTTGGTGACCTTAATAAATGCGCCTTTGTTGTTAGGTTCTGCAATAAAAACTATTCCACCAGTTTTTTTTTCAAGAAACTCGATCATTTTGCTTTTAATTTTTTGAGCCTCACAATTTTTAGTTAATCCGTAGAATGTTGGTCCCCATGAACTTTGTCCTCCACCATACGAACCCATTTTTATAAGATATTCTATTCCCTCTTCGACAATTGGACTGGAAAATATTCCCCCTTGAACACTAGAAAAACTTTTTCCAACTGTCATCTGAATCTTAGTTATCGCTTCTCCAAAACCTTTAATGTTATTTTCAATTAATGAAGGAAGAAGTTTCATCATTATCAATCGACAGATTATTCCAACATCTTCCGAACGCATTATTGGTACTTCCTGAAAAGCCACAGACTCCTGGCTGTTTGCCAACCCCTTCTTTATATCTGGAATAACTACTACAAATCTCCAATCCACAGGTACTGATCGTCTGAAAATTATCGGAGAAAACTTGCCCATTTTTCCACTTTTATTATCAATAGTTTTTCCCCCATCAACTACAAATCCACCTTGATCAAAAATCGCTGTACCTACTCCAGTTCTTTTTCCTCTACCCATTGCTAATGAAAGTTCTTGAATTGATGCCTCAATATTAAATAATTTTGCTAACGCTTTTGCCACAGCCAAAGCGAATTGAGTTCCAGACCCTAATCCTGAATGTTCTGGTATTACACTCCTAACTTTAAGACAAAAATTGTTTTGAATTTCATATTTTTCTAAAAACCGCTTGACATATTTTTCAGTTAACGACTTATATTCTCCAATTATCTTCATTTTTCCACTTTGGGTAGCTTCAATAATGACGTTGGGATAGCTAATTCCAACACCTAATCCTCCAAAAACTCGTGACAATTCACGGTTCATATCAATTAATCCTAAATGTAGTCTAGCTGGGGTTTTAACATAAACTTTCATTTATTTATCTTCCAAATTTCTATTCTTCTTATTAAATCTGATATTATATCCGCATATTCTGACTTTGGAGCTGTATGTTTTATTATTTCTTTAAAACATCTGACTTTTTTTATCATTTCATAAGCTTGTTTTTGTTGTAATTGATTGCCTATTAAATAGGATTTAATTCTAGTAGCTAAAATGATGGCTTCGATTGTGGCTGAAAAAGCCCGACAGTAACCTTTGGGCAAACAACTTGTTGTTTTTATTTTTTTTACTTCGAGTATTATCTCAGTTTTTTCTGAATCTATATCAGTACTACTTAAAAATGACACTTCAATATTGGCCTCTGCTTCTTTTAATCTGGGTGCATCAACCAGATCCCCTTTTTCAAAGAGGTCTCCAACTATTTTATTCCCAATATTAGCTTCCTTAATTGCTGCTTTATAAAAAAGTGCAGGATCTGATGATAAATTTACAACTGCGCATTTTTTTGATTTAATATTTTTGTAAGTATTAGATGATTTGTATATTTTTATCATAATCTTTTTTGGATTTACTTTAATTACTCCCATAGGTGCAATATTTTGGTGTCCTTGTTTTGTATAGGTTGACACTAATGTTTCAAAAATTATTCCCTGTTTAAATCCCAAGTTTTCTAAGCTAATCATTTTTTTAATCCAACATTGATATTTGGTAATTTAATATAGATATCAGTAATTTACAAGCTTTAATGATATGAACTCTTTTAAATTGAATTTTGTGTTCTATCGAATGGATTTTTTTCTTCAGTTAATAAATTTTACCAATTGCTTTTTAGACTTGATACCTTTCAGGAATTAGGATTTACAAAAAAAAATTGAATTTAAAAGAGAATGATTATTTTATGATGTTATTAATATTAGTTAAAGACCTGGCACTACATTAGAGATACTCTAGGAACTGTTAAATCTCCTAATTAAGAAATGATTATAATAATTAATAATGTAAAAAATTTTCAACCGATATTAAAAAATTTTTAAAAAAGCGTTTTTTATTCAATATTACTTCATTATTTTGACACTGTCATAGCGATAACTGTTAAATTCCATTGTGAGTAGTTCGATAGACAAATGTCGACACGTGAGTTTGGATTGGAAAATCTTCCAAATGATTCTCTTCTAAAAAAAAGAATTGAAAATTGGAAATCTAGACTCATGGACCTTTCAAAAAGAAACCGTTTATTATATTTCAAACCTTCAAAACGAGGTACTCTTTCAATATCTCATCCAGATATGGTTACAATTTACAGTAAACTGCTTCTCAGGAAAAAGAAATTAGAATTTTGGTTGCCTCCTGAAAATCCAGAAAACAATGAAGAAAAAGAAAATTTTAAACCCGATCTATA
>JAUWJK010000107.1 GCA_030607735.1 Candidatus Bathyarchaeota archaeon
CGACCTCTCAAAGATTCAAAAATTAGCCAATACAATTGCACAACGCCTCGCAAAAGGAGAAACAAATTGGGAACAAGTTTCCCTTGAATTCTGTAAAGCATGCTCAAAATGTTTTAAGGATGAAATAGAACTAACAGGCAACCACTATATCATTTAATACTTCCCAAATGGTTTCTTCCTCGTTTAGCAGAGCACAAAAGCTTGAAAGAATAGAACATAAGCATTTGAAAGCCGAAAATGTGTTTATTAAACAAATGAGTTCTAAAAATAGTTAAAAATGTTAAAAAACCTGATAAATAACTCATGATCAGACTAGGACAACAACATTCCCTTCCACGACATAGCAATAAAACTTTCCAAAAGTTTACCCACAAAATTACCAAACAACAGTCAATTAACTAGGAATTGAATCTATTTTTTATATTAGATATTCGAAGTTATTTAATGATGGATAAAATTGATCATTGACTCACATGTACATGTTGGAGTACCCCCTAGGGAAGCTGAACCAAAAAACTTCTTAAAACTAATGAATACAAGCAAAATAAACAAAGCCATTATTTTTAGATATTTTTATGACAAACCAACAGTTTTTAGCAATCAATATATTAGCTCAGTGGTTGAGCAATTTCCAAATAATTATTTAGGTTTTGCGTGGATAAACCCAAATGAAAAAACAGTAACAAAAGAACTTATAGAATCGGTCACAAAGTGGAATTTAAAAGGTGTTAAACTCCATTTAGAGATGCATCCTACACCATTGGAAAAACTTAGAAAAATATTCAACATTGCTGAACAATACACAATTCCAATTTGTATTCACTTGGGAAACGATTTTGACCAAATTGAATTGCTAACTCAAGAGTATGATGTGAAGGTAATAATAGCTCATCTGGGTACTGGAGTATATTGCTTAGATATTAATCGTTTAAAAAAAGCAATTGAATTAGCTAAAAATAAAAATGTATTTCTTGAGACCTCTGGAAACACTTATCCTTTGGTAGATTATGCGTTAAAAGCTCTTAATCCAACAAAATTAATTATGGGATCAGATTTTCCACATGAGCATCCTCTTGTTTCAGTAAAAATAATAGAGCTGTTAAACATTTCAGATAAAAACAAAGATCTAATTCTTCAAAAAAACATATCTAAAATACTTGAAATATGACACAAAAAGACTAAAATAGTGAAACAAAAAAAAGTTATCATCAATAATATTTAAATCAGAAAATTTATCCAACACTAAAGTTATTACTTAGAAATAGTTTTAAAACGAAGAATCTAGCCCGGTGGTGTAGCGGTCAAGCATAGGGGCCTCTGGAGCCCTCGACGAGAGTTCGAATCTCTCCCGGGCTACTAATAATCTTTTGAAAAAATGCTTTCAAACAAAAGTAATAATATAAATTTCTATTTTTGAAAGTAAAAAAGCTGAACTTCAAGTTGATAATTTTCCAAAATATTGGTAATCAGAAGTCTTTAAATTGTTTAGAAAAATATTATTAATTCTCAAATAATTAAAAAAAATTAAAGGGAAATCACATGAAATATAGTGAGTTAATTGGCAAAGAAGTATATTGTGAAGATCTAAAAGTGGGTAAAATTAGTGATGTTATTATTGATGGAGAATATTGGAAAGTAACTCATCTTGAGATTAACCTGAGAAAAGAAGCGGCCAAAGAATTACTTGGAGCAAAAAATTCGTTTAAAAACCTATTAGCAATATCTGCTGTTGGACCAGCTTCTAAATGTTGCACAACAGAAAGTAGAATAGATCTTCAAGTATCCAGAGGACAACTTCGAATATATTTAAGACCTCCATGAGAACAAAAATCGACAAAACAACCGCATATTTCCTTTTTTGTTTTTATATTAAAAATAAATAAATAATTGTAAGTATCCAATCTTGAATTAATAAAAGAAGTAAATATTATTGAGTAAAAGATGTAGTAAAAAGTGATTGGAATGCTTAGTGAAGAATTTATTGAGTATAAAAGAAGAGAGTTTTGTAAAGATATTAAGTGTCCCAACCAAATTGAGTTAAATGGATTGAAAGAGAAAACTGTAGAATATGAAAAAGTTAGGAAATCATGTATGACAGATTGTCTTTTTACAACTTGGCAATTTCATCACTGGCTAATTGAAAAAGGTTATTTAATAGTTAGATCAACAAAGAGAAAGGTTAAGTAATTCTGAGATCAAAAAGCTTCAGGGAGAAATGGAAAAATGGAGTGGGGCATGAAAAATCGTTTAAATAAACTAATTCAACCTGATGGAAAGGCATTATTTTTACCAATAGATCACGGATATTTTCAAGGACCAACAACTAAACTAGAAAGGCCCGGTGAAACAATAAAGCCAATACTGCAATATGCAGATGCACTTATGCTAACTAGAGGCGTACTTAGAAACTGTATAGAGCCAAATATTAAAAAACCAATTATACTTCGTGTTTCAGGTGGAGCTAGTGTTGTAGGCGAAGATTTAGCAAACGAAACAATCACTACATCTATCAAAGAAATCATAAAACTCAATGCAAGTGCTGTATCAATGTCAATTTTTGTTGGAAGTAAATATGAGCATCAAACTCTAAAAAACTTATCAAAACTAGTTGACAAATGTGAAGAGTATGGAATACCAGTAATGGCTGTTACAGCTGTTGGACGTGAACTTAAAAAGCGAACAGCTCGGTATTTAGGATTATGTTGTAGAATTGCAGCTGAATTGGGTGCTAGAGTTGTTAAAACATATTATTGTGAACAAGATTTTGAAAAAGTAGTAAACGGTTGTCCAGTTCCAGTAGTTATTGCCGGTGGTCCAAAAGTGTCCACTCAATTAGAAGTGTTTGAATTTGTTTATGATGGATTACAAAAAGGTGCAATAGGGGTAAATCTTGGAAGAAATATTTGGCAAACACAAAATCCAGTAGCTTCAATTCGAGCTATAAGAGCAATAATTCATGACAACTTCACATCTAAAGAAGCATTAGATTTGTTCAATAAACTTGTTGCAGAAAAGAAATAACAGCTCCCAATCCTTCTTTTTTAGTGATTGAAGTATGCTTGTAGCTTTCTATTATAATAATAATGATATACGAATTAAAGAAATACCAATACCAAAAATCGGATCTGAAGAATTATTACTAAAAGTTATTGCATCAGGAATATGTGGAAGCGATATAATAGAGTGGTATAGAGTTCCCAAAGCTCCCGTGGTATTGGGTCATGAAGCAGTAGGAACAATCGATAAAATTGGAAAAAAAGTAAAAGGCTATGCTATCGGTGATCGAATATTTGTTTCACATCATGTCCCTTGCAATGTTTGTGAATATTGTAAAAGTGGATATCATACCGCTTGTAGTACACTTCATAAAACAAATTATTTCCCAGGAGGTTTTGCGCAATATATTCGAATACCCAAAATTAACATTAAATATGGGATTCATAAACTTCCATCGGAACTAAGTTTTGAAGAAGGTACTTTTATTGAACCTTTAGCTTGTGCGATTCGGGGACAACGAATTGCAGATGTTCAAAAAGAAGATACAATACTCATTATTGGATGTGGTGTATCGGGAATTCTTCACACTCAATTAGCTAAAAATAAAGGAACCAAAAAAATTATCGCATCAGACATTAATTTGTACAGATTGAAAATAGCAAAAAAATTTGGTGCAGATTTCACTTTAGACGCAAAACAAAATATTCCTGAGAAATTAATAGAAATTAATGAAGGAAAACTAGCAAATAAGGTAATAGTATGCACTGGGGCTACAGAGGCCGCATTAACGGCCTTAAAGTGTGTAGATAAAGGAGGAACAATATTGTTTTTTGCTGTCCCAGACCCAACAATTAAGTTGCCAGTTCCAATCAATCAATTTTGGAGAAACGAAATTACAATTAAAACCTCTTATGGAGCAGCACCAAATGATTTAACTGAAGCTCTAGAGATTCTATCTCAAAAAAAACTAAACGTAAAAGATATGATTACACACAGATTTTCTATGTCAAAAACTGCAAAAGGATTTAAAGTTATGACAAATGCTGGAAAATCATTAAAAGTGATAATTGAACCAAATCAAAAATAATTTGAAAATAATATTAAAAATCATTATTTTCCAGATTTATATTTCTAATGTTATTATGATCGTATCATAACCAACATCATCTTGAATTGGGTTATTGTAGACAAACTATGAGGTTCATTAGCAGGCATGATTATCATTTCATCCTTTTTTAGTTTATAGGATTTTTTAGAAATAATAACTTCAGCTTCCCCATCCATTATATAGACTAAAGCGTCATATGGCGCAGAATGTTCACTTAAACCTTGTCCATTTGCAAAAGCAAAAAAAGTTACAGAGCCAGAGTTCTTATCCACTATTGTACGACTTACCACAGCGTTTTCTTGATAATCAATAATATCACTTGAGTAAACAAAATTAGGTTCTATTTTAGACACGTTTACCAATTTAATATCCTCGTCTAATAGTAATTAAAAGTCATATGGAATATAAATTTAATTTTGCCTGTCCAAGAAATTATTTATCATCTTTATCAGGAATAAATTCAATTGAAATTGAGTTTACACAGTGTCTTTCATTTTGTGTATAACCTTCACCTGAAAAAACATGACCTAAATGAGCCCCACAATTTAAACAAGTTATTTCGGTTCTAACACCATCCTTGTCCAAAGACCTTTTCACTTTTACAGGAATCTCGCTTGAAAAACTGGGCCATCCACACCCTGAATCAAACTTGCTTTCAGATCGATAAAGTGTAGCTCTGCATAATTTACAAACATAAGTACCTTTATTCCAAAAGTGGTTATACTTTCCAGTGAAGGGTCTTTCGGTTCCTTTTTTTAATATTACCTCTTCTTCTTCTTTGGTAAGCTTAGTGTACTTAGGAGTTTTATCAGGCATAACCTACACTCAACCTATTCTTAGGATTTTAG
>JAUWJK010000029.1 GCA_030607735.1 Candidatus Bathyarchaeota archaeon
CACAAATAAAAGAAGTTATTGTTCAGGAAGATTTTATACCGATTTGGCAGGAAAATCCGATTCCTACTGGATACTGGGAACGACCAATCAATGCTCAAAACCGCTTCTGGGGAGACATCGCAGGCAACTGGCTGATGAGAGGATACAACTCTACCTACATGGTAGCTAGTCACAGTGATTCTGCTCAAGCTTTTAATCCCTACACTCAGGCTCCAAGATCAGCCCACATTATGTGGACAACAGAATTAGCACTGGGAGGCTTAGTGGGAGGAGATTATGGTCAAACATCATACTATGCGGGGCATATGTATGAAGAAAAGCTTACGCCGCCAGTCATCATGAACGGAAAAATCTACCGTCGGATATACCCAAGCGACTTTGGAATAGGCCAAGGAGTTGGTGGCCAATGGCCAGGGACTGTTTGTGAAGATCTTCGCACCGGAGAAGTATTATGGACAAACAATGATATGCATGTTGACCAAGGACAACTTTACGCTTTTGAATCCCCAAACCAGGCGGGTGTTATTCCGTATTTGTGGGATTTGGGAACTGGTGCAGCTTTTTCTCTGGGAATGATACCCCCAGCTTTTCCTCGACCTCGTTATAAATTGTATGATGCAAACACTGGAGAGTTGATAGCGACTTTTGAGAACGCCACTGCAATTCCTACTCACGGTTATGGCATGACTATGTATGATGAAGACGGAACTTTGCTTATTTATACCGTTCTTGGACCTAATATTCAACTATGGAACTCAAGTAAAGCTTTCGAGGGAGCGAATTTGATACCTCCAAGTGGTCGGCTAGATGCGACTTCATTGAGGCCCGCTCGGGGAACCTATGATTGGGGTCTAGGAGTAGAATGGTTCAAACCAGTACCATTCCGCGGTGTGATGTTCCCGGAGGGAGCACAATCAATACCTGGTCAACCTAATTTCCCTTTAATTCAAGGAATTGTTGGTAATGTGATAATCGCTGCTGTTGAGACCACGGCGGAATCTTTTTGGCAGATTGGTTACGATGCGAGAACAGGTGAGGAACTTTGGGCTCATGAATCCCCTGCATACTTTTTCAGAAGAGTATTAGGAGAAGGTATCTTTGCAAGTTGGAGTCCACCGACGATGCAATGGTATGGTTTTGATGCGCAAACAGGCAAACAGTTATGGATTAGCGATCCAGCAGACGCTCCATGGGGAGTTTACGGTTGGACAGCATGTATTGCATACGGAAAGCTCTACAATCCTAGCTTTGATGGCAGCATTTACGTCTTTTACTTAGAAACAGGGCAGGAAGAATTCAAGTATTTCAGTGGAAATGCAGGTCTTGAAACACCTTATGGTCATTGGCCCTTCTTTTTTGGTCCAATTATTGGTGATGGAGTAGTTTTTGCAGGCAACGGAGAGCACTCACCAACCCAACCTCTTTGGAGAGGTGCTAAATTGCATGCTGTTGACGCTTTCAATGGAGATTTGATATGGAGCATTAATGGATGGTGGGCAATGCAAGCCCTCGATGGGTATCTTATTTCATCCAACGCGGAGGATAATCGAATGTATGTCTTTGGTAAAGGCCCAAGCGCAACTACAGTTACTACACCAAAGGTAGCTATAACTCTTGGAGAAAGTGTAATAATCGAGGGTACTGTTACTGATCAATCAGCTGGTCAACCTGATACTGCATGTATTTCTGATGAAGACATGGGTGATTGGATGGAGTATTTGCACTTGGGAAATCCGATTCCATTAAACGCGAAAGGTGTTGAAGTTTCATTAGACGTTATTGACTTTAATGGTAACTTTAGAAACATTGGTAATGCAACCTCGGACATGACTGGTACTTTTGGTTATATGTGGGAGCCTGATATTCCAGGGCAATACACGGTAATAGCTACGTTTGCTGGCTCTGAAAGCTACGGCAGTTCATACGCTCAAACCTATATGGGAGTAGTTGAAGCGCCAATTCCTACGCCTCCACCAGAAGCATCACCCGCACCAATGACTGACACATACCTTGCAGGCTCAACAATCGCCATAGTCGCGGCAATTGCTGTGGTAGCATTTTTGATACTTCGCAAAAAGTAAACACAACACTAAAAAATTTAATCTTCCCCACTTTTTTTTGGGATAAAACAAATCTAAATCATGAAAAGGTTTATTTTTAAGCAGTGTTGTTTCATTAAAAAATGTAGGCGGACCATCCGTGTCCGTAGGGATGTGGCCTTTAGGGGCTGAACCGTAAACAATATTGCGTAAGAGTTGAAAATGTAAGATGGCATACAAGTATATTGCTCAAGAGTGGGCAAAACCAGAAAGTTCCTTTGTAGAGGAACTTATGAAACAAAGACTAATTTTATATCGAAAACAACCAACTATCATTAGAATTGATAGACCAACTAGGCTTGATAGGGCTAGAACACTTGGGTATAAAGCCAAGCAAGGTTATGTGATGGCTCGCACTAAGGTTAGAAGAGGTGGTCTTAGAAAACAGCGTCCTAAAGCTGGTCGAAGACCTAAACGTATGGGTGTATTAAAATTTAAGCCAGCAAAAAATCTCAGATTAATTGGTGAAGAGCGTACTGGTAAAAAGTTTCCCAATTTAGAAGTTTTAAATAGTTATTGGGTTGGTGAAGATGGACGTTCAAAATGGTTTGAGGTAATTTTGGTTGATAAAGTCATTTTATCACAACAACATAATTTCCAGTCACAAAAAGCTAGAATAACTCAACAAAATCTTGTTAACTTGGCTAGTCAGAAGAGGCGTGCAAATCGTGGTTTAACCGCTTCAGGAAGACGTGTCAGAAACCTGGTGAAAGGTCCACAAAGGAAGAATCCTAACAAACGAAAGCAAAAAAAAGCGAATCCTAACAAACGAAAACTAAGACCTTAAATAATATACTCAAAAAGCCAATAAAGGCAATTTGTTTAAATTATAATAATCGATTAGTTGGGTTTTAATTCAGAAGAACTGCGAAATAGATCTATTAAAATGATAATGTAAAGATCTAAAAGTTAAAACTGCTAATCAAAAAGCAGAGGGCTAATTTGTCATCAAAATCTCCTATTGGATATATCGATATTCGAGTGATTGCACACGCTACTGAAGATACTGAAAAAGTATTAATCGCTGTGCATAATACATTGCCTTCTGAATTAAAAGAAGATATAGTGTTTAACGAAACTCGATTAACTGGATATTATAAAAATCCAATCGCACTCTATCAAACCAGATTGATTGATAAACAAACTCTAATTCCAATACTGAAATATTTATCCTCTAAGCTAAATTCTTTGGATAAAGAAAACCTTGCCAACAATATCAATATTCATTTGGATAAAGGTAATCTCTATTTGAGGTTTGATAAACAGTTAGCATACGTTAACACGTTAAAGTTTTCTGCAACAGATCCTATTCATTTTAAAATTCACTTTAAAAATAAAACCTCCAAAGAAATAATTGCTTTATGTGAAGAATTAGGGTTATTATCATGAAGCGATTATTCGCCGATTTGCATCTAAGTCCACCCTTACATGACTTAAATTATGCTTTTCAATTAGTGAAGAAAGCGAAGTTGTTAGGATATCAATTGTTGAGTTTTTCAACTAATTTGTATTCAGACAAAAATACGCTAAATTTACTTAAGAACTTCTGTAAAGAAATTCAGATAGATTTTGTCTCGAGAATCGATCTAAACCCTAAGAATCGAAATGAGCTCAAGTCTCAACTAAGAAAAGTAAGGCGTAAATATGAAGTAATTTGTGTAAAATGCGAAACCAAAGAAGTGGCTAGACAAGCAGCCCAGGATAGACGTGTAGATCTGTTGAATTTTCCCTCTTTATATTTTAAAAAACGATTCTTTGATCGAGCCGAGGCAGTTTTAGCTAGTAATAGTTTAACTTCACTAGAAATTGATGTTAAACCATTACTTATTTTAGAAGGACCCTCACGCACAAGACTTCTTTCTTTTTTGCGTCGAGAGACTGCTCTAGTAAAAGATTTTCATATACCCCTAATACTTTCAAGTGGTGCTACAACAACTCTATTACAAAGAAAACCCAGAGAAATAGCATCACTACTGAATCTTTTTGATTTTGATATGACTTCAGCTTTAGACACTGTTTCTAGAAATCCATACTCAATTATTATGAGAAACAGAGAAAAACTCGGTTCAAAATTTGTGGCTCCAGGAATCCAAATAATAAAAGAGGGAAAACTTTGAAAAGAGTAAAACGCAGATATTTGGCACTACAAATTGAATCAACTTCTGCTTTAAATCCCAGAGAGTTAATAGATGCTATTTGGATTGCTGTTTCCAAACTCTACGGTGAATATGGTGCAAGTAAAACTAACCTATCTTTAATTGATTTTAACTCTAAAAAAAATCGAGCAATAGTTCGAACTAACCTCATATCGTTAAACCAAGTAAGAGCATCATTGACAACCATTACTTCAATAGCTGAGCAACAAGTATCTTTACATGTCATGGCAATTTCTGGTACAATTAAAGCTCTAAATAAAAATATTTTAAAAAAAACTCTCTAAAAATAGTCATTCAATTTTGTTTTTTATTACGCTCAAAAAATAATGAGGCCCATTTTTTAAATTTTTAATGACCAATTTAACACAAGCTTAAAAGAAATCAAAAACTACATTATAGATAGATTTCAACAAAAAATAAATAACCTATTACAAATGTGGGTTGATAAATGTCATATTCTATTAGAAAAAAACTTTTTCAAATAATCCCAAAAATAGCTTTTGTTTTTGAACCCTTAGCTCCAAGAGCTATCTCGTATTTCCTATCACGAGAAGTGACTAAACTGAAAAAATCAGGATTAATTTATGCATTCCAAACGAAAACAAAACGTTTAGGTAAATTCCACTATTTAATAGAAATAGATTTAGATTTAACATCACCTCAAATGCAATATTTTATGAAAAAAATCTTTCCTTCCAAAATTTCAGATTTTAAAACAAGATTCCAATCATTGAAATCTGCACTCAAGACTTATACCGTCTTATAGCAATAACAAAAAGGAACTCTGTTAAATCAATTTATTACCACAAATATTTCATAAAAAAAATGTTTTTATAAAAAGGTAATATATTTGAGAACACTCCATCTTTTATATTGATGTAATAAATTATGTTGTATTGTCCTAAATGTGGAAATAAAATTCCAAAAGGAGCCCAATATTGTTCAAATTGTGGAGTTCCCATTGATAGGGTAAATACCGAAAATAAATCAAAACTAAAAAATGAACTCTATAATTCGAGTTTTTTAAAGTTTGCGAAAAGCCTTTTTGCTCCCTCTAGATTGTTTTCTTGGTTGGATATTATATCCTTTAAGAAGGCAAAGAATCTTCAATCATTTATCTAAAACGATTGTGGTTAGATCAAAACCTTGATTTTTAATAATCTTTATAAGGAAAGAAATTTTACTTTTTTCTCTCTAATATAGAAGGCAATATAGTGAAATTCCAGCTAAATACTTTTTTTAAGACTTCGCCAGGCCAAAAAGCAGCTATAGAACTAATTTTAAATAATTTTCCAAAAAAGAAAAAACAGACTCTCCTTGGAATAACTGGAAGCGGAAAAACCTTTGTTATGGCTAAGATAATTAACAAATTTCAAAAACCCACCTTAATTCTAGCACATAATAAAACTTTAGCCGCTCAACTTTATTCGGAATTAAAAAATTTTTTCCCAAATAATCGAGTTGAATACTTTATTTCTTTTTACGATTATTATCAACCAGAATCATATATTTCAACAACCGATACATATATTGAAAAAGATTCTAGCATAAATAAACAAATAGAACAAATGCGCATGCATGCAGTTTCTGGATTATTAAGCAGAAATGACACAATTGTAGTGGCCAGTATAAGTTGTATTTACAACATAGGAAATCCTCTCGATTTTAAGTTAATGGCAATTGATTTATCCATCGGAAAACAAGTAACCCGACTAGACCTAATACACCGTTTAGTGGATATGCAATATGAACGAAATAACGTAGATCTCGAACCTGGCAAATTTCGAGTTAGAGGGAATGTAATAGACATCATACCTTCATATGAGAAAAATATTCTACGTATCCAACTAGAGTCAAATCAAATAAAAAAAATTAAAGAGATTAACCCTATTACTGGAGATTTGAAAACTACAATTGATCAAATTATTCTTTACCCTGCAAGACAATACGTAATTCCCGAAGAGAAACACAAAGAAGCCTTAAAACAAATTCGCAAAGAGCTAGCAAACCGTCTACCTGAACTTCCTCTTCTTGAATCGCAACGCCTCAAACAAAGAACAAATTATGATATAGAAATGATAAAAGAAATGGGTTATTGTAAAGGTATTGAAAACTACAGCAGACATTTTGATGGTAGAAAACCCGGTGAACCTCCATATGTTTTGATTGACTATTTTCCCAAAGACTATCTATTAATAATCGATGAAAGTCATCGAACTATACCACAGTCCCGCGCAATGTATACTGGAGACTTTTCGAGAAAGAAAAGTTTAGTTGATTTTGGATTTAGGTTGCCAAGCGCTTTTGACAACAGACCACTTAAATTCAAAGAATTTGAGAAAAAAATGGGTAATACCCTTTTTGTTTCAGCGACTCCAGGAGACTATGAATTTTTAAAAAGTGGAAAACCTGTTGAATTAATTACTAGACCTACTGGTCTTCTTGATCCAGAAGTAGAGATTCATCCTATTCAAGGACAGATGAAACACCTGATGAGTGAAGCTAGAAACACCATAAAAAAAGGTTATAGAGTTTTGGTTACTACTCTAACTAAAAGGATGGCTGAAGATCTAACAGACTATTTAGTGAAAGAAGGATTTCGAGTTAGATATATGCATTCTGAAATAGACACCTTGGATAGAATTGAGCTTATAAGACAATTAAGAATTGGAGAATTCGATATACTCGTTGGAATAAATTTATTACGAGAAGGTTTGGATTTACCCGAAGTAGCTACTATTTTTATTCTTGACGCTGACAAGGAAGGATTTCTAAGAGATGAAAAAAGTCTCATACAAACTATTGGTCGAGCTGCAAGAAATTCAAATGGTAGAGTGATACTTTATGCAGATGTAAAAACTAAATCCATCCAAAAAGCAATTGACAAAACCAAATTCAGACGCCAGTATCAGATTCGATATAATAAGCTACATAATCTAACTCCTCAGACTATTGTGAAAAAAATTTTATCAACCAAAGGAAAAATAAAAGGGACAAAACATCTAGCAAAAACCGATATTCAATATCAAATCATTGAACTAGATACCAAGATGAGAGCAGCTGCAGAAAAATTGAATTTTGAAGAAGCAATTCAACTTCGAGACCAAATTGACGAGTACAAAAAAGCATTTTACAGCAAAACAAAACATGGTCCACTTCAAGGAAAAAATACAAATACACGTCAAAAAAGTTGAAATGTCTCGTTTTATTGATCCACTTCAAAAGAATAAGGAATAATCAGGTACAAATTATGATTGATTCGATTTCTGTTAAAGGTGCAAGGGAACACAATCTCAAAAATATTAACGTAGTTCTACCCAGATACAAATTTATCGTCATTACTGGTTTATCAGGATCTGGCAAATCTACTCTTGCATTTGATACAATCTATGCTGAAGGACAAAGAAGATATGTTGAGAGTTTATCTGCATATGCTCGCCAATTTCTAGGATTAATGGACAAACCAGATGTAGATTCAATTGAAGGCCTTTCACCAGCGATATCAATAGAGCAAAAAAGTACAAGCAAAAATCCACGTTCAACCGTAGGAACAGTTACAGAAATATATGATTACCTGCGATTGCTTTTCGCTAGAATAGGTACACATTATTGTCCAAAATGTGGGAGCTTAATTCGACCACAGAGCCCAGAAAACATTTCGAATTTATTAATGTCTGAGAAAAATCATTTGCTTACTATTCTATCTCCAATAATTAGAGGTATAAAAGGGACACATGAACAAATCCTAAGCAATCTTAAGCAACAAGGTTTTACCCGAATTAGAGTGGACCAAAAAATATATGATTCAGATACAATTAAAGAAGAAGTCAAGCTAAAACGATATGAAAAACATTGGATAGAAGCAGTTATTGATACAATACAAATCAAAGAAGATGAAAGATCAAGAGTTACAGAAGCTGTGGAATTAGCTTTACAAATTGGTAAGGGTACCTTGATTGTAATTTTTGGAGATGAAGAAGCTTTTCAGAAAAAATCAGAATTAGAAAGATTTGAAGGTGAAAGTATCTTTAGCACTTTTGGTGCCTGCCCAAATCATCCAGAAATAGTGTTTGAAAGTCTTGAACCTCGAATGTTTTCCTTCAATTCACCTTTTGGAGCTTGTCCTTCTTGTCATGGTCTAGGTGAAGTTTTTGAAATTTCTGAGGATTTAATGATTCCTGATAAAACAAAATCAATAATGAATGGTGCTCTTGTAGTATATGGGAAGATGGACCTTAGTTGGAGAGTACAACAACTTGCTATAGTTGGAAAAAAGCATGGGTTTGATGTGTTTACTCCAATTGAAAAACTTACAGAAAACCAACTTAATATTTTGCTATTCGGAGATAAAAATCCAATTGAAGGAAATTGGTCAAACGGTGCAAGCATGTGGATGAGAAAAGGTTGGGAAGGCGTAGTTCCCCAAACAATGAGACTCTATCGTCAAACTGAAAGTGATTGGAGAAAGGCTAGTATAGAAAAATTTATGAGATCTTCTCAATGTTCTGTTTGCAAAGGAAAGAAACTCCAACCCGTTCCTCTGGCAGTTAAAATAACTGGAAAAAGTATTATTGACATTACAGATTTGTCAATTGAACAGGCTTTAACCTTCTTTATGAACCTTGATTCTCAGCTAAATGAAAAAGAATTAATTATTGCCAAAGCCATTCTTAAAGAAATTAAGGAACGATTAGGATTCTTAAAAAATGTAGGTATTGGTTATCTTACTCTGTCTAGAGCAGCAAAAACTCTTTCAGGTGGAGAAGCTCAAAGAATTCGATTAGCTACTCAAATTGGAAGTAATTTAATGGGTGTTCTTTACATTCTAGATGAACCAAGTATTGGTCTACATCAAAGAGATAATTTCAAATTAATTAATACTCTTCATAGATTAAGAGACATTGGAAACACAGTTATTGTTGTAGAACATGATGAAGAGACCATTCGTAATGCTGATTATATTGTAGATATGGGCCCCGGAGCTGGTGTCCATGGAGGTCAGATTGTTGCAGAAGGAAAACTCGACCAAATAATGGAAAACAGGAAAAGTATTACCGGAAAATATCTTTCAGGAAAATTAAGTATTAAAGTTCCTAAAAAAAGGAGACTTCCCAAAGATTTTATAATCATCAGAGGTGCAAAAGAGAACAATTTAAAGGAAATTGATGTACATCTCCCTGTAGGTGTTTTATGTGGTATTACTGGTGTTTCAGGTTCAGGAAAAAGTACACTCATGAATCAAACTCTTATTCCTTCTTTAAAAACAGAATTTGATATACGCGTTGACAAAATTGGTAAACATAGTTCTATAGAAATTCCTGAAATAATACAAAATGTGATTGTTATTGATCAAAGTCCAATTGGTAGAACTCCTAGAAGCAATCCTGCAACATATACAAAACTTTTTGATGAAATAAGACATCTATTTGCTACAACTAAAGAAGCCAAAACTCGTGGATACAAAGCAGGTCGATTCTCCTTTAATGTAAAAGGAGGTCGATGTGAAGCTTGCAGAGGGGATGGAGTTTTACGAATTGAAATGAATTTTCTTCCAGATGTTTATATCCAATGTGAAGAATGCAAAGGAAAACGCTATAATAAGGAGACTTTAAGCGTTTTTTATAAAGGAAAGAACATTGCTGAAGTTCTTGATATGACTGTTGAGGAAGCAACCAGTCAATTCGAAAACATACCACGAATTTATCGGAAACTAAAGACCTTAATGGATGTTGGATTAGGATACATAAAATTAGGTCAGAGTTCTACGACGCTTTCAGGAGGCGAGAGTCAAAGAGTCAAGATAACTCGAGAACTTAGTAAACATAAGTCTGGCCACATAGTTTATTTATTAGATGAACCAACAACTGGACTCCATTTTGATGATACTAAAAGATTGATAACAGTTCTAAATAATCTTGTTGAAAAAGGAAATACTGTATACATTATTGAACATAATCTTGATGTGATCAAAAACTGTGATTACCTAATTGATCTAGGTCCAGAAGGAGGAGAGGCTGGTGGCTATATTATGGCAATAGGTACTCCGGAGAAAATTTCAGAAGAAGACAAATCATATACAGGAGAATTCCTAAGAAAACTGTTTAAGAATTATGAAATGAAAACTAAGGTAGCGAAAGTGCTAAAATGATAAATATATCTGTTTGTTCAGATTTTAAAAGCGCTAATGTTCCTACCGATCCAGGAGTCTATCTTTTCAGAGATGCTGAAGGTAATTTACTCTATATTGGCAAAGCAAAACATCTAAGATCTCGACTTAGAAGTTATTTTACATCTTCCAAAAAACCCATTAAAACTCAGCATCTTTTATCAAAAATAAAAAGTATCGATTGGATTATTGTAAATAACGAGACTGAAGCCTTACTTTTGGAGAACAGATTAGTAAAAAAAAACAAACCTAAATACAACATCGATTTAAAAGATGCAAAAACTTTTGCTTACATTTCATTAACAAAAGAAAAATTTCCCAGATTGTTAACTTCTCGTCGTGTCTCTCAAAAACTAGAATCTTTTGGACCTTATACTGATGGATTTACGCGACAAGACCTTCAAAGACTTGTTATTAAAGTCTTTAAATTACGAATCTGTAAAAAATTCCCTAAAAGAGCTTGTCTAAATTATCATATAGGATTATGTTCAGCTCCTTGCATTGGAACTGTTACTGAAAAACAATATATTACTCAGGTTGATCGAGCACGTTCATTTCTTAAAGGAAATTATGAACAGACAATAGAAGAACTCAGATCACAAATGGCAGTTGTGTCTAAACTGAAAAATTTTGAATGTGCGATCGAACTGAGAAACCAGATTTTTTCGATTAAACTTCTTTCTCAAAATCAAATTGTTGATAAAGAAAGAATGTTTGATCAAGATATTATAGCTTTCAAGAGAATTGACGAAACATTTTTAGTGGTTCAAATGAGTATTCGGAAAGGTGTTCTTCTGGGAAAAAAAGATTTTTCTATGGATTTTCAATTCAATATTGAGCAAGATTTCTTAAAAGCTTTTTATAGCACAAATAAAATTCCTCATGAAATTCTTCTAAATAAATCTTGTTGGGTTGATAAAGCAGAAAAAAAAGCTTTAGAAACTTTTCTTTCATCAAAAAGATTAGCTCCTGTTAAATTATTTGTTCCTTACAAAGCTGAAAAACTAAGCTTAGTTAAACTAGCTGAAAAAAACCTTGATTCTTCTTCAAAAGATAATAGTTTATTACTTGATTTGCAAACTGCATTAAATCTTCCATCTATTCCTAATATAATCGAGTGTTTTGACATATCCAATTTGGGTCAAGAACATGTAGTTTCTGGAATGGTTCGTTATAAAAATGGCAAACCAGATAAACGGAATTACCGAAAATTTAGAATTAAAACTTTTGATGGACAAGACGATTTTTTAGCCATGAACGAAGTTGTTACTAGAAGGTATAAACGTTTGAAGATGGAAGGAGCTAAAATGCCTGATTTAATAGTAATTGATGGTGGATTGGGTCAGACTAAAGCAGCAAAAAAAGCTTTAATTTCTTTAGATCTGGATATTTCCATTATAGGTCTAGCTAAAGAAAAAGAAGAAATTTATTTTCCAGACTCCTCTTTGCCACTGAGTTTTAATCCTAATAAGAAAATGATGCTCCTTTTAAGACAAATTCGTGATGCAGCTCATTTTTTTGCTTTATGTTATAACCGAAAAAGGAGACAGATGAAAGTGAGATTGGAATTCAAATCTTGATGTTATTTGTTTCAATGACTTTTTTTGTTTTTCTTTAACATATTTTAAAATTAAAAGAATTTCAAAGTCAAATTAATTTATTCTTTCTTTTTCTTCAAATTATTTCTAGAACAAAAAAATTGATTGTAACTGATTATTATTTTTAAAAAACATTAGACTAAACGCAATATGTAATTAGAGAAAGACAATCTTTTTATTATTGTGTTAAACTTAACTTTTACTCGTTAGAGTAGGATGAATTACAATGCCACTTATAAATGGAGATTTTATATTACTAAATTATACCGCCAAAATTAAAGAAACTGGCGAAATATTTGACACAACTTTTGAAGACATCGCAAAAAAAGAAGAATTATACAAAGAGGGAGAAATTTATGAACCTAAACTCATAGTTATAGGTGAGGGCTGGGTACTCAAACCTCTGGATGAATCTCTTTTATCAATGAAATTAGGAAAATCTCAGATAGTTGAAATTTCGCCAGAAAAAGCTTTTGGACAAAGGGACCCAGAGAAAGTTAAACGCGTTCCATTAAGACACTTGATCTCCAAAGGAAAAAATCCCGCTCTAGGAATGCGCGTAGAATACAATGAAAAAATGGCAATTGTCCGCTCAATTGGAGCTGGAAGAGTTCTCTTGGACTTTAATCCTCCTTTAGCTGGAAAAACCCTTATTTACGATGCTGTAATAGCTGAAAAAATTACTGCTAAAAAACAGAAGGTTGGAGCTCTTGTTCATCGTAGAATACCTTTAGCAGATCAGACAAAGTTTATTATCGCTCTTAAAGAAAAAACTTTAACAATTAACATGCCTGAAGATACTTTTTATATTGAAGGTATACAAATTGCAAAAAGAGGTATTGCAATGGATACTCAAAGACTATTGAGTGAAATATCTGAAATTAATTTTGTTGAAACCTTTAAATCTCCACCAAAACCATCAAAACCTAAAAAGAAAAGTGAAACATGAATCTAGGGCTGATAAATAAGAATTAGATATGTTAGTTTTCAATTTGCAGGAATTTGAAGTTTGACAACTAACTATTTTTCTTAAAAAAAGATATTTTAACTTGAAAATAATGTTTAGGTTAGAACTTATAAGCCCTTTTTAGATTTTATTGTCTGCTTTTTTTTAAAATATTTTAATTTCCATACCGATTGAATATTTATCAAGGAAAAAGTGTTTATCATTAGTTGATAATCTTGAAATGGTACAATGAGGCGTTTACCTCTGAATTACGTGAAGCTCTAGAAAAATAGATTATTATTCATTTTTTTTCTCTTTTTTAGAAAGCGCTTATAATCTTCTTATTTGCATTTTTAGTATTTTTAATTATTATTCTTTATCGGTTTTTATTGGATCTATATTTCTATTTTCAAGTTGCAATTTTAAAAATTTTTATAATTAAAATAATTAGCATTTAGTTTTTTATAATCTAATTTTGCTAAAATAAAATAATAATGAAATTACGTACTTTTGTGATTTTGTAGAGTTCTTATTCTATTATTCCGGTTTTTTTTGAAGCTTTTTCATATTCTTTATGGTTCAGGTTTAGCTTATGGAGAATTGTATATCGTTCAGGACGTATTTTTGGAGCCATTTCCAGTGCTTTAATAATATTTTCATCTTCAATACCTAATTCTTTTGCTGTTGTTGGTGCTCCAATTTTTTTTAAAGTGTTTCTAATTCGTTTCCAATTTGCATTATGTAAATATGCAGACAATATTGATCCAACACCACACTGTTCGCCGTGCATTGCTCTGGGGGCATCAATTATATCAAGTGCATGGCTAAACAAATGTTCTGAACCACTACAGGGACGACTACTTCCAGCAATACTCATGGCTACTCCACAACTTATTAGTGCTTCAAGGAGTAATCGCAATCCCTCATTATTTTCTGGTTTAATTAGAGAGGCTTTTTCTATCATAAGTTTTGTGCTCATCAAAGCCAAACTAGCTGCATATTCCCCATAATATTCTTCTCTTTCTGAATGTGCAAGCCACCAATCCTTAACTGCAGTATATTTTGATATTACATCTCCACAACCGCTTATTACTGAATGCCATGGTGATTGTGCAATTATATCGATATCTGCAATTATTGCAAGAGGAGCTTGAGCCATTATTGAATATGGTTTTCCTGATCCTTTGACTGACGCTAAAGGACTTGCAATTCCATCATGAGATAGAGTTGTTGGTATGCTGATAAATGGGATACCTTGACATGATGAACTTAGTTTTGCTGCATCAATTTTAGTTCCTCCACCAACTGCTAAGATTATGCTAGGTTTCCAGTTTTCAATTTGTTTTTCAACCATTAATACTTCTTTTGTAGTTACTTTATTAACTAGAACTGTATCGACTGATATTCCTGTTTTTGAAAGCAAATCCCGTACTCTTTCACCTGCAATTTCATAGCTTATTTTTCCGGCTATTATTAGAGCTGTTCCGGTAATGTTGAGTCTATTCAATAGTTCAGGAATTCGGTTTAGTATTCCTCTACCGACAATTACCTCTCTGGGTAATTGCATATAGTGATAAGTTAAAGACAAATTGACCAACTATTTTTGTTATTTAGTCATAAATTAGGGATAGCCTTTAAAACCTTTTTGAATTCTTGATTTTTTTTATAAAAATATACAAAAAAGTCAGACCGTAATGTTAATTAATATCTCAGAAAGTTTAACTGGTGCTATTTCCTTATACGAAATTTGCAAAGTCTTCAAAATTTTAAGGAGAAAAGAATTATGTCTCAGAATAATATTGCTAACAATTTAGTCTTAAAAGGAACTACTACGATTGGTGTTATTTGCAAAGATGGTGTCATACTTGCTTCTGATACTCGCGTAACAATGGGTTATTATGTGGCTCATAAATGTGGAAAAAAAGTCTACAAAATAGACGATCATTTAGGAATGACTATTGCAGGTACGGTTGCTGATGCTCAAAAAGTTGTTGATATACTAACTGCAAATGCACAACTTTATAAAATTAATATGAATAGACCATTACCAGTTAGTTCAGCTGCAAGAATTATTGCGAATCTACTTTTTTCAGCAAGATATATGCCATTGTCAACTCAAGTTCTAATAGGTGGTGTGGATGATACTGGACCTCACTTATTTAATCTGGATCCATACGGAAGTTTAACTGAAGAAAAATCAGTAGCAACTGGTTCGGGGTCTCCTTTAGCTTATGGTGTATTAGAGGACAAATATAAAGAAGGTATGACGATAGATGAACTATTGCCCGTAATTGTAAAAGCTGTTCAATCTGCAATGAAACGAGATGTTGCAAGTGGTAATAATTACAACATTACTGTGATAAATACTGATGGGTATAGAGAATTAACCAACGAAGAAAAAAGCAAGCTTCTAGTAAGCTGAGGAAGTAAAATATTGTGCCACGAGCTTCTGAGAAAGATAAAGTTGAAATAAGTTGCTATATTCTTGAGAAAGTTCCTAAAGAAGCGAAAGTCACTAGAATAGAATACGAAGGTCCAATGCTCGCTGTTTATACAAAAAATCCTGAGATTCTAATAGATCAAAGCAACATTGTGTCTGAAATTGTAAGCGTAATTCGCAAAAGAATAGTTATTCGATCGGATCCTTCGATTAGAGTCACAGAACTTGAAGCAGAAAAAATTTCTAGAGAGCTAATTCCAGCTGAAGCTGAGATTACAGATATTAATTTTGATCCAAGTCTTGGTGAAATAATTATTGAAACTAAAAAACCAGGTTTGGTTATTGGACGAAATGGTACTGTTTTACAAGAAATCATAAAGCAATCCAAATGGAGACCAAGAATTCTTCGAAGCCCACCACTAAAATCTAAGATAATTACTCACATGCGACATTATCTCCACTCAGAGAGTAAAGAAAGAGATCGGATACTTCGGACAGTAGGTGAAAGAATTTTTCGCCCCAAAATCTATCCTGTTGGTGATATTAGATTAACTGTTTTAGGTGGTGCTCAGGAAGTGGGTAGATCTGCATTTTTGGTGAACACTAGAGAAAGTAGCGTTTTGATCGATTGCGGCATAAATCCTGGATCCCAAAAACAATTTGAAGCTTTTCCTAGATTTGATTGTCCTGAATTTAGAATCGATCAGTTAGATGCAGTTATTATAAGTCATGCTCATCTAGATCACTGTGGTTTGACTCCTTTTCTTTACAAGTATGGTTATGACGGACCTGTTTATTGTTCTCAACCAACTTCGAATCTAATGACTATGCTTCAATTAGATTATTTAGATGTGGCAAGTAAACAAGGTACCACACCAAGATACGATCAAAAAGATGTTCGCGAATGTGTTTTACATACAATACCACTTAGATTTGGAGTGGTCACCGATATTGCTCCAGATATTCGATTAACCTTACATAATTCTGGTCATATTTTAGGTGCTTCAATGGTTCACCTCCATATCGGTGAAGGTATGCATAATATAGTTTATACCAGCGACTATAAATTTGGAACTACAATGCTTTTAGAAAAAGCATCTAAAGATTTTCCCCGAATTGAAACAGTAATTACCGAAAGTACCTACGGTGGTCCTGATGATTATATGCCTTCTAGAATTGAATGTGAAGAAGGTTTGACTCATATTATTAATGAAACTTTACAACGAGGAGGGAACGTGTTGATTCCTGTACCTGCAGTTGGAAGAGCTCAGGAAATCATGTTAATTTTAGATGGTTACATGAAACGAGGCTTAATGAAAGAAGCTCCAGTTTTTATTGAAGGTATGATTTCAGAAGCGACAGCTATTCATACTGCTTATCCTGAATATTTAAGCAGAGAAGTTTGTCATAGCATTCTCCATGATGAGATTAATCCGTTTCAATCTGATTATTTCACAATTGTAAAACATCCAAGTGTTCGTCAAACAGTATTTGATGGTGATCCATGCGTTGTTTTAGCTACCTCTGGTATGCTTGAAGGTGGCCCTGCAATAGAATACTTTAGAAATTGGTCTCATGATGAAAAAAATACTATTATCTTTGTTAGCTACCAGATTGAAGGAACTATGGGCCGAAGAGTTCAAAAAGGAATACATGAAGTTACAATGATGGATAATGCTGGAAAGATGACTGTGGTACCCATAAATCTTCAAGTAGAATCTATTGGTGGCTTTTCAGGTCATTCTGACCGTCGCCAACTTGTTACCTATTTGACTCATCTTGTACCTAAACCTGAAAAAATTTTCGTCGTTCATGGAGAAAAAAGTAAAATCCGAAATTTAGCTAGATTTCTTGATCGTAAGGCTGATATACACACTATAATTCCACAGAATTTAGAAACTTTTAGACTATAAAAAACTGAATTTATTTTAAAATTGGAGTTTTATCTCTCCAAATCTTAATTTTTTCAGGACAAATAACAATCCTTTCTTCACCTAACCTAGCAATATCGCCTTTTCTTGATTCAGTAAATTCATACAGATCATTTACATCTTGCTTTACTTCTTCAATATTTTTAGTAGCTAATGGTGTTATCCGTAAAATTAGAATATTACCCTTTTTAACCTCGTCCTTTATTGATTCGAGATCAGATAGGCTGCGAAGGG
>JAUWJK010000014.1 GCA_030607735.1 Candidatus Bathyarchaeota archaeon
ACTTGAGTTTTTGAGATAATGATCAGAAACTGGGTAATTATCAAACTCAACAGTCCAGTATTCTCTGAATTTTCTTTTAATTTTTTCATCAATTTCCACTTCTTGTGAAGTCTTGACGTCAACCCACATAGTTTTGCCAGCTGACGTTTGAAGGACTTCACCATCCTTAACTAAAACCTTGCCACCTTTAATTGTATAAGCTGTATTGCTAAATGCTCTACGAAAAGTTTTGTATTTTTGCGTAATATCCACTTTTTCAGGATTTAAATTAAAAATTGCAATATCTGCATCAGCTCCTACACCTAGATGTCCTTTTTCCTTGAGACCCAAAGATTTCGCTTGACCTGCCCGGGTAACAATAGCTAAATCATAAAGACTCAACTCTCTAGTTATTGAAGGAAGAAGACTTCTTCTTTGGCCTTTCCTATGCAATCTCTTGAAAGTAGCGTCTCTGGCTTTTTTGCTAACTAACCAAGCTAGAATTTTGGGATATGCAGTAAATGGACCAGCATTAGGATGATCCGTTGTCATAAAAACTTTCCACGGATTTTTAGTCATAAGAGCTAACTCCAAACCAATAGACCACTGTATTGCATTAACTGGATTTTTGCGTTTATAACGAAACGGAATTATTCCTCCACTAGTTTCAGTCTCAACATCACTATTTACCCACTTATGACCACTTAACTGGTATAGAGTATATTCAAAAGGACCATCTGCAGTCATCGTGGTGGTATCTGTAAAAATTATTTGCCCCATATCAAAAGTTATGTGATCATGATTGTTAATGTATTTAGTAATTTCTTCAGCACCTGAAGTTAATGTTCCCCAATCTTCCCCAGCAAAACTACTAAACTGTAAATGAGTTATATGAGCCACTGGTTTACCATCATTAGGAATGCTTTCTAAACACTTCATAGTCTCTAAAGTTGTAGTATAATTACCAGGAATTCCAAGATTATTAGTATGAAGATGAATTGCATGAGGCATATTTAGCATCTTATTAACTTTCGCAAGACCACACATTATCTCTCTCGGAGTGATACAGAAATTAGGAACCTCATCGTCAATACTATGAACATTTCTACCAAATCCCCAAGATTCTAATCCACCTGGATTTACAATTTTGATTGCATAGCCTTTAGTGATCCCTAACATCCAAGCTACATATCTTGCACATTCTTCAAAGTCACCTTTCGAAAGATTTTCAAGAACAAGCCACCAATCACCTAGAAGAGGATAAGTAGCCTTATCCAACATAGGAATATCATTTAGTTCTTCATGAGTATGTTTAGCTTCTAAAGGCGCCATAGAAGGATTCATTACAGTTGTGTAACCCATACGTGAATATCTATAACCTGTTGTAAATGTGGAAGGAATAGAATATCCAACACCAGAACGGGTTATAGCTGTCTTTCTTACAAAATCTTTCTCATGATCTTCTGGACGCAACATTCTACCAGTATTAACCTCAGCCCCAGCAATATGAGTATGAATGTCAACACCACCAGGAAAAACAGTTAAACCAGTAGCATCAATTATTTTTGAAGTTCTTTCAATTACTGATTCAACGATTTTTCCATTTCTAATAGCAATATCCATTTTTTCCCCATTTACACCATTCAAAGGGTCAAAAACAAAACCATTTTTAATTAATAAATCCATTTTAAGCTACCTCTAAGTTTTTTAATTTTATTTTTCGAACTTCATTTAGAATTCTATTAAGAATTTCTTCATCTGAAAGCAATCCTTTTGGTGGATCAACCACTTTTTTTAATGGAAGGGGAACATGATCCATTCGATATGCTGTTCCTGCTTTTTCGATACCAACAATTGATACTGGAAAAACAATATCGCCAACTAAAGATGTGGCGTTCATGTGAGGATCTATAACAATGAGAGGATTTTTTACCAAATGTTCGGCAGCTCTTCGAGGAAAATTACTCACCGGATCTGAAGCAATAACTAGTCCTGCATCAGACTCCTCACGCATTAAAATGTCAACGACAGTTGTTTCACCAGGATTATACCTAGGATACCCCATTGAGAAATCAATACCATATGGATATCCACTTTGCCACGTGAAAACTGTGTTAGCACCTGTTACGTTAAAATGTCCACGCATAGGTAATATGGCAAATTTTGTCCGCATATTCAAATCGCGTACTAATGAAATGGCAACATCAATATTTCTAAATTTGCCTGCACTTTGAGTTAAACCCATTCCAAAAAATATTACACCAAACTCACAACTTGTCATAGAATCGACTAATTGTTGAATATATTCAACAGGTACACCAGCAACTTTTTCAACATCTAACTCTTGATCTTTAACCAAAGCTCTAACAGTTTGGATCAACTCATAATCTTTTCCATACTCAACCTGAAGAAAATAGTCTGCTATCTCAGCTGTCATGGACTTTCTGACATCTACAACAATTAATTTTCTACCCTTCTTATTCAAAATTTCAGGAGGCTTATTATCATGTACAGAAGGAGCTACTCGTGGATGTCTTTCCTTTAGAATACCTTTTCTTTCAAGACTTCTAAGTTTCTTTTTACCTGCTGCTGCTTTTACTTTATTAATATAACTTTTCCATTCACTACCTTCAAATCGTCCATCAGTAAAAGAAGTGTAACGTTCAAGATGTCTGGGATGAGCACTCCAAGGATCACACCCCCAATAGATGATAAGATCAGCACGATGTCTAACCTGTCCTAGAGTACAAGTTGGAATTCCTACGTCTTGAACACCTAGAATTGAAGGCCCATGACAAACAACAGCCGTATTATCAAGAACTCCACCAACTTCTTCTGCCAAAGCTACACCAATGCGTTGAGCTTCACAATCAGTTGAACTCCACCCATAAAGTATTGGGTAAGTGGCATTAGCTAAAATTTCAGCTGATTTTTGAATAGCCTCATCATATGATACAGGAACAAGTTCTCCATCTTTTCTCATAAGAGGAGTGGTACTTCTATGTTCATTATTATGACTGAAAAATTTTGCCTCACACATTGCACAACCATTTTTTACCTGAACCACTGCACCATCGGCAATGGTTAATTCGATATCATCACACAAACAGCCACAAACAGGACAAGTTACAGATTTAACAATCGACATAATTTTTACCTTCCAAATTCTTTTCTCAAAAGTTCTTTTAGGGTTAATATGGGTTGATTAAGAGCAGGTTGTACTTCAACAGGTGTTCCTTTGAAAGAGGGCATACCTATGCTTGTTGTTTTTGTGCTACAAATTGCATTTGCCCAAGGCCCATAGGGAATATAAACCAAACCAGGCATAGCGCCTCGTGGATGTCTCACAGCTCTTAGCACCACAGATCCTTCTTCAGTAGAAAGAAGAACATGGTCGTTGTTTCTTAATTCAAGTTTGTTCATATCAGTTTCATCCATGTAAACCATAGTAGTGCTTTGAAAATATTCTTGAGTACCTTTTCCAGATTCCTTTCCTACACCTTGTTCAATTGTTCTACCAGTAAGTAAAATCAAATTCAATTTTTCCTGCACCATAGCTGTAACCCTTTACCAAATATTGTTAATTGGCTAATATTTAAGAATAAAGCCAAAAAAACTTTTGAATAAACATTATGGACGATAACCAGTTAGAATATAAAATCCTAAGGTAGCTGCAATTAAATCGGCCGTAGTTCCTGGATTTAAATTGTTTCCGTCTTTTCTAAGTTTGTTATCAAAAACAATTAGTTCTTGCTGACCTTCTTTTGTATCCAAACCGCCTAATTGCAACAGATAATTTGCGTCAGAAGAAATTTCTTGAGAAAGTTTCAATCCAACTTTTCGAGTAATTAACGTGTCTGGATGTTTTGACAAAACTTTAAGGAAGGTATGTATTATAGCGGTGTTTAAATCACGAGTTTTTATTTGTTCAAGTAAATATGGATAAGCCAAATCACTAGAAATTGAATAGCCACTAATCCATTCTGAACAAACGTCATCATAATCTGCAGCAATTTTAAAAACATCGTAAAGCGGAATATTTTCTTTAAGTAAACGATTTTTTGATTCTGGTGATGTTAAATCAAAATCTGGAGCGTTATTAAGACCACTTGGTTTTATAGTATCAAAAGCCTCGTAAAGATGAACTGCATCGTTAGGTGTAGTTGATTGAAGCACTTTCTTTAAATTCGCTCTAAGCTTCAAAAGATCAAAAACATCTTCTAATCGAGTCATACCAGCTGCAGCGGCTATAGGGACATATAAAATTATAGCACCCAGCAAAGTATTCCCGCCTTTTTGCCAACCATTTATTTCCTCTAAACAATTTTGAATTATTTTACCTACACCTAAGTTTTTGATCTCCAAATTCCCTTCCAACACAGAAATACCTCGAAACGCAGCAGTCTCAAAAAAAGGAATAGAAGCAACAGCTGAGGCTAAAAAATGTTCAAATTTTGTACCCTTAAACCCAGATGATAAATTTACATTACCTGGTTTCTTGGAACTAACTTCTAATAGCAAACCTAACTGTAAAGCTTGAGAAACAAGTTTAGCTTTTTGAAGGGGAAGCATATAAGAAACAAACCTATTTTAGAAAATCCGAAAAGAAGCTTTATTAACGTTATGCAAAAAGCTACAAGCATTAAAATAAATTATAAAAATAAATAGGAAAAAAAATATGCACGCACGAGAAGGGGAACTAATCGAAAACAAAGATAATATAATCTTTGACGTGAAAGGATTAATTCATCCTCCAAATAAGATAATCGCATTTCCCAGATTTATTCCAACAACTAAAGGAAATCGTACACGAAAAAACTTCAAATATGGAAAAATCTACAACCTTAAAGAACGATTTGAATTTCTTAAGGAAAAAGCTCCTGAACTAATAACATATGACCCAATTTTTGATGAAACCTTATGTGAGGTACCAATTCAAAACATAATTAAGCATTATAATCCAATTGAAAAATTTAAAAAACTACGAAACTTGAAAAAAACAACTGATTTAGAGAAGAAAGCAGTAGAGTTACTTTGTATATTACAAGAGAAAGCAGACATACCTGGGAAATCCATAGGAATTTCTGGCTCAATTTTAGTGGGATTAAGTAATTTAAAATCCGATATAGATCCAGTGATTTACGGAACCAAAAATGGTGTTAAAGCTTACAAAGCATTAGAAAAAATATTAAAAGAAGATAATACAAAAATAGAGGCATATACTCGTAAAGGACTCGAGAATTTATTCGATTTTCGCTCAAAAGATACACAGATGAACCTTGATGATTTTCTTAGAGTAGAATCTCGCAAAGCTTTTCAGGGAACTTTCCTAAAAACTGACTTCTTCATCAGATTTGTTAAAGATTGGAATCAAATTAATGATCAATATGGAGATATTCAATACAAAAACTGTGGTGAAATAAAAATATCAGCTACAGTAATCGATGATTCAGAAGCATTATTTACTCCATGTACTTATGATGTTAAAAACGTAAGAATTATTTTAGGAAATAAAAACAAATCGATAAAAGAAATAGTTTCTTTTCGTGGTAGATTTTGTCAACAAGCCTTAAATGGTGAAAAAATAACTGCACAAGGAAAAATTGAAGAAGTAAAAAACAAACACACTAATGAGCTTTATTATAGACTTATTCTTGGAAGTAAACCAACTGACTATATGGTTTTGTCAAAGGGTTAATCCATCAACTTTTAAAACTTGTTCATAATATCGGGGACAATAGGTCAAAGTTATTTGATAATAACTTCTTTGGGGAGACATCACTTTTTCTAAGTTGCCTTCGACGATGATTACTTCATCTTTTTTCACTTGTTGCCTGAATTCTTCCATATAAGAAAAAACTCTGGAGACCTCAAAAGCACTTTTTGGGCCATCTAAAACTGAGATCGGTTCAATTGAGTAAATAGATGGAATGAATGGAGCATCTATATCAGTAGTTACCCTAGCTTTAATTTTTGTCCAGCCCATAGGTAAGATTCTGTCTTCTTGTTCATAGTATGGATTTATTTCGTTCCAGTTTTTTACAGGTTCAAACTCAGCTTTTATTGTTCTGCCACTTTTATTGTCTTTAAATAACCCGTAAATCTGTTTTCTTTTCTGATGCCAAATATATTCTCGCATGGTAAAATTGGCAAATCTCCAGAGTTTTCCCTTCATAACATCTTCGTTTTCGAACTCGTTAGAATAATCTGAAGATGAAAATGAGTATAAATCTTCTAATGTTTCACACATTTTCAAGTTTGCTTTTCTGCCATAAACTATCAAATCTATATCAGAGAATTTTGGATGATGAAAACCATGAAGCATTGAACCAAAAATTCCAAATTCATTCTGAGAAAGCCTAGATTGTGTAATCATATTATTTAAAACTCTTAGAGTAGCATCGATTAATTCGTCAGCTGGATCCGTTTTAATTATTTCTTTTAATCGTTCATCAGGTTTTCTAATTTTAAAGATGTTAGAAACATTTACGCCTAGCAGTTTTTTATTCAATAGTTTATAAAAAAAAGTATGATGGGGAAAATTTCTAGAAACAAGGCTTAATCCTTCATCATTATAAAACTTGAAAAAGTTCTGATCTAATCCAGTTCGAGGTGCACGCGGATCTTTTGAATTAAATATCTTTTCCGAGGCATATTCAGCATCACAAATAAAAAAATTATCTGGATGATTGCTACCAAACACTCGAAAGATTAAACCTTCTTGTGTAAGTATTGCATCACGATCTCTGAGTTTCACATTGGCCAAATATATTCTTCCTCTGAAGTAGCAGTGCCAACAACAACTTGATAATAAATTTCACCAGTGTTGATTATTTCAACTCTTTCAAGGTTTCCTGCTACTTTAATTTCACTTTCTTTACGAGCAATGTTTCTATAACATCCAATATTAGAAATTACTCGATTGGGAACTTTATCTATTTGAAGGTCAGAGATTAGCTCTAAAGATTTATAATTTTTAATTTTATAGGTAGCTGGACGGAATATTGCTTCTGAATCATCAATTACTGTGCATTGAAATTTGACTGGAGCAATAGGAGTAAATCTAGTTAACCCATATTCGGTTTCTATTTCGTGAGGTTTTCGAGCAGCGTTATACATAAAAATTTTATTCTTATATCGTCCTTGAAATTTTCTTGCTTTGTCTAAACGATTACTAAAGAGATAAACTAATTTTCCTGAATTGACAAGTTCCGCAATAGATTTTTCTATTTTTCGAAAATTCTCTGAACCATAAACTACAAAATCAATATCGGATTCAGGAGAGTGCATATTCAAAGCTATTGATCCATGCATTCCAAAATCGTCTAATCCAACATCGGAAGTTTCAGAAAGCATATCAATAAGATTTAAAGCCTTAGTCTGAAGACTATCAGGATCACCTATTTTTCTCAAATATTTTAAACAGTCTTTAGGAACAAATACTTCATCAATCAGGTTTAAAGGAGCAGTTATTAATTCCTTTTTTCTCAGCGGACAATAATAAATATAATCTGGAAAATTTTTCTTAAAAACTTCTATAAACGTTTTATAATTTTTTGCTGTATAAAGTTTTTCAGCTCTAAAGAGTTTCTTTGTTTTGTAACTCCAAATTCTTTTGAGCATTTGCACATTAAATAAATCTTTAAACTCAGCAGGGATATATTTTAGAAAAGCAAAAACACGATCCTTTGGATGCTCATAACCAAAAGTGTTTAAAATAAAACCGTCTTTTGTAACAAATGTATCACCATCAGCTGGGATCCAATTAGATAACTCCGTTTTAATGCACCGCCAATAAAAATTAAAGCTGAATCTAAAAAAGATATTGTAAGACTTGAAGACATTTTCTAAATAAAAAAATATTCCAGGAATATACCAATTAAAAATTAAGTGTGTTTATTCCAAATGGATGGGATATTAGAGAAAAAATCTATGGTATTAAACCATCTTCTAAAACGATTTGTCTATCAGCATAATTTGCAATTGCTTTTTCATGGGTTATCATAATAATTGTTGTTTTTGTTTCCTGATGAAAACTCTTTATGAGCTCCATTACTTGTTTTCCTGTTTCTGAATCTAAATCCCCTGTTGGTTCATCAGCAAATAATATGATTGGTTTGTTAGTTAAGGCTCTAGCAATTGCCACTCTTTGCATTTGACCGCCACTAAGTTGAGCAGGGTATTGTGTAGCTTGTTTATCTATTCCAACACCTATAAGGAGATCTTCAATTCTATTCCTGAGTTTTTTACTTAATCCAGCAAGTTCTGCTGGCAAAGTTACATTTTCTCGAGTATTAAAATGAGGAAGTAACGCGTAACTTTGGAAAATAAAGCCCATATCCAATAATCTGATTTTTGATTTTTCAGAATCATCAAGTCTGCGAAGATCTTTTCCTTTAAACAAAATCATTCCATAATCTGGGGTATCTAATCCAGCCATACAGTTTAGAAGAGTAGTCTTTCCAGCTCCAGAATTTCCGACAATCGCTACAAATTCTCCTTTTTGTATATCAAGATCAACACCTCTAAGTGCGTAAACTGTTGTTTTCCCAAGACTATAGTTCTTCGATAGACTTCTAACTGAAAGAATATTTTTAGAGGATAAATTATTAATGTGGGGTATCTGAGAACTAAATAATTTATTTTGAAATGTGAAATATGGGAGATCGGAACCAAAAAGATCTAACCACATCTTTAACACCTCAGCTTCAACAAATAAATCTAAACTAAGTTCTGCCATATTTAGGAGTATAAGTTTGAATTCATCAGTTGATTCTATTGTTTTGATACCGTTTTGTGTTGTGTCAAAATAATTCTTTAGGTTTAATTGGCATCTTTCAAGTTTTTTTTGAACGTCTACAAGAAGACTATTTCCTTGATTAATTTTCCATGAAATTTGCCTAACTACTATCTTGAGCTCTCCGCAATATGGAATAAATTCAGGTTTATTACAGAATTTTTGAGGTTCACGAAATAGTTTTAGAATACTGGAAATAGTTTTATCCAAGTTCTCCAAGGCACTTAGTTTCGCAGATAAAATTCTAAGAAACATTTCGAATTTCTTTTGTATCCTTGGAGCCTTAATTTTATAATGAGTTCCTTGAAGACCTAAATCTAGTCTTTCTAATACATGATCCATTTCTCTTAAATGATTTAACGTGGGTTCAATAAAAATTCTGAAGAAATTCAATAGTGCTAATTTGTCCACCATTTCTTCCAAGTCAGTTTCCGATTTAGTATTTGTTATTGTAAAAATTTTGGATTCCCAGCCAGAGAGAAGAAATTGTATTTTCTTTTCTTTTTTTAGATTCCAAAGGGAAATCAAGCTTTTCTTCTGAAGTTCTAAATATTCATTCGGCAAAGCAGAAATGACTTTTTTTAGTCGAAAATCAAAAACTTTTGGAAGATGTGAGTCAATTTCTTTGAGGAAATCTTTTATTATTTGAGATGTTTCTTTTAATTCTTGTTTGTTTTTTAGGTTTTTTCGAAGTTTTGAGTTGTTACGGAGATAATATTTGTTTAGTTGTTGTTTTAGACGATTTTCGGTTTCTTTGATTATTTGTTGGTTTACAGATTTTTTTGGAGTTTTAGTAGTTCCTAAAAAAAGAAAGGTGTTATGTTCGTTGGAGACTATTGTTGATTGCGGTACGTGTAAAGATTTCTTAATCTGATTTTGAAGTTTTTTTACTAATTTAATATTTTCAAATGGAACTGTCTTATTGATAAAAGCAGAAAAATAGCCTTTCATTGTTTTTTCTCCATTCTTTTAAAGGGACCAGGTTCCAAATGTGAGATTTTACCATCGCGCATATGGACAATATAATCGCATTGTTCCGCAATCCAACGGTTGTGCGTAACTAATACCAAGGTTTGATTATTAGTTCTATTTATGCGTCTAAAAAGAATCATGACATCTGAACTGGTAGTTGAATCTAGATCTCCAGTAGGTTCATCTCCTAGAATAATTGCAGGTTGATTGATTAAAGCGCGACCAACAGCTACTCTTTGTTGTTGACCACCTGAGAGTTCATTTGGTTGATGATAAAGTCTATCCCCCATACCTAGTTCTCGAAGAAGCATTTTTGCTTGCTCTCTAGCTAAACCAGAGTTTACACCTTTAAGAAGCAGTGGAGTTTCAACATTTTCGACTGCAGACAGGAATGGAAATAGATTGAATAGTTGAAAAATAAAACCTATATTATCACGACGAAATGCCGTCATTTGGCTATCTGGGAGGGTAGATGTATCAACTTTATCTATAATGATGTTTCCAGATGAACGGCGATCCAAATGACCAATCATATTAAGCAAAGTTGTTTTTCCACATCCAGATGGTCCCATTATTGCCATCATATCACCTTTATTGACTGTTAAATCAACACCTCTTAGAGCATGCACCTCGTTTGATTTTCCGATATTATATCGCTTATGCAAATTAGTTATAGAAAGAATTGGTTGTTTTTTTATTAATTCTTGACTATTTTTTCTTGTCTTCATCCTACATACCTCAATGCTTCCGCAGGTGGAATTTTAGAGGCCACATATGCAGGGATCGATCCCGCACCTATGGCTATAAGTACAATAAAGGATAGATACACCCCAATTTGATCCCAGGGAATAACTAGAGCTACATTTTGCATACTGGCAAACCCTGCACTAATAATAAGTCCATCTATTACACCAATTACCAACCCTATTACTCCAAGAACTACAAGTTCCAAAAGAACTGAGAGAATAACTGCAGCCCTAGGGAAACCTATGGCTCTCATCATTCCAATTTCTCGCTTTCTTTCAGCAACATTTCGAACTGAAATGACACCCATACCCACAGCTCCTATAGCCAAACCAAAGGTAACATATATTTGCAGAAAAGATGTTATTCGATCAGTCAATTGCAAAGTTTGCTCAACTCTAGCGTAGGTTATAGCAGTACTTGCAACATAGAAATTATCATCCGCAAGAAATCGATACCCTTCATCATTTGTATTAACAAATTCTTTAATCGATTGAGTTATTTGTTCAAATTGAAGATCATCAATCGAAAGGGAGGTTTTAATTAGATATGAATCATATTGATCTTTAGCTCGGGACGATAAAGACTGATTATTAGCTTCTCCAAGGAAATTGGTTTGATTTGCCCAATACTCAGACAAATAAAGAGATCCTAGAACTGCACTAAAATCAGTTTCTCCACCACCTAAATTTAAGCTACTTCCAAGAGGGAATCCTCCAGCACGTTGACTATCAAAACTACCTCCAATTGTAAAAGCTTGATAATTTGGAAGACCCATAGATGAAATATTCATTGGGATCCATACTTGGAATCCAATAGGAAGAAGAAATGAATCTGTAAACACTATTGGATTTTCGATTATGTCTCCATCAACATTTCTTAATGGTTCAACGCCTTCAAGAGAATCGCCCCCAGAACCAGGACCGAAAGAATCTCCCTCAGAACCAGGACCAAGTTGTAAATCAGAAATATCTGATTCGCCAGAAATAATAGATAAGAAATCAGAAGAAACATTATAGGCCGCCATTCTATAAGTGGAATTGAAAAATTGATCCCAAGATCTTTTTGACAAGACTAGAAGTTCACTATCAGATAAGTCTGAAGCAAAGGATTCTCTAATTCCATCAGGAAAACCATCTAGATAAAAGGCATAACGCCAATTATCATCCGAATAATCTGAAGCATTGCCTCTAATTTGTATTGATGTAAATTCTCCAGTTCCTATCGGCAACAAATCGGTAGTACCATCAAATTCAGAAGAAAGAGGATTTTCTAAAGCAATGAATTTTGTAAAATCTTGATTGGGTTTAAATGTTTTAAGACCAATTACGTCAGTTATTTGAGAATCGAGGTTATAGAGTTCCTCTGAAAAAGATGTCCCATTTAGTATAGTTTCAGGTTTATTGAGAAATACTACAAAGTCAACACCTTTGGAGTCTTCTTCTAGTTCCGTTATGTTACCTAAACTTGTGGGAATTAGTGTAGCCACAAGAACATTAAGAGTTAAAATAATTGCAAAAATCGCAAAGGTTAGAGTAGAACGAGTAATGTGTGAAGATATCATTGCGGGCGATATTTCAGCGACACCTTTTAAGCCCCTAATCTTTATTAGGACTTTTCTTAAACCACGCATCACTATTGGCAGATTTAGAGCAACAAACAATATAGAGCCAAGAATTATTTCTCCGACACCTATAAACAAGATATCAATTGATAAACTACCAGTATCAGTTATCCAATTACCCATTGCTACAAGGAATAGAAATGAAGGTATAGCCCAAAGTACAATAGCAGCAATATTGAAAGCTTTAATTCTATTTATGAATCTTGATAAAAATAGACCTGTTCCTCCAGCAAGCATACCAAATCCAATCATGAGGTTCCTCCATTCTGCTAAAGTATCCCATCCATCAGCACTCCAAAAGACTTGAGAGGATTCTTCAAAAACACCGTTAACAAGAAGCATAATTAGACCTAAGAATATTATTAAACCGCCAAGAGTCACAAGATTTCTGCTAGATTTTGCTTCAAACTTAACTTTAATTCCTCGAAGTGCATCCACTATATTTACTCTTGATGCTCTTAGAGCGGGAAGAATTCCAGTTATTATACTCAAAGCAATCCCCACAATGACAGATAGAATTACCGCTTCTTGAGATATTACAGGTTGAACACTTAGTTCTCCAGTTCCAAATAAGCTAACTAGATAAATAGCAACTCCTTGACCAAAAGCTAAACCTCCAAATAAGCCTAAGATACCTCCAATAATTCCTTGAAATAGATTTTCAATTATTATAGATTGGAAAATTCCACGACGATTTTCTCCAACAGCTCGAAGAACTCCTGTCTGAAATTCTCGATCCTCTACACTCATGAGTTGAACATTAGTGATTAATAAAAGACCAGTTAATGTGATAAGAAGACCAAGAGCAGACAAAATGGTACTCAATAGAGTAATAAAGAATCCAGCAACCCCAAAAAAGTTTAATCTAGGAGCCGATACTTGGTAGATTTTATTGGTTTCACCTGTAAAATCATCAGTTTTTTCAGGAATTATTTCTTCAAGTAGTTCTACTTTGGTTTTCAGGAATTCTTCACTTATTTCTTCAGTGAAATGGTCTGTTTTGAAGGCAATTAAGTAAGCACTCACTATGTCCGTTTCATGAAATGGATCTTTTAAACTTAACCAACTTTGTAAATGTTCTAGTTTAAAAACAGCTCCAGAATATTGAGAACCAATTCCTGGACGATTAGAATCAAAAAACCCTTTCACATTCAGTTCGACTCTCGCAAGTTCAGGAGTAAGCAAAACAACTGGCAATCTAGAAGAACCACCTATTGTTGGAGTTTCAAATGCTATATCCAACATATCGAGACTTGCTTGAGTTCCATTAGAACTCATAACGGAAACATAAACATCACCCCTTAGTATTCTATCAGAATAAGGAGTTAAATCAAAAGACACCGCATTTAGTATTGAAGGAATAGTCCAATTTGCCACATCAAAACTACTGCCATCATCCATGAAAAAACTTAACGAAATTAATGCGTTACTTGTTCCAGAACTTGTCACATTAACATAGGCATAATTAGATAATCTGAGATTAGGAGCGGCTATTGTATAAGCGGTAACCATACTGGCGAAATTAGTTGGTTGCAATTCCAAATGCAACCCTAGAGGATTACTAACTAAAACATGTGGAGAATTTGTTAGTTCAGAATTCACAGTCCAATTAGATAAGGGTATTAATGGAGGAGGTATTACGGTTGTTGTGAGATTAGTAAATTCAGTAGTTAAATTAAAGGGTAATATAGTATCCATATTTAATCCCAGTTTTTCTGCCTGATCACTTGACAGCAAGATGCTACTATTATCAACAAACAAAGAATCTAAGTCAAGTTGGTTTCCTGTTTTCCAATCATAAAAAGTACCAAACACATCTGAGTAATTTGTAGAAACCCCAGCTATGTTCATGTTTGGATCAAATTGACTTTCTACTAATGCAGGAATTTGGGATGATACCTCAGACATAATTCCAACTGCATCAGGAATTAAATCCCCAATGGGGCCTATCTCTGTTGTAGATAAGTACCCTCCAGATGTACTATTTAAAATTCGAACATCCACTTCACCCTCGCCTTGAAGAAGACTTGTAAGAAAAGCATTCTCCAAAGTGTCTGTAGTGATTTGGATTCCAACCAACAGTGTTACTCCTAAAGCCACAGCTAAAATTACACTTAGATTTTTTGTTTTTCTTCTAGATATTGATCTCCAAGCTATTAAGAAACTGGTTTTTGTTCCCATTTTGTCACCATTCAATAATTTTTTTTAAGCTACCTAGATAAGTTAGATTTCTTTTCCATTCTATCACATATTTTTTCGATTCGTTTAGAACATACTTTTAGTGCAGTAGTTATTTCTTCAGAGTCTTCTTTCGATAGTTGATCCATGTTGTGACGAAGCTCCATGAAAAGTTTCAGTAATTGACCAACAGCATCTTTGGCTTCCTTGAATTTGTTTTGATTAATTCTAATTGGAAGCCCTCTAACCAATAATGGAGCTAGAAACTCCATTTTGTTTTGAAAATCTTCAGCCAAAATTAATTGCTCTTTTAAAAATTTGTTTCCCAATGTTGTGTAACTATATCTTTTGAGTCCATCTTGTTCTTTAGGTAATTCTTTAGTGTATCCTTTATTTAATAACCAAGCAAGTAAGGGATAAATTGATCCAGGACTAGGTTTCCAGTTACCCTCTGTTTGTTTTTCTATTATCTCTACGATTTCTGTCCCAGACATAGGTTTTTCTCTTAACATGGTTAAGACCAGAAATCTAAGAAGTCCTCGTGGAAGTCCTACAGTTCTACCATTATGAGTTGACAATTTAACCTATCCAATTATCGCTTACGATATCGCTTATGACATATAAACATTCTGTACTCGTGGTCAATTTTAAACAAACCAGATTAAACAACAAAATCCTTAAAGGCCACAACAGAGAGTTATAAACTGAAGAATATATGCCTGAAAAATTACATCCATATGTAGTATTTCTTCCTACAGAAAAAAAAGACAAAATACTAAGTGCAATTTTTGGATCCAAAGCAAGTGTTGATGTTTTAAGATTTTCTTTAAAACAAGGAATATCAAAAATTATTTATCAAAAAGACTTAGTTGAATCTTTAAATTACTCAAATAAAACAATAATTGGAAATCTAAGAGTACTTACAAGTCTAGGTGTTCTAACAGAACAAATGGAAAAAATCGAGAACAAAAATCGAATAATTTGGGTAAAAACATATCAACTTACAACTCTTGGAAGATGGTTTGCACTTTTACTTGCAGAAGAAAGTCAACTTACAGAAAAAGAGAAAGTCGAAATACTAGAAAGCTTGTTTAGAACCTATGTCAAACTTGTTAAAGAATTAGCTGATGAATTAAATATTAACAAAAAAATGCTTGAGAAAATATTCGAAGAAGAAATGCAGTAGTAAAGGAAAGAATATAGTATGGAAGTTATTGCTGTAGTTGGAAGCAAAAAATCTGGTAAAACAACTACCATAGAAAATTTGGTTAGGGAATTAACTAAAAGAGGGCATGACCTCGCTGTTATAAAGCACATTTCTAAACCAGATTTTACAATTGACACTGTTGGAAAAGACACTTGGAAATTCTCCAGGGCTGGCGCAAAAACAGTAATTAGTGTAGCAGCAACCGAAATCGCTAAAATAGAGAAAATTCAATTGGATAAGATTCCACTTGAAAAATTATTAGAGAGATGTGAGAAGTGCGAACTAGTTATAATTGAGGGATTAAAAAAATTAGTTAGCACAATAGAAAATATTCCAAAAATAGTAGTAGTTAAATCAGATCAAGAAGTAAAAAATGCAATAGAGTCATTTAGGCCAATATTAGCTTTTAGTGGTCCTTATGAATCAAATCATTCTGATCCAAAAATTCCATATGCAAATGGTTTAACTAATCCTCAAAAACTAACAGATATCGTTGAATCATCAATAAAAAAAAGATAACTGGAAGGGTTGCTGGTTTGTGGGGTTTAGAGTTATTTTTTGAGGGGGGAGAAGGGAGAGCGTGCAAAAAGATAAGTCTCTAAATCTTTCCACCCAACCCTTTGACAGTTATGTTCTTTTTTTTGTGTCCTCCTAAAGTGCCTTAAAAGCATCAAACCATTTGTTGTATAATGCTAACATATCTAAGGAAACACTAGGGTTGCGTGATTCGAATATTTGTCTAAAGTCTTCCATATTTAGACTTCTAGGATTTGCTTCTTTATCCATCGCTTTTCCGGTTTCAAAAAATTCACCGATAAGATTCAATTGTGCTGATTGACAAACATCTCTAATATCACTTCCTGAAAAGCCTTCAGAAAGTCGTGCTAATTCATGCAAATCAACTGTTTGTTCGATTTCAAGATTGCTTGTATAAAGCTTTAACATCATCAAACGAGTATGATGATCTGGAAGAGGAACTAGAATCCTTTTTTGGAATCTACGAATAAATGCCCAATCTAAATCCCAAGGTTTGTTGGTAGCACCAATAACATAGACATGCAATTTTCTACCTTTGTCCATAATTCCATCCATTTCTTTAAGGAATTGGTTACGAACACGAATCTCACCACCAACCTCATTCGTGTGCTTACCCATTAGAGAATCAACTTCATCAACAAAAACGATTGCAGGTTTCCCTTCTTGGGAAGACTTTCTCGCTGTTCCAAATAATTTGGCGACGTTTTTTTCAGCTTCACCTAACCATTTGGACATCACTGAAGCCGCGTCAATTGAGTAGAAATTCGCATTAATTTCAGTTGCAACTGCGGCAGCAAGCAAAGTTTTACCACAACCTGGAGGTCCAAAAAGAAGTATGCCTCTTGGCCATCCTAATGGAAACAGATCAGGTCTTTCAACAGGATAAACTATAGCTTCTTTTACTGCTTTTTTAGCAGTATCTAATCCAACAACTTCACCCCAGGTTACCTGAGGCTTTTCAGTAACAACAAGTTCCCCATTTTTGGATGTTCCATCTGCATCTCCTATTGGTTTTTCTAAACTTTCGTCTGAGTCCTCTGATTCAACTTCCATGCGAGATAAACCAACAGAACCTTGAAGAATCTTGATTCGTTCTTGGTACGCCATTGCTCTTTGAACATAAACTTTGTTAAGACCATAGTCTGGATAAAGTTGCACAAGCTGTAAAAGGCTCTCTATAGCTTTTTGGTATAGAGTAATTGCTCTACCTTTCGCACCTTTCTTATCTGACTTTACTGCATCTAATGCATATGCAGTCGCTGCTTTTTCAAGTTCACTTGAGGCACTCATCTTTTACACCGTTTTATTCCGGAGATTTTAATTCAATTTTTATTTTTCCTTTTGTTCCCAAAGTTTCAAGGGTTCTTTGGATTTCTTCATTCGAAGTATCAAGTTCATTCGAACATCTAGATAAATCGAGTTCTCCATTGCTTTTTCTCACGTACTCGAGAAGCACTTCTTCAAGAGATGGTTTTTCAACTTTAAAAGAAATTTCTTTAATTTCAGATTTTTTATAAGAAAATAAAGCTTTTGATGCATCTCTAACGAATTCACTCGTTTCACTTTCTGTCATTTCTGAAGAACTTGCAGTTAATGCAACAAGCTCCTTTATTGGCGCTTCTGTTTCTTTAGATGTAAACATAGGAGGTTCAGGTAAAGATTCAGATAGTTTTTGTTCAATGAGATTAGAAACTTCCTGCAATATTTCCTGTCCAGCTTCTGTTTTTTGGCCTACTGGTATTAGAGAATCATTGGCAACTATTTTAGTCGAATAAAGTGTCTCTTGAATTGTTTCATTAACATTGTTTAACTCACTAGAAATATCAGGAAGAACTTGGAATAGATCTGATGAAACATTTTTTAGCAATTTAAGAGCAGGTTTTAGATCAATGATTATATCACTTAGTTCTTTGATTGTTTCAAGCCTAAGAATAACTCGTTCAATAGCTAACTGAACACTATAGAGAAAACTTATGAGCTTACGCACTTCTGCAATTTCATTCGCACACATTGCAGCGCGTCCTTTATTATTTTTCTTTAAAGCTCGCATGCAAGATTCAAAAAGTCCACGATCTCGCTGTTTAAGTCTATAACTAGCTTGTTCTAGTTTATGCTGTTGAACTCGAAGAGTTCGCATAGATTTTGAGGCTAGTTCACGTACAGGTGGAGGGGTTGAATTACGTAAGCCTCTAATAGTTGTTTCCCTCCGACCTCTTAGTTATTTTTTTTATTAAAGTCCAGCTTGCCCTACTTCTTTGACATAGACTACCACTGGAGGTTCTGGAAGATCAGTACCTTCATCAGAAGTAGTTTCATTGTCTATTGATTCTAGAACAGCAGCATCAGAATCAACAGTCTCTGTCTCAACAACAGCAGCATCAGAATCAACAGTCTCTGTCTCAACAACAGCAGCATCAGAATCAACAGTCTCTGTCTCAAGTAAAATTGGTTCAGTACCCAAGGATACATGTTCTAAAGAGGGATTGGATTCAATTTTAGTTGAATCACCCAACATTAAATTAGAAAGTTTACCTTTTGTACTCAGAATATCACTTTTTCGTGAACTAACACGTTTCAGGTTTTCTTGAAGCATCTCAAAAGCAGACTTATAGGACTCGTCATCGATTTGACCTATTTCATGTTCGAGTTCAAGATTAACAACGGCATAACTAAGAGCACTCATCTCTTTATCACATTGAGCAATTTCATCATTACTTTTTTCTACTAAACTCTGAGCATCACTTTTTAATTGAGTAAGAACGCCTTCAAAGTTATTTTGAATTTCTTGATAAAGATCCGGTGAAATTTTCCTTTTTTCTACTAAATCTTTGAGAGCTTGATTTTTTCTCCATATTAAAGGAATTTGATTACAAAGAACATTAGCTTGTGTCTTGATTTTTGAAAGAAATGTAACCTCAGCACCATTAAATCTCAAGTGTTCCATAGATTGTTTTGAAAACTTTCCATTACTAAATTCAATAAATACAGAATCAAATTTTCCACTAGGTGTTAATGCAAAAGAAGCAATTTTGCCGATTGTTTGACCATACTCATCCTTAATTGGTTTACCAATTGAAAGAAAAAGGTTGGAGTTTTGTGACATTATGTTTCTCCTTTAAGTTAGAAACTCTCTGTCTTTGCTTTCTGAGTTGCCATTGATGGCATTCCTGGTGGCAAATCTGGAAACTTGTCTTTCACTTTCTGTTCTGCAACTGTTGCTGCTTCTTCGAGTATTTTTGACGCATCTTCATTTACTGAATCAAAATTCAAAGTCATTCCTGAACCTTGTCCAGCTTCCATCATTATTCCGCTTAACATGTTACCAATTTCACCTAATTCATTTTCTGCTTCAGGGAAAACACTGACTAATCCAGATTTTACAGTTCGGAGGACACCAACTGCTGGTCCTAGGGTTGATACGACATCGCCAAGTTCAGATACTGTTCGTAATCGTAGGGTTATTTGTTCAAGAGCTAATCTAGCATTTATAATTAATTGTTCCATTTTACGAACTTCTGCAAGTTCGTTTGCAAAAACGTTTGCTCGAGCTGTATCATGTTTCGTGTAAGCATTAACTACTCTAGCGAAAATTGTTTTGTCTCTTTGACTAAATCTCTCAGTAGCTTGGTCTAGTTTTTGGACTTGAAGATCAATTCTTCTAACTGCAAAATCAAGTCTTGGTTTGAGTGGACCTGGGGGTTTTACTGCATCTTTAATACGATTTGTAAATGGCTGATCGCCACGCTTAGTTTCCCATCTTTTTGCGAATCTTTCTGACAAATTAAATACCTCTGGACACTAAGGTGCGTGGGGATAGATCTTATACATTGTTAATATGATGAAAATATGCAGGTATATACGTAGGTATATACACGATAGAAAAACTTGGATTTTGCTTTAATTGTAAAATTAAAACAGAGGGGAGTCAGTAATCCAATATTAGACAAAAATATGTAAGTTAGACTAAAAAGAAGCTTATTCTAATCCTAAAATAACAGGTGAATTAAATGGGTGACAGAGTAAAAATATTCGGTGTAGTAGCACTTTTAGGATTCTTAGCTGGAGTAATTGCGCAGTTGACTGCAGATTTTATTATCCCTTGGGCTTTGACAGTATTGCCAGCGCTCATAAATCTCAAATGGGTAGTTTCTGGAGTAGCAGGCGCTACGATAACGGTAGTCCTAATTAGTGTATGGGCATATTTCTCAGGAAGCAGAGAGCTTCCTTAAAAATAGCCCCCTAAATCCTTTGCTTTTTTGGAAGGATAGTAGTATACAAACTCGGTTTTTTTTAAAATAAATAAACTAAAGTATATAGGAAGATTTTTCCATTTACAGTATTCTAACTTTTAAACTCATAAAGGAAATGAGAATCGGAAAAAGAGGCTGTTATTAAAGTGAATATTTATCGTAATTACTTATCAGTATACTAAAGAACCCCTTCAACTTTTACACTTTATGTGTTCAGTAAAATGTTTAAGTGGACTCAGTAGCGGAAAAAGAGGTCATTGCCAAAGCGTCTCCGTACCTCGATTACATCATAGTCCGCTACGATCAAATGTTCCTGCAAATATGAATCTTTCTTTACCAATTTTTTTAGATATCGAAGGTATAAAAATGAGTCTAGTCAAAAAAAAAGAATTATCGAAGATATTAAAGAAGGATATGATTTCCTCATCTTACAAAGTTCCCGAACATCGTTTAAAATTAGTTCTTTTTTCTAAATAATTTAAAATTATCAATATCAATAACATTCAAAACCTACCTTGATTAATTCGTAAATACTAAAATAGTTATTTACAACTAATGGGATTAACAGGTTGATCAAATGAGAAGCCAAAGAATTTTGATTTTGGATTGTACTACCAATAAAGAACCCGGAGAAGGTAGAATTATTGAGAGTCTTTTAAAAATTTGTTCATTATATAAACCAGCGGTATCTACAAGTTTGCGTTATAAAATAAAGAGTAAAAAAGATTTTCTGGATAAACTGAGTACAAAAACAAGATATAATATCATCTATATATCAGCTCACGGTTCATCTGAGGGCATAGGTAATGGCAGTACTTGGGAAGTAAAAATAGAAGAAATAGCACAAGTAAACCCTCCTTTGTTAAAAGCTAATTTAGTGCACGTTAGTGCATTTGTAACTAACTACAAAGAAATGGAAAAAGCATTTAATTCAAAATATTTTATAGCTCCAACAACAGATTTAGATTGGATGGAGGCTGCAATTTTCTCTTCCATTTTTTATAAGCATTACATTGTTGATGGAATATCATTACATAGTGCATTTGAATATGCGAGTAAGAAAATGCAAACCGGTAGCGAGTATCCAATTTATTGGGGAGAAAAATAGGTTAATGATCAAAAAAAAGGATTCTGTACATCTATTAAGAAGTCTTTTGGATATCTACCTATACCTTCATATGAAAATCTCAATTAATCAGCGCATAGATGTATTTCCTGTTAGCAAATGATCATCAGAGCCCACATTAAACCTTATTTAAGTATTAAAGAAAAATGAGGTTTTTCTGAGTTGTTGTTTTTATATGAGTTGATCAATAAACAGGATATTTTAATAATAATTCCCATCTTTCTTTGAATAATACAAAGAACCCCCAGATTTCACAGATTTTTATTAAACTTATGTTTATTAGTTAATTTTGAAATTAAAAACTTAAGTATAAAATATTTCCATTAAATATCAGGAGAAAATTCTTGCCCAAAGATCCGATCAAGAAAGAAAAAACAGAGAAAAATAAATCTGATAAAAAAGCAAAAGGTCGTCAACTATCAAAAGAATTCAGAAAGTGTCCTTCTTGCAAACTATTAATGATAGAAACCAGATTATATGGCTCAAAAATCTCTGTTCAATGCAGAAATTGTTCTTTGAAATACGACTTTACAAAATATCCTGCTTTTATTGAAATTGATTACTATTATAAAATGAGGGAAGCGTTTGGCAAAGATGTCAAAGATGGAGCTATCACACCACCAATTACTGCTTCAGCTGGTAGAGTTGTAGGTTCATGTCCATTATGCAAAATTGGTAATCTTGCAATAAATATAGGTTATAATCGACGAGTCGGAATTAGATGTGAAAACACGGATTGTCAAGCAAAATTCGGTTTACCATCAAAGGGATATTTTCAAGGAGCAGGAAGCAAATGTTCAACTTGCGGATGGCCACTTTTAACTTGGGAATTTAAATCCACAAAAGCTTCCTCGTTCTTATGTTTTAATCCAGATTGTAGATTTAGAAGTAAGTGGACCTACATGAAGAAGCCTTTATAAGTTTACATCACTTGATGCTAATAAAAATATAAAAAGAAATGTTGGAGATATCAAGTGATGGGATTTCTTCGCTCTCCAATTGTAGTAAATAATTGAAATTTGAGGTTTACTTTTGATAAAAAAAATATCCTCAAATCAGTATGATCATTTCAAAAAATTCAACACATTTTAAATAATATCCGTTCAGGAATTCCGTTATTTTCAACTACGTGCAATGTTAGACCTTCAGTATCATTGAATTGTTCAAAGGGTTTGAGTTCTTCCCTGGCTTTTTGCAAAATAAGCAATCTTTCTTGTTGGCTTCGCACTACAGTTTCTATAGCTGTAAGTTCATCAAATGGGTTTGCATCCAAAACAATATTTATGTTTCCCATTGAAATTTCACCTAAACTATCTTTTCCCGGTTTTTTACCAGCTAATTTCATGACAAGTTCTCGAATTTTCTTCGATTTTTCTGCTAATGACCTAATTTCATCTAATCTTCGCAGATATTCTCCTAGTGTACTTTTTGTGTGAGATATATCTTTATCTAAAGTATTAGATATTTCATCTGCTGATGTGTATACTTTAATTTCTATTACCATTCTCTTAACCTCTCTTTGTGCGATACGATAATGTACGAGACAGAATAAATTAAATCTTATTTAGCAATACATCATATTAATCATTAGTAAACTATATAAAGACCCTAATTTTAAAAAAAAATAAATTATAAGATCAATTATTTGTCTTCATATGGTTCCAACCAATTTCTGGAATTTAAAATAGTTTTTCCAAACATGTTAACTTTCAAACAATCTTCATATGGACACATTTCAACACATCTAAAACAATGAACGCACATAGAAGTTGAAACATTTCCACTTTTATTTTCATAGACTTCATTTACTTGAGGAGGACAAACTCTTTTACAAATTCCACATTTAGTACATTTTTCTTCACTTTTAGTTATATGAAGCAAAGGAATCCACTTGAAACCCCTGAGTCTGTTAAGAATCACAAAAGATAATCCAAGAGGACAAAACCTACACCAGATACGTCTAATAATAAATGCCCCCAATAAGGTTAAAATTACAAAAAGAATCGAATTAAATTGAATAAAAAAATCACTCGAATAAAAAATTACATCCCTGACATAAGGATAAGTCAAATTCAAACCATTAATAACTAGAGCACCCGTACCCGGAACAATCAAAGGTTCTAATGGTCCCAATAAAAGCGATAGCGGTTTAAAAGAGCCGACAAAAAATAAGGCTAACTGCCAAGATTGGGAAAATATTGGTCCTGAAAAAAATGGAATCGCTAAAATTATTCCAAATATTAAATATCTCAACTTATTAAGAAAGCTATTAAACTTGTCTGGAAGGGAAAAATATCGCCTTTTAATTGTTTTTCTAAAAATAGTTATTAAATCCATATATAAACCAAAAGGGCATATCCAACCACAAAAGAAGCGCCCTAAGAAAATGGTTGAAAAGATAATAATAAGAAGTATGACTAAAAACCAAAGCACCATAGTAAATAAGTAATAAATAGCTACAAGGGAAACTGTTTGAATAAATATTCTCAGAATACTTATTCTTCTTGTTTTATCATGCACCCAAATTTGAATTACAAACAATCCTGCTCCTATTAAAGTGCCAGCAATTATCCATCGTAGTAATTCAGCCAATAATTCAATCGTCATTGATATTCATCCAAGGCAAAGGATAAACCTGTATTAATTTAAGCGCAATATATAAATTGAATTTAAATTATCTGGGAGTAAATAACAGATCTAAACATATTATTGTCTGGTTTATTAAAAAACGCATAGTGATTAGTTATCATCAAGAAGAAGTTATTCGAAGTATCCTGTTTCAAAGTCTTTTTTTATTTTTTGAATAACTTGCGTTACTAAGTCTTCTCTCAGATTTAGGGCTTGAGAAATTCTCCTTATGCTTTGATCATGTTCATCAAGGGCTTGATGAAATACTCTACGTGTATTCGCGTCGTTGATTTTTTTTATTATTTCGTATACTTCTTTCATTATTGAATTTCTGATTGAAAGGAGTAACATGCGTTCGTCTTCAAGATTTTCAAGTTTTGAATCTATATCTGATAATAGCTGAGCAAAAGGTTTGATTTTATCTTTCCAATCTGTAAAGGCTACTATTCTTTTTTTTCTTTTTATTAATGATTCTAGAATTTCAGGAATTTGCTGTTCATCGGGTGCAAGATCAAAAAACAGTATATCTTGTTTGAAAAGATGTGGTGCTACATCAACAGTAATCGAGAGACTTTTAGCAAGTCCAAAAACTCTTCTTTGCGGACCAGCAGGACTTCTTTGAATATTAGATTTTACCAATCCACACTTTTCCATAATTTTTAGATGTTTTGCTACAAGTTGCTGCCCCAAACCTAGTTCTTTTGCAATTTGAAGTGTATAATTGGGTTCCTGGCTTAAGCGTTCTATGATTTTTCTCCTTATTGGATTTTCAAGTATTTTTAGTAAAATATCTAAATTGGATTCTATTAATGCTTCCACCAGCGTTATAAAATAAAAAAGGTTGTTGAGCTATTTAAGCTCAATTCTTCGCATTTTTTGTTCAGGTTTAGTTTCTTTTTTTGGTGCAACAACCTCCAATACACCTTGATTCATTTTCGCATCAACTTCAGATGGAATTATTTCTAGAAATAAAATAATCCAACTTAACCCAAATCTTATTATTTGCTCTTTAGCTGAAAGGGATAAAATTTTAAAAATTATTTTTGAAAAATAAACAATAGGTATCAAGAGTATTAATCTGGTCTTTTCAGGTTCAATTCAATTTAATTGTTTTTTACAAAATCTTTATTTTAACGTAATTTTTGTCTGTATATTTAGTGAGGAAAATTCGTGGTTTATTTTAGTAGCCAGAATATTGCGGCTATAGCAATATGCGCAGCGTTATGGGGCGTGCTTAACTCTATTTTTTCGCCAATTTTTTTTCAGGCTACAGGATTACCTTTTCTTTGCGATTCAATCGGTTTTAGTCTTTTGTCAGTTGCAGTTTGGTGGACCAAAAAATTTGGAGTCGTTATTGTTATAGGTCTAGTAGCCTCGGG
>JAUWJK010000119.1 GCA_030607735.1 Candidatus Bathyarchaeota archaeon
GTGTAAAACTTAAGTTAGCTTTATACATAATTTGTGTCTTTAAAGTTCCATTTCTTGAAATTTCTAAAATTTCAGCCATAATACTTAATTTATCTCTTCTTTTAGATTCTGTTTGATTTAACCATAAAGTCAATTCTATAACCTTCTTGTAGAACTTTTTTCTATAACTTACTTTAGCGGTAAGTATTTTAAAGCCTGTTTCAAAACTTTACATATTCTCAATAGGTACTATTCTAGAAAAATCTTCTATAAGTTCAAAATAAAATTATTTATTTTATAACAAGTCGACAAATTATTGTTTTTTTTCTTTATTATACGGAACTCGCATTTGATTAGCTTCCAAAAATAATTCTTTTAATTCTTGATCAGAAGCTCCATTTCTAAGAGACCCAATAATATTTACGGTATTATCGTTTTTCATTAAACAGGGTTTAAGCTTTCCATCACTAGTAACACGCAATCTAGTACAATGCATACAAAACTCACTATTTTCAATTGGGTGAACAACTTCAACAGTAACACCTTGAAGTCGATAAATTTTCCGATTATGCATAAAGCGTCTTGTGTCAATTCTAAAAGCCTTTTTTTTCAAAAAGTCTTCTTGATCATCCAAAAATTTGTGATAATCAGAATAATATTGCTTATTCACATTTATTGGATCTAGCTCAATTAACTGCAGTATTGCTCCAGTCTTTCTTGCATATTCAATCATATTTGGAATATCGATAACGTTTATGTTATTTAGAACTACCATGTTAAGCTTTACTGGATTAAGACCAGCAGCAATTGCAGATTTTATACCACTTAAAACATTTTCAATTTTGCCATTTGTAAGATTATTATAAGTGTGAGGATTTAGAGTTGGAAGACTGATGTTTACACGTTTTAATCCGCACTCTTTTAGTTCAATAGCTTTACTTTTTAGCATAACTCCATTTGTTGCAATTGAAAGATCTTTAATACCTGGGATTTTGGAAATTTCTTTGATAATTTCACAAACATCGTTCCTAACCAGTGGTTCTCCACCAGTTATTTTGATTCTAGAAATTCCCAAGTTTACAGATATTTTAGCAATTCTAATAATTTCATATAATTCCATTTCATTAGTTGTTCCCTTTGAACACGAACCGATTTCTTCCCCTTCTTTATGACAATAAATACACTGAAGATTACATTTTGAAGTTATTGCTATTCTCAGATTTAGAAGAGGTCGACCACAACTGTCTATTAAAACCATTGTTATTCCCGTATATGTTTGACGATATGAGCAGTTTCAGGTAATATAAGCCTTTCAACTGAAAGTCGAACAGCATTTGGCGATCCTGGAATACAATATATTACTTTTTCATTTGCAATACCTGCTATTGCTCGTGATAAAAAAGCTGCAGATCCAATTTCCTTAAAACTTATTTGTCGAAAAACTTCTCCAAATCCTGGTAATATTTTCTCCAAAAAAGGTTTAACAGTTTCAATAGTGATATCGGTAGGATTAATTCCTGTTCCTCCAGAAAAAATTGCAGCATGTAAATCCGACAACTTAAAAACTTCTTTGAGGGCTTTTATAATCATGTTTTTATCATCAGCAATTATTTTTTTTATTGCCACTTTATGACCTGCATTTTTGACCATTTTACTAATAATATTCCCGGATATATCCTCTATTTTATCTTTGTTCTGGTTATATCTTGAAGTACTACAAATAAAAATGGCGAAATTTAATTTTTTAAGAGTTTTTTTCTTATGATTACTAGTTGAAATACTCAAAGACTACGCCTGTTTGTATTTTTTTTCAACAATAATATTATCAATTTTTGTACTAGGATATTGTCCCATAGAATCTTTTTCATATTGCTTAACCATATCCCAAATGGTCAATAAACCCACGGATGTTGCAGTTAAAGCTTCCATTTCAACACCCGTTTGAGCTTTGGTTTTAACAGAAGTCTTTACTTGAACTATATTATCATTAAGAATATTTACCTCAACTACGATATTTGTCAATGGTAATGGATGACATAATGGAATAATTTCACTAGTTTTTTTAGCTGCAAGAATTGCTGCAATTTTTGCTGTATAAAGTGGATTTCCTTTCACAATTTTTTGGTTCTTAATGAGATTCACTGTTTTTTTATTCAAATAAATACTTCCAGTTGCTGTAGCTTCTCGTAAAACAGTTGTTTTTCCTGAAATATCAATCATTGTCATTTTTATTTTTTCCATTTATTTTTTTATTTGTTAGTCGTTTCTTCCCAAATATCTATTAATTTTTGAACTGCAAGAGCTTTAGGCGAAGCTTCCTTAAAACGATACATCCTAATTCTTCCATATACTCTTTGTTGAAGAATTTCTTCATTTTCTAATAATAGTAAATGTTGGTTTGTAGTTGAATAATTTAAATGAATTCTTCGAGCTATATCTGAAACATTAAGTGAACCCAGTCTTGAAATTATTTTTAAAATTTTCATTCTAGGTTTCGAAGAAAAAACTTCTTCAAATTTCATATTTTTTTCACTCTTTATTTTTCCCTAAGGATGCACTTAATTCTTTTTCCAACTCCTTAGAAGGAATTGCTGGTAAAGATATTTTTGTTGATCTACCTCGATTTATGTTAGCTGTGACCTCAATTTTTAAGATTCCTAATACAGAAAATAGTTGAGCATATTTCCAAATTTGTGTATGACTATTAGGTTTCTCATTGAATTCCTCACAGATTATTGCATATGATTCTTCAATTTCTGAAATTGAGACATACGCATTCTCGTTATATTTAAAAAATCTAGCAATGGCCAATAAAAATAATTTTTCATGTAAACCCAAAGAATCTAATTCATTTTTACGAAAAGTTGGAATTATGCTGGAAACGGCTTTTCTCGCACAATCAGCATTGACTACTTCTTCATCATTTGCATCAGCATATTTTCCTGCTCTCCATAATAAATCAATTGCAAATCTTGCATTTCCTGTTTCGGAAAAGCCTATTTCAGCTATAGAACTTATAACATCTTCATTAACTGAATAAAGATTAAATCCCATACTAACTCGTTTATTTAATATATCAACAAGTTGATCTTTAACATATTTTTCTAATCTTATAATATTTCTTTGTAATGTACTTTTAGAACTATCATCCAATTTGTCAATTAACTTGAGATCTCTCAATATAAAAATAACAGAAATTCTTTGAGGCTTGTCTGCCCTTATTTCTTGAAGTCGAGTTAATTTATAAACAGTTTCTGATCCTTCATTTTTAATAAGCGCATCAAACTCGTCTAAAATTAATATTATGTGCGTTTTTTCCTCATCAAGAGTTTGAAATAACATACCCAATATCTCTTCTGAAGAATAACCACGTTTGGGAAAATTAGGTCGAAAAAGTGTTAAAACGTGTTGCAGAATTAAGAAAATTTTTCCACGATATTCTCTACAATTTACATGTACATACCGTAGTTTTACTTGCTGTTTGTTAGCTTGTAGAGTTATATCTGAACCAAAACGATGAGCTAAAACTGTTTTTCCTGTCCCAACATCACCTGTTATAATAACTCTTTGAGACATTTTTTCAGAAAATTTAAGCAAAAAATCAAAAAATTCCATTAATAATCGATGTTCTTTCTCTCTATGAGGTAAGATCTTAGGAATATAATTAATGTCCAGTTTTGATTCATCTTTAAAGACACTTTTACGACCTTTCACAGCTTAAACCTCTCAGTACAATAAATTTGGACTCGGTTATTCTTTTCTCTTTTAATTTTGCTAAATCAAAATCCTAATTAAGTTATTTGTATTTTATTTTTGCGATAAAATATGATTCCGAAATATTTCTTTTTAACTAAGGGTGTTGGTAGGCATAAGGAGAAGCTTCAGAGTTTTGAGTTGGCTCTTA
>JAUWJK010000016.1 GCA_030607735.1 Candidatus Bathyarchaeota archaeon
TATATTAAAAATTTTTTTTGCATTTTCAGATGTTAATTGAGCTACCTCTTTGACGGTAGTTTGTTTTAAATCCCCAATCTTTTGGGCAATATAAGGTAAGTAACTGGATTCATTTCGTTTTCCTCGCATAATTTGGGGAGTTAGCCATGGACTATCGGTTTCTATTAGCATACTTTTTAAATCAACTGATTTAGCAGTCTCATGTAGATTACTTGCTTTAGGGTAAGTAAGATTTCCAGCAAATGAAATTAAAAAACCTAAATTTACACTTTTTTTAGAAAAAGGTATATCGCTAGAAAAACAGTGCATAATTCCTTTAATATTTTTTTTAAATTTCGAAATAATTTTGAGAATATCATCATCTGCTTGTCTATTATGGATTATAACAGGAATGTTTTGATCTGCAGCTAGTGCTAGTTGAGTTTCAAAAGCTTGTTTTTGAGTTTCTTGAGGGGAGAGATTTCTATAGTAGTCAAGACCAATCTCACCTATAGCAACAACTTTTGGATTTTTCAAAAGTTTTTTAAAGAGTTTAAGAGTTTCAGAGGTTAATTGGTTAGCATTATGCGGGTGAATACCAATACTCGCATAAAGTCCTTTGTAGTTTTGTGCAAGTTCGATTGATTTATAGCAAGAATCTATATCAAAACCAACATTTACTATGTTGGTTACTTTTTCTTTTTTTGCTCTTTTAATGACTAAATCTCTATCTTTATCAAAACGACTCGATTGCAGATGTGCATGAGTATCAATGAACATATTCTCTCACCTAAGTTCTTACAACTAACGGGTTCTAACTAAATAATTTGTCCTTTAATTCGTTAAGAAAAAAAATTAGTCACAAAAGGAAAAATTTAAAAACTGAGACTATTAAAGTAAATAAATTATCAAATAATGTGCATTATGAGGGATACATGTGACAGGAATTCTTGGCACGGGTGCAGTTCTGATAACAGACTTAAATCTTATGGTTCAAATAGTTTCATTTTTATTACTGCTAATAAGTATGTTATATAAAATTAAAGGAAAAATAAAACTGCATGGATACTTAATGGGATTAGCAGTTTTGCTACATTTTATTACTTTTATTGTAGCAATGGGGCCGTCTTTTTTTGGTGAAATGGAATATTTCTCAACAGCTACAGATTTTCTTGGAGTTCAAGCTATGTGGATTCATGCTATACCAGGAGGAGTAGCTCTTATTCTTGGAATATATTTAGTTATGGCGTGGGTATTCAATTTATCTAATTTAGCAGGCTGCTCAAAAAGAAAAAGAATTATGGATATTACAATCTTGCTTTGGGGATTATCTTTGATTTTTGGAATTGTAACATACTTATCATTTTATAGTTCAGTTATCTGATAAAAAAAATATTATACAAGAAAATAGCTATTTAATAATGGAAAAAAAGGATATAACAATACCCAAGTGGAATTCTCTGCAAAATTGAAGGATTTTTCAATTATTTTGATTGAATAATTTGAAATCGAATCAACCACATACAGCAGGTAAACTTATCGTTTTCCAGTTTTCTGAAATGGTACAACTTTTCCACGTAGTCTCAATTGAGACGGAAAAGTCTTGATTTTGTTATTTTGTGATAGAGGCTGAACGTGATCCGATTTTGTAGTCTTTGACGATATTCGCGTTTATTCCGACGGTTACTCCTTTGCCATATCATCGAGGTTTGTTGAAGTCTTTTTTCTTCTAAAAAATAATAAAATAACAATTATTAAAATAGCTCCAGCTATTCCCCCTATTACTAATAAAATTACCTGATTTTGATTTTCTCGCATTTGATCAAATAATTGCTCTTCTTCAGGAATTAGATCTACTAAACCAGACGCTCGGGTTAAGGATGTTATTGCTTCTTGAAATTGGTCATTAAGTGCAAAATTATTTGCAGTATTTTTTGCTTCCAAAGCTTGGGAAAGAAGATTATTAGCTTCTGGACTATCGTAGTTTAGTTGACTAGTTTGATTTATTTTATTTGAAACTTGGTCGTAGAGATCTAAATATGTTTTTTTCAGAGAATCAGAGATCTCAAGAGTAAATATTTTTGAATCCCAAGAAAAACCTATAGGTAAAGATCCATCCAAGCCACCATATGAGCCATCTATTCCAACAAAATAATCGTGTACCCCAATACTAGCATCTAATGGAATCTGAAAAAGCATTACATCAAAAGAATGAGTCCCATAATTTGGAACCGTTATAGGATTATCAGCCATGTTATTTCCTTGAAAATTATCTATATCCAACCAATCAAAATTGATACCTATGTAATATATTTCTAAGGGCTGTGAGAAATTACTTACAAAAGTAAGTCTAGCAGGAACAATATCACCTTGATAATTTGTTTCTTTATCCCAGAAAACATTTACAGATGCTTCAGTTGAAGTTATGGCAAAAACAAAACTTAAATTTAATATCAAAATAAGGCTCAATAAACATGTCAACAGTATGTGAAATACTTTCATCAAAGTTACCTAAACAATAGAGGATACGTTTTTCTATTTATGTCTTAACCAAAATTACTTATTTGAATTAAATAATTTTCAATTAGTTTTCAATATAAATATTTAACTTTTGAGAAAAATAAAAAAAAGAGAAAAAAATTGAAAATAGCATGTTATTAGTAGTTTTCGCACCATACTTCAAAGTATGCTTGAGCATGTTTGCAAACTGGGCATTCAGCTGGAACTTCAGAGCTAGAATGTACATAGCCACAGTTTCTACATTTCCATCGTATTTCTGAATCTTTTTTGAATACTTTGTTGTGGGTAACGTTTTCAAATAATCTTAGGAATCTTCTTTCGTGAGATGCTTCCACTTTGGCTATCATCTTAAAGGTATGTACTATGTCTAGAAAACCTTCATCGATAGCTGTTGAGGCAAAATGTGGGTAAATCGTTCCCCATTCCATTTTTTCTCCTTCTGCTGCGGCTTTTAAATTTTGGAAAGTAACCCCTATTATACCTGCTGGATAAGCTGCGATTATCTCTACATCTCCGCCTTGGAGATGTTTAAAGAAAAGTTCAGCATGCTCTTTTTCGTTTCCTGCAGTTTCTAAGAAAATTGAAGATATTTGTTCATAGCCTTCTTTTTTAGCTTTACTCGCAAAAAAAGTATATCTGTTTCTAGCTTGAGATTCGCCTGCAAAAGCTGCTAAAAGATTTGTTTCAGTTTTGCTTCCTTTTAAATCCAATTTTGAATTCACCTACCATAGCAAAAGATTTGATCGGCTATAAAAAAATATATTACATTTAGCATAGAATTTGATGATAAATCGTTCAGTATTCTACCTGTGGTCTATTACCATCAATATTTGTGTTTTAAAAGCGAAACGTATATTTTGGTATGTTTACGCTACTTTTTAAAGATTAACAAACTAGGAGATACCTCTATGGGTAAGGATCAAAAAAAGAAAGCTATAGATCATCAAAAAATTCTAAACGCAGAAAAAATTCGCTCAGAAGATTACTTAAAAAGACTAAGATATCTTCAAGCAGATTATGACAATTTAAAAAAGAGGACTGAACGTCAAATTGTTGAAGCAAAAAAATATTGCACAGAAAATATAATTATACAATTGCTAGATGTTCAAAATGAACTAGAATTGGCAATTGACAACTCAAAGCTAACAGACTCAAAAGAAGTCATAATAGAAGGAGTTGAAATGACCCTTAAAAAACTTGAAAAAGTCCTAGAACAGGAAGGTGTCTCACTCATAGATTGTAAAAAAGACAACGTTTTTGACCCAACTTGTCATCATGCTATCGCTGCCACAGAGCGAGATGACCTTGAGGAATGCTTGATAACCGAAGAAGTTCGGAAAGGTTATAAGATGAAAGAAAAAGTGATTAGACCTAGTTTTGTAAAAGTAGCAATTAATTCATCAAAAAATAAAAAATCTGAATAATAAAAGGAGAAATAAAATATGAGTAATACAAAAATTGAAAAAAATGTTTTAGGAATAGATCTTGGAACAACTAACTCTGCTGCAGCCATCTATGAAGGTGGACGTGCGTCAGTAATACCAAGCGCTGAAGGGCCTACAATGGCTGGGAAAATGTTCCCCTCAGTTGTTGCTTTCACAAAAGAAGGACAATTATTAGTTGGTGAACCTGCAAAAAGACAAGCCACAGCTAATACTGAAGGAACTATTTTTGAAATAAAGAGAAAAATGGGAACAGATTATAAAGTAAAAATCAATAAAAAAGAATACACTCCTCAACAGATTTCAGCATTTATTCTTCAAAAAATAAAAAAAGACGCAGAAACATATCTAGGTACCTCTGTCAGAAAAGCAGTTATAACAGTTCCAGCTCACTTTGACGATAACCAACGTCAAGCAACAAAAGATGCTGGTGAAATCGCAGGGTTTGAAGTAATGCGAATTGTTAATGAGCCTACTGCCGCATGTTTAGCTTATGGTATCGATAAACTTGAAAAAGAAATGAAAATTCTAGTTTTTAGTTTTGGTGGTGGGACACATGATGTTACATTAATGGATTTTGGCAAAGGAGTTTTCCAAGTGCTTTCTACAAGTGGTGATACCCAAATGGGTGGTACAGATGTAGATAATGCTGTGTTAAATTATGTTGCAGAAGAATTCAAAAGACAAACAGGTATTCATCTTCTAGAAGATAAAACAGCTACTGCTAGACTAAAAGAAGCAGCAGAAAAAGCAAAAATCGAATTATCAACCTTAATGACCACAGACATTGATCTACCATTTATATCAGCAACAAGCACAGGCCCTAAACACTTGCATTTAACATTAACTAGAAACAAGCTTGAAGAATTAGCTAGACCTATTGTAAAAAAAACTGAGAAAACGATCCTTAGAGCTTTAGAGTCTGCTAAATTAACTCCCAATAACATTGACAAGATTGTGCTTATGGGAGGAATGACTCGTATGCCTCTTGTCCAAAAATCAGTTGAACAAGCTCTAGGTAAGCTTCCAGAAAGAGGCATTGATCCTATGGAGTGTGTTGCAATAGGAGCAGCAATACAAGCAGCAGTTATTACAGGTGAAGTTACAGATTTATTGCTACTAGATGTTACACCATTATCACTTGGAGTAGAAACTCAAGGTGGAGTACTAACAAAAGTAATAGATAAAAACACAACAATACCAACGAAAAAAAATCAAATCTTTACAACGGCTGCAGATTTTCAAACAGCTGTAACAATACATGTTATACAGGGAGAAAGAGCTATGGCTTCTGATAACGTTTCATTGGGAATGTTTAACCTTGTCGATCTACCTCCTGCTCCAAGAGGAGTTCCACAAATAGAGGTAACATTTGATATTGATGCAAACGGAATACTAAATGTGAGTGCCAAAGACATGGGTACAGGAAAAGAGTCTAAAATTACGATTACTGCATCTACAAAACTTTCAAAAGAAGAAAAAGAACGAATGATAAAAGATTCTGAACAATTTAGCGAGCAAGATAAAGTTAAACGCGAAGAAGCAGAACTTAGAAACAAAGCAGATAGTTTAATTTACACTGCAGATAGAACCAAAAAAGATCTTGCAGATAAGATAAAGCCAGATCAAATAGAGAAAATCGACAAAGCAGTCAATGAACTAAAAGATGTAGTTGCTCAAAAAGATATATCGCAAATAAAACAAAAATCAGAAGAACTGCAAAAAATTCTCCAAGAAGTTGGTACAGCGGTTTATCAACAGGCAGCCGCAGAAAAAGCAAAACAACAACCTCAAGAAAATCAGCCAAACCAAAACACTTCTTCTGGACCTAAGGATAATAAAGAAAAGGTTATAGATTCTGAAGATTATAAAGTGCAAGAATAGACTAAAAAATTGATCAATCAAGTATCCTTTGCTGTCAACGGTTAAATATATGCCTGAAAAACAAGATTACTACGAAGTTCTGGGTATCTCTAAAACTGCTACCAAGGATGAACTTAAAGATGTTTACAGAAAACTAGCTATGAAATATCATCCTGATAGAAATAAAGCTCCAGAAGCTGAAGAAAAATTCAAAGGAATTTCTGAAGCATACGCGGTATTATCAGATGATCAAAAAAGGAAACAATATGACACACTAGGCCACTCTGGATTTGACCAACGTTATTCTTCAGAAGATATTTTTAGAGGAGCTGATTTCAGCTCAATTTTCCAGGATATTGGATTTAACTTTGGAGATCTATTTGGTTCAATATTTGGTGGGGGATTTAGTGGAGGATTTCAAGAGAGAGAAACCAGAGGTCAAGATCTAGCATATGAGTTAAAAATAACTCTTAAAGAAGCTGCTGAGGGAACAGAAAAACAAATTCGAATTCCTAGAACTGAAAAATGTGAAATATGCGATGGGTCTGGGGCTAAACCGAAGACCTCAATTAAAACCTGTCCAAAATGTCATGGGGAGGGTAGAGTTCAACAGCTTAGGAAAAGCAGTTTTGCCACATTTGTACAAGTGGTACCCTGTTCAACATGTAGAGGCAAAGGAAAACTGATTGAAACTCCATGCAGCAGCTGTCAAGGTTTAGGACTAGCTCGAAAAAATAGAAAGATCAACGTAAAAATTCCCAGAGGAATAGATGAAGGACACCAATTAAGGTTAAAGGGAGAAGGCGAAATGACTCCAAATGGAAGAGTTCCCGGTGACCTATATGTTGTTGTTCGAATAATACCCCATAAATCATTCATGCGAGATGGAGACGATCTTTGGAACGTATTACTTATTAGTTATCCGCAAGCAGTTTTAGGTGCTGAAGTATCAGTACCGACTTTAGAAGGAATAACACCAATTAAAATAAGCGCAGGAACTCAAATCGGAGAAACCATACGAATTAAAGGAAGAGGAATGCCAAGATTTAGGGGATATGGTAAGGGAGATTTACTAGTTCGAGTTGGAGTCTCAATACCTAAGAGAATATCACAAAATGAAAGAAATATCTTGGAACAATTAGCAAAAGAAACAGGTCAAAAAGTTAAAAATAAAAAACGAAGATTTCAATTTTAATCTATTTTTTTTTAGAAAAATCTTAAATTATAATTAGTTTTAAAAGTGTAATGTTGGAGGCTATAAAAATAGCATTAAATTTGGATACAATATTAATTAGCATAATTGTTAATGTTTTAGTTCTCACACCAGTTCTTTGGATAGCTGGAAGAATTCTAGTAGGAGGCTCAAAAGCTAGGTTCATTGATGCTTTATGGATTGTAATTTTGGGAACAGTAACTGGAGCAGTTTTTAGTGCTTTTGTTTCAGGAATAATTGCATCAATAATATTACTAATTATGTGGTTGGGTGTGATCAAACATTTCTATGATTGTGGATGGCTAAAAGCGTTAATAATAAGCATTGTTGCGGTTGTTATCTTTGCAGTGATATCATTAATTCTTGGAAGTATAGGTGGTATCGCAATTTTTACTATAGGGATATAAAATATACAAAAAAGACTTCTTTCTTTTTTTATCCTATAAAAATAGATTGGAATTAGTTTGCAGAAAAAATAAAAAATTAGGAAAAAAAGAAGTTATTTTGAAGATTTCTTCTTAATTTCAGCGTAAGTAGTTTTAATTTCATCTACTGCTGAAGCATCTTCCAAGGTTGACACATCTCCAATTGGAGAACCTACAAGTACAGCTCTAAGTATTCTACGCACAATTTTGCCACTTCGCGTTTTTGGTAGTTTATTCACTATAATTATTTCATCAGGGGTAGCAATTGGTCCTATCGTTGTTCTAACGTGTTTAATTAGTTGGGTTCTTAATTCATCTGAAGGTTCAAAACCGCTTCTTAAAACGATAAAAGCAACAGGTACTTCACCTTTTACAGCATCTTTTTTACCCATTACAGCAGCTTCAGATACTGAAGGGTGTGAAACTAATGCACTTTCGATTTCAACTGTACCCAGACGATGGCCTGCAACTTTTAGAACTTCATCAGCTCGTCCCAAAAGCCAGAGGTAACCATCTTGGTCTTTTACTGCATAATCACCTGTGTAGTATAGATTTTCCCATCTTCCAAAGTATGTTTGTTTGAAGCGTTCAGGATCTTTCCAAAGAGTCTGAAGCATTCCGGGCCACGGAGATTTAATTACTAAGAAACCTTTAGTGCCTGCATTTACTGGTTTTCCTTGATCATTATAAACTTCTGCTTCAATACCTGGTAGAGGATAGGTTGCTGAACCGGGTTTAAGCGGAACTAGATCTATTCCTGCTAGAGGAGCGATCATAAAACCTCCCGTTTCTGTTTGCCACCAAGTATCGATAATTGGCATTTTTTCTTTTCCTATTACTTTGAAATACCATTTCCATGCTTCGGGATTTATTGGTTCACCTACAGTTCCCAATATTCTTAACGTGTTTAAATCGTGTTTATTTATCCATTCTTCGCCAAACTTCATAAACATCCTTACTGCAGTAGGTGTAGTGTAAAGTATTGTTACACCATGCCTTTCAATCATTTCCCACCACCTATCTTTAGCTGGAAAATCGGGAGTACCTTCAAAAAGAAGTGAAGTTATTCCTAAAGATAATGGTGCATAAACATTATAGGTATGTCCAGTAATCCATCCGATGTCAGCTGTGCACCACCAAATATCTTCATCGGTAGGATTAAAGCCCCATTTTAGAGTCCAATGTGCCCAGACGCTATATCCGCCAATTCCGTGTTGTACTCCTTTAGGTTTTCCTGTTGTTCCGGAAGTATATAGTATGAAAAGTGGATCAGTAGCTTGCATTGGTTCTGGTGGAACGTACGCATTTCCGCCAGCTGCAATTAGAGCGTCAGTATACCAAACATCTCTGCCCTCTTTCATGTCTATTTCTTGAGAGGCCCTTTTTACAACTATCACTTTTTCAATAGTTGGTGTGTTTTCTAATGCACGATCTGCATTTTTCTTAATTTGTACGATTTTTCCACGTCTAAAAGATCCATCTGCGGTAACTAGAATTTTGGCTCCACAATCATTAATCCTATCAGCTAGAGCTTCAGCACTAAAACCTGAAAAGACAACTGTATGGATTCCACCAATACGTGCTGTTGCAAGAAGCGTTATTGGCAGCTCTGGGACTACCGGAAGGTAAACAGCTACACGGTCACCTTTTTTTAGACCATAATCCTTGAATATTTTTGATAGTTTGTTAACTTCTCTGTAGAGCTGATAGTAAGTATAAGTTTTAATTTCACCCATTTCACCTTCCCAGATATAAGCTAGTTTGTTTTTTCTTTGGGTGGTTATGTGTCTGTCTAGGGTGTTGTGAGAGATATTTAGAATTCCACCTTCAAACCATTTGTAGAATGGTTTATTTGAATCATCAAGAATTTTGTCCCATTTTTTGAACCAGTCAATAGCTTCTGCTTTTTCTGCCCAGTAGTCTTGGGAATTTTTTATTGATTTTTCTCTTTCTTTGTGAAGTTTTCTTCCAGAAGAGTCTTGGTTATTAATAAAAAATTTTTCATTAACGGGTAAATTTGTTTCTGACATTTTATTTGTTCCGTATTAATGGTTGAGAAAAATCAGAAAATAAAGAAATATAAAGGTTATTGGACATTTATTGAAAAAAGATAAGAGAAGTTGGTTAACTTTAGTTTACTGGACAAATCGGTAATACAGTCTTCTTGTTAGCTTCATTTAATACTTCAGCTAAAGCTAAATAGACGGCACTAGATCCGCAGATTATACCTTCAAAGCCAGCAATCATACCTATTGTTAAATCTCCAAATAATATCAAGTTTCCAGTGAGATCTCTGATTGTTAAGAGAAAGAAAAGTATTGCAAGGCTCATAAACACAAATTGTAATGCTCTGTTTGTTTTTAGTGTTCCAAAGAACATCACAAATGTAAATAGTCCCCATACAAAGAAGTAAGCGGCCATTGCTGATTCGGTAGGAGCGTTTAATCCGATAAATATTGTTGTGTTTGGTAAAACTAATAAAAGTACTAATGACCACCAGAATAATCCATAAGAGGTAAAAGCAGTTGTTCCAAATGTATTTCCCTTTTTAAACTCCATGATTCCTACAATAACTTGTGCCAAGCCACCATAGGCTAACCCCATAGCAAGAATCATTGTATCAATTGGAAAAAATCCAGCGTTATGTAAGTTAAGAAGTATAGTTGTCATTCCAAATCCTAATAGTCCTAAAGGTGCAGGATTAGCTAATTTATCAGTCATGGCTTTTCACATTGTAAATTGATTTGTCAACTTTAAAATTGAAAATAATAAATGTTTCTGCTTATTATCTCCATTTCCATATTTTTCTTCCATAGAAAATTTCAGGTAAAATGAGTAGCCCTGAAGCTGAAGCACCAATTATAATCGCCCAATCTACTGGATTAACTATGGGAACTGTTTCAAATAGTCCTATACCTGGTCCTAGAACAGGAATAAATGGAAGAGCTACTGTTATAGCTGCAGAAACTAATACTGCAATCAGTAGAAACTTATTTGAGAAGAAACCGACCCTGAATGCATTACGTTTTTCAGATCTGCAATTCCATACTATGAATAATTCTTGAAGAGTTGCTCGCATAAAAGCCATTGTTCGCGCGTATTCTAAAGGTTGACCTAAAATATAATATTGCCAATAGAACAAACCTCCAGTAAGGGTAAATTGTAATATGAATGTGACAATTATAGAGAATATTCTCCCATGCAATATACCCTCATTTGGTTTGCGTGGAGGACGATTCATTAAATCATCTTCAGGAGGATCCATAGTAAGAGCAAGTGCTGGACCGCCGTCAGTCATCAAATTTAGCCAAAGGATCATACCTGCAGTAAGAGGTAATTCTAAACCCATAAGGGCAAAAAGACCAATAATTCCTAATTCATCAAAGTTTGATCGCAACAAAAAGAAAGAGAACTTGCGAATATTATCGTAAATACCTCTACCGCCCTCTACAGCAGTTACAATGGTTGCAAAATTGTCATCTGCAAGTACCATGTCAGCAGCTTCTCTTGTAACATCTGTACCTGTAATTCCCATTGCAATACCAATGTCAGCTTGCTTTAATGCTGGAGCATCATTAACGCCATCTCCAGTCATAGCAACTATTTCACCTTTTTTTTGCAGAACCTTAACTATTCGTAGTTTGTGTTCAGGTGAGACTCTCGCATAAACAGATACATCTTCTACAACAGTATCGAATTCAATATCACTTAGATTGTCTATTTCTGCGCCAGTTAGAACTTTATCATTTTGGATCATTTCCAATTCTTTTGCTATAGCAACCGCAGTTAATTTGTGATCACCAGTAATCATTATTGTTCGTATACCCGCTGTTCTACATTTCAAATTGGCTTCTTTTGCTTCATCTCTTGGCGGATCTATCATTCCTGTTAAGCCCAAAAATATCAAGTTTTCTTCTGTGGTTTTTTGAGCAACATTTTCCAAATCTACATTGGATAAATCTTGATACGCTATACCTAAGACTCTAAGAGCGTTAGTAGCCATTTTTTCATTTGAGTCTAAAATTATTTGGGTATCTTGTTTTGAAAGATCTCTTATTTTTCCATCTACGTAAACTTTTTTGCAACGAGACAGAATAATTTCAGGCGCACCTTTTGTATACGCAACAAGCTTATTTTTTGAAGTTTGATGAACTGTGGTCATTAATTTTCTTTCAGAGGTAAAAGGTATTTCGTGTACTCGAGGAAATTGAGACTCCATGGTCTTTTTTATAATACCAGCCTTTGCCGCAGCAACTATCAGCGCACCTTCAGTTGTATCACCAATTATCCCTTTTCCATCATAACTTGCAGTAGAGCACAATGTTCCTGCTTCAAGCAGAAGTTTTAGTTCTTTGTGATTACTAAAGTTGATAGATGCTCCATTCTCTAGAAAATCACCTTTAGAAGCGTATCCTGCACCAGTTACATCAATCATTTTAGAGTTGACAAAAATCTTGCGAACTGTCATCTCACCTTTGGTTAAAGTACCAGTTTTATCTGAACAAATAATTGTCGTAGCTCCCAAAGTTTCTGCTGATGAAAGTCTTCTAATTATCGCGTTTTTCTTTGTTAGTTCCCTAGCACCAAGTGCAAGAGATGTTGTTACAACTGCAGGTAATCCTTCGGGAACCGCTGAAACCGCGAGTGCAATAGCAGTTTCAAAAGCTTCAAGAATGTTTGCTAGTGGATCTGCTGAGGGGGCAAGTCCTATAACAAATATTTCATATAATTCAATAGCAAAGATTAATGCACTTACAATAACTATAATTATTCCAAGTTTTTTTGCGAAACGTTCTAACTTTTGTTTAAGCGGGCTTTCCTCAACATCCATAGTTTGAACCATTTCAGCGATTTTTCCAAATTCTGTATTCATTCCAGTCGAAGTTACAACTGCTTTTCCTCTACCATAGGTCATATGAGTTGCCATGAACACAGAGTTTTTCCTGTCCGCAATTGAGGCTTGTTTATTGATTACTGCTAAGTTTTTGTTTACAGCGGCTGATTCTCCTGTTAAAATAGCTTCATCAGCTTTTAAATTTACAACTTCCAATAACCTAGCGTCAGCGGGAACTCTATCTCCTGCTTCAAAAAGCACGATATCTCCTGGTACAATTTCTTTCGCGGGAACAATGATCTCATTGCCGCCTCTTATTACTCGAGCTTTGGGAGCAGTTAGTTTTTTCATTGCCTCGATAGCTTTTTCAGATCGATATTCTGTGATAAATCCTACAATCGAATTTAGAATGACAATAGTTGCAATTATTGCACCATCAATATTTTCACCTATGGCAAATGAAACCGCTGTGGCTACAAGCAGCATTATCACAAAAACATCTTTGAATTGACTTAGAAAAATCTGAAGAGGGGTTGTCTTTTTCTTTGCAATTAATTCATTATACCCATATTTTGCTAATCTGTTTTGTACTTCTTGTTCGTCTAATCCCTCAGGACCAACTTTAAGTTCGTCTAGTACTTGTTCAGATTTTTTACTATGCCACGCCGAATCCATTGTAACCACTTACTTAATTTCAATTATTTGATGGACCAAAAAAATTATTTTCCCAGCTCATAATAATAATATAATAACTCCTGTATCTTAGTAAAAATAGTTATAATGTTTTCCTATAAAAAAATGAAAAACAAAGCCTAATAAGCAAGTTCGTACACATTTGGCAATTTAATTTAGAACTTAAGAAAAGAAGTAGGATAAAAAATGTTTGAACCATGGTTAATAGCACCGATAGCATCAATAATTTCAATACTAGCTGGACTTTACTTCTATTATTACATTGATAAACAAGATTCAGGCACTGACAAAATGAAAGAAATTGCTGACGCAATAAAAGAAGGATCAAAAACTTTTCTAAAAAGAGAATATTCTATACTTGCAGTTTTTGTTGCTGTTGTGGGAACGTTACTTGGAATTATCCTTCCTGAGCCAATCTGGTTAAACGCTAATCCAATAGAGAACATAAGCTTATCTCTAGCGTACTTTTTTGGCGCTGTATTTTCAGCTTTAGCTGGATATGTAGGAATGGACATTGCCACAAAAGCAAACACCAAAACAGCTTTCGCAGCTAAAAAAGGACTCAATAAAGCGTTTCCAATAGGTTTTCGAGGCGGAGCAGTTATGGGGTTAACCGTAGTTGGTTTTTCCCTACTAGGAGTAAGCATAGTTTACTTCTTGACTGGTGACGCAAAAATGGTACTAGGTTTTAGTTTTGGAGCCAGTGCTCTAGCCCTATTCGCTAAAGCGGGAGGCGGAATCTTTACTAAAACTGCAGACATAAGCGCAGATCTTGTTGGAAAAATAGAATTAGGTATTCCAGAAGATGACCCGAGAAATCCCGCAGTTATAGCTGACAATGTTGGAGACAACGTTGGAGATGTAGCAGGTATGGGCGCTGACTTGGCTGACTCTTACATTGCAAGCATTGTTGCAGTTATGTTATTGGGAACAGCCATAAGTCCCCTTGGCGAAACTATGTTAATACAAATTCCATTAGTATTTTCAGGACTGGGTATATTTGCCTCTATCATAGGCGCTTTTACACTTAGAATTGGAGAGAATGGAAATCCAGGCAAAGCTTTGAACCTGGGAACCTATTTGACTACTATAATCTTCGGCATATTTACTTTTCTTGCATCATATTACCTTGAATTCCCATTGGAATTGTGGGGAGCTGCAATTGTTGGGTTATCAGCAGGAATAATTATTGGCTTTACTTCAGATTATTTTACGTCGGAAGGCAAAACACCATTAATAAAAACTGCAGAAGCTTCAAAAACAGGAAGTGCTACAAACATCATTACAGGATTTTCCTATGGTTTACAAAGTGTTTTTCCACCATTACTAGGTATTGGCATTGCTGCGGTAGTAGCCTACTACTTGTGTTATCCATTAGGAGGACAAGGATATGCTTTCTATGGAATTGGTATGGCCGCTATTGGAATGCTCTCTATAGTAGGTCTAATAATTTCTAGTGATGCTTATGGTCCGATTGTTGATAATGCTAGAGGAATAGCAGAACAAGCTGGATTAGGAGATGAAGTCATTCGGATCACAGATGAACTTGATGCAGCTGGAAACACGGCAAAAGCAATAACAAAAGGATTTGCCATTGGCGCAGCTGGGCTAACAGTAATAGCTTTGCTTGCAACTTTTCAAGCTGAAGTTACCTTAGCCTTAGGAAATCTTGTAGCAAATGGATCGATGACCCTGACAACTGCTGAAATTGAAAGTCTAGTATCATTAAGTCTATTGGAGCCCAAAGTTTTACTCGGAACATTCATAGGAATTGCCATGCCTGCATTATTCTCATCAATGCTAATGCTTGGAGTAGGAAGAAATGCTGAAAGAATGATCAAAGAAGTCCGCAGACAATTCAAAGAAATACCAGGATTAAAAGAAGGAAAAGAAGGAGTAAAACCAGATTACACACGTTGTGTAGATATAGCCACTACAGGAGCACTACGAGAACTTCTTCCAGCGAGCACTGTAACAATAGGAGTCACTTTAGCGGTAGGATTTATAGGTGGATTCCAAGCACTGGGCGGATTCTTAGCAGGTAGCATTTTCTCTGGATTACTATTGGCACTATTAATGTCTAATGCAGGTGGTTTGTGGGATAACGCTAAAAAATATATTGAAACTGGTGTTCACGGTGGAAAAGGATCAGATGCGCATAAAGCTGCTGTTGTAGGAGATACAGTGGGAGATCCCTTCAAAGATACAGCTGGACCGTCAATAAACACAATGATTACAGTGATGTCTTTAGTCGCTTCATTGTTTGCTGCGCTAGTTGTCCAATATAATCTATTGGGAATTTTAGGATTTTAACTATCAATAATCCCTTCCTTTTTTATTTTAAATAAAAAATATTAAATATCTTAAAGATTTAACGATTTTTTAACTTACAATAAATTTATTTTTGAATTAAAGCCTTTGACGCAGTCCATATTTTATCACTAACAAAATGTAGGTTCGTGATAACAATACCTTGTTTCATGTTTCGAATTTCATTAGAAGCATACAAACTTTCACCTATTGCAAGAGCTTTATCATATTTCTCGTCCACAATTACAACTAGTTTGTCTTTTTCAAATTCAGCTTCTACTCTCACTATTCCTGGAACCATAATATTAGCCCCCTTGCAAACAAAAGGAACCGCACCCATATCCACCACAATTCGTGGTAGAGTAGAATAGAATTTATCAAAAAGTAATGTTGGCATTACTAACTGGGATATTTTAAAAAAAAGCGGTTTACCTTCAACAAGATAAAGTTTTACACTTTCTATTTCAACGATCTCAACTTTTGATTTAAAACTAAACAACCCTTCGAAATTAAAATTAAGTCTTTTTGAAATATCAAGGAATAATTTTTTAGAATCCTTTAATTTAATAGAGCATCGACGAGTTTTCACGAATACAACATCTCAAACATATAGTAAATTCAACTTTTTTTATTACTCAATAAATATTGCAGGTTGACCAGGAATAGCTAATTTAGCTCTTTGGTTTGGATCATAACGTTTCGAATCATCTTCAGTGAAAACAGATATTTTGGTCTTGAATCGGTTCTCTAAAAACTTTTTTGCATTTTCGATAAAATCTTTTTCGTCTGAAATCACTATTTCAGCAAGACGTTTTTTTCTACTTATTGGAAATTTGTTCAAAATCTTTAGTGCTTTAGGAACATAAGACGCAATCGATTTCATGTTAGGTCTTAATGATGGGTCTTGGGACAATTCTTTCATAACTTCACTTATGGTAACTTGACCGTTAACAGCTTTATTTATTAAATTTTGATAGATCTTTTGTTTCCAATTAGCAGCAGAGTAATAGCATATTTGGTGTGGCAAAATTTTAGTGGCTTTTAGAATGTTTAAAGTATCTCCAATTAGATCAACTAAAATATTCTCTTTTTCCTCAGCTTCAGGATTAATTTTAGAGTTTTCTATCTGAGGCCAATTTGATGTAGATATAAAATCTTTTTTGCCAAAACTACTCCAAATTTCTTCACATATGTGAGGTGCAAATGGAGCTAGGAGTTTAATCCAAACTTCTAAAGATTCGCTAAGTGCAAACGTATTTGTTTTTTGTTGTCGATTAATATACCAACGAATATCATTCCAAACTTCAAATAATGCAACTTCTAATGCTGTTCTTGTTTTCAGATTATCAATGTTTTTTGTAACTTGAATAATTCGCTGTTGAAGCTTACTTGTTAACCATTTTTCTAAGTGCCCATCTTGTTTGTGTTTTGGGGATTCTATTATTTTTGAAGTAAAGTTTTGTAACGCTTCAAGTTTTATTTTGAGATCTTTGGCATTTTCACCTCTCCAGTCAGGATCATCCATTGCTTCAGCTCCTAAAAGAAGTGCGCATCTTGTAGCATCAGCGCCATACTGCTCTACTGCAGTTTTCATTGTCACGAAATTTCCTTTTGATTTATGCATTTGTTTTCCTTCAATCATAAGCATACCATTAACACCCATTCCTTTGGGCCAATGTTTTGGAGGAAATAAAGCAGCATGGTGAAAGATACAAAAAGAGAGATGATTGGGCACTAGCTCTTTTGCTGAAATACGTAAATCAAAAGGATACCAATAAAGAAATTCTGCTCGCATTTTCTTTAACAAATTAATATTTATCAGGGATTGTTTGCTTAAATCTGAAATGTTTCCTTTGCCATAAAAAATAAAATCAAAAAAAGTTGGTGTCAGTGATTTGGGAGTTATTTCGTGTTTTTTTATGTAGTGGCTTATTGTATAAAATGCCATATATACAGTTGAGTCACTCAGAGTTCCGATTATCCAACCTGGGCCCCATGGTAGTGGAGTTCCAAAACCAGTAGTTCTAGCGCAGGCCCATTCTCTGAGCCAATCTATAACTCCATTAAACCATTGTCGAGCGGATTCAGGGTAAATAGTCATCTGAGATATTACTTCTTTGGCTTTCTGTTTCCAATTTTTTTCAGAATAATTAAGAAACCATTGATCTGAAAGAATTTTCACTATGCAAGAAGTCATACAACGACAAACTATACTTTGAGGTAAATCGTACATGCTATCTGCGATTCCTGAGTTCTTAAAATCTTTGATTATTAAGTCTTTAACTTCGTTTACCAATTTTCCAGCATAGGGGCCACAGTTTTCTTTTAATTTGCCTGAATGGAATTCTTTTTTATATAAAATTTTTGTGGCTTCTTCTGCTTGAGGATCATTTTGGTTAGCGATTTCCATTTTTTTTACAATCTTAACTGCAGGATACGGGTTTTCGCCTTCGATTTCAATAATTGAAATTGGTTTTATTTGTTTTAGAGTATGTATATCAAGATTATATTTATTGGCGACTTCAGGATTTTCTTGTAAGTCTTTTAGGGCTAACCAATCATAAGGTGCATGAGCAGGTACGCTATAAACAACTCCGGTACCCTGATTTGAATCCACAAATGAGCCGGGTAAAATTAAATATTTGTTTGAAGAAATTGGACTATCAAATTTCTTACCAATAAGTTCTTGGCCTTTAAAAACTCTGTTAATTTCAACTTTTTTTTCTTGTTCTTTAAGTTTCTCAGCAGCCTCTTTACTTATTACCCAAATTTCATTATTGATTTGAGCTTCAACATAGTTAGCGTCTGGATTTATCCAAATATTAGTAATTCCATAGATTGTTTCAGGTCTAAAGGTTGCAGCCGGCAAGTATCTTGTATCATCAAGTCTGAATTTTATTAAAGTATATTCTTCCGGAGTTACTCCTTCACCGACTTGTCGATCATGATCTCCTGTAGGACTCTTATCTTTTGGACACCAAACTACTGGATGCGTTCCTTGAGTAACATAACCTTTTCTTTTCAGATTCATATACTGCCATTCAATAAATTTTTTGTATGCAGCAATTTCAGTTGTAAATTCTCTTCTCCAATCAACTGAAAAACCAATATTTTTAACAGCCTCTCTTCCATTGTTTGTATAATATTGAGCCATATAGAGTGGATCGATAAATTTCTTAAGTTCTTTTTCAGGAACACCATCTGCATCTCGTAAAACTTGAATATAGTCCTGATCGCCTTTTGCAACTCTTTGACTTGCACTCAATAAGGGTTGACCAGTCCAATGCCAAGCCCAAGGCCAAAGCACATTAAAACCTTGCATTCTTTTAAATCGAGCATAGACATCAACTCTTGAAGCAGTAAAAGTATGACCTACATGCAAAGGACCATTCATGTATGGATAAGGAAATGTAACAAAAATCTTCTTTTTATCAGGGTCAGGATTAGCTTCAAAAATTTTAGCTTTATCCCATTTCTTCTGCCATTTCTCTTCAATATGCTTGATGTGGCTCATGAAACTTTTGAAGTGAACCATTAGCTATTAAGAGTTTTGCTTTATTAGTCAAATTAGAAGAAAAAATTATTAAAAATCCAATAAGTTCTGGAAGAAACTGATTTACAGTATGAGACAGATCCAATTAATCTTTTAAATGTAAACATGAATATGAATATAACATGGTTCATCAAACAGGAAAAAAAGTAGTTGCTGATCTGCAAAAAAGAAGTAAGAAAGGATTAAGGTTTGCAAAAAATATTATGAAAAAAGAAAAAATGGAGCATCCAAAACTTCGCCATGCACTTAATCATTATTTGTATTATTGGAACGATTTTACTCATGCTGGTTTATTCTCAGCAGCCTGTGAAGTAGTTGGAGGTAAATACGAAAAAATAATTCCAGCTCAAGCTTCAATAGCTATGATGGCTGCAGCTTTTGATATTCATGATGATATAATCGATCAATCAAATATTAAACAAAAAATTCCCACAGTATTTGGAAAGTTTGGGTTAGAGATGGCTTTGTTATTAGGAAACGCCTTTTTAATAGAGGGATACAAACTTTTTGTTGATTCCACAAAAAACCTTTCTGAGAAAAAAAGAGACGTTGCATTAGATAAAATTAAGGAATTATTGTTTCAAGTTGGAAATGCTCATGCTTTAGAGGTTGGAATGAAAGAGAGCAAAAAATTCACTCCTAAAAACTATTTAAAAATTACTGAATTAAAAGCTGCTTCAGTTGAAGCAGACATGTATTTAGGAGCTCTTTTTGGAGGAGGAAAAAGCGTAGAAATTGAAATTCTAGCGAAGATTGGCAGAATTTTAGGGATTTTAGCTACATTACGAGATGATCTTATAGATGTTTTTGATATCGAAGAACTCAATACTCGATTATCAGTAAATGATCTTCCCTTGCCATTAATTTTTGCAATGGAAAATCGAGAGGTGCAAGAAATGGCTAATAAAATAATTTCTAAACCTTGTTTAAGTGACCAGGATATTGCTGAACTTGTCGACGCAACCCTCGAGGCAAAACCTGTAATTGAACTCAAAGAAAAAATGAAGAAAATGATTAATACTGGATTGAATTTATCAGAAAAATTGCCCGAATCAATTAATCGTGATAAAATACAGTTACTTCTATCGTTTATGCTAGAAGATTTATAGGTTAATTTATCATTATTTGATGAAAGTTTTTTTATTTATTTTCATTTTCTATAATTTTCCAATAATTTATTCATCATAATTTTGTTTAATTGAAATAAGTAATACCAATTAAGAAACGTTTTATCCAAAGAGTTTAAATCTACTTTTAAGTGGCTTAATGAAAGCATTAGATGGAATTAGAGCCAGAATTTCTTGGAAAACAACTGGACCAGCTATTTTTCTAGTGTTTACCAGTTTTGTTTGGTATATTTTTACATATTTGATGTTTAACGAAATTGTAGATAATTTGGAATTACCTCAAACTGCAATTTTATTATATTCAGCTTATTTTATTAGTCTTGCAATTGCAGCAATAGTTGGCGGAAAAATTTTCCCTAAAATAAGAGTTAAAGCACTAGAAGTGTGGATCTTTTTAGGTTCTTTTACAACAATTCTTCTTTCAGTTATTTCTATTGAAAGTTTTGTAATAAATGGATTAATTTCTATTCTTTTAGGTATCTCGATTGGAATCGGCCTTCCTTCTTGTCTAAGTTACTTTGCAGAATTAACCAAGATCGAAAATCGAGGTTTTGGAGGAGGAATAATTTGGAGTCTAGTGGGAATCTGTGCTTTAGGTTTTGGAGTTCTATTTGTCACTCTGAGTCAGTGGGAAATGATTATTCTGTTAACCATCTGGCGTATTTTTAGCGGTTTAGTTTTTACATTTTTAAATAGAAAGAAAAAAAAAATACCACTTAATAACGAGCCTTCTTACTTGGAACTGATTCGTAATAAAGACATATTGTTGTATTTGTTTCCTTGGATAATGTTGACTATAATAAATTTTGCAGAAGCACCAATTATAGAGTTAGCAGTCGGTCCAGATTTCTTCATGGTTCTATCGATGACAACTTGGGTTTTAGTCGGCATATTTGCGATTATAGGAGGTTACATAGGGGATATTGTAGGTAGAAAAAAGGTTGTAATAGCAGGATTTGTTATGTTAGGAATAGAATATGCGGCCATGAGTACATTTCCTAATTCTCTGGTTACAGCATATATGTTTTTGATATTAGATGGAGTTACGTGGGGATTGCTTTTTTCAGTTTTCTTCATGTCTTTATGGGGTGATCTGGGTGAACATCACATAAAAGAGAAATATTATGTAATAGGTGGATTACCATATCTTCTAGCTAATTTCTTTTCTGTTTTGATCAAACCTATTGCCATTGGAATTCCTCTATCCGCAGCTTTTACTTTTGCTACTTTCTTTCTTTTCTTGGCAATATTACCGCTAGTTTATTCTCCTGAGACACTACCTAAGAAGAAAATTGAAGAAATAGAACTGAAAAATTACTTAAATAATGCTCAAAAGATTAGAGAAAAATATGCTTAAAAGTAAGTACTTAATTTAGAAAGATAAAATGTTCTTCCATCTGATACTAACAAATGAATGTAGCCTTAAATGTAAATATTGTTTTGGAGAAGTGGTTGAAGATTTTGAAGAGAATTTTGAAGGGTTAGATATAGATTATCAATTACCTAAAACTACAAGTTATGATTATAAACTTCTCAAGAAATTTTGCGACAAAGATAAAGAATGTGTTTTAACTTTCTACGGCGGAGAACCATTACTTTGTATAGATAGTATCAAAAAAATAATGGATTTAGTCATTCCAAAGTTTTTTATGGTTCAAACAAATGGCGTTTTTCTTGACAGATTAGATTCAGCTTATGTTAATCGTTTTCATACAATATTAGTTTCTATAGATGGAAATGAATTTTTAACTAACCATTATAGAGGTAAAAACATCTACAGGAAAATTATTGATAATCTTAAATTAATTAAAAGAAATATCACAGAAAAAGAGAGGGAAAAGCCTACAATAATATATACAAATAATCTTTTTTTATCAAGAGAGTTCATTAAATAATATCTATTGCTTTTTAGACTATATTGATCTGTGGTTGATAATGAGATTTTGCACGTTATTTTCAAAAAAACTAACAAGTTTTATTTGATGAAAAACGTTAACCTAAAGTTGAATATATTATTGCAGATTATTGTTTTTTGATTTGTTTAGTTTTTAGAGTTAAGTAGAGAGGTTATAAATCGGATTTTAGTTTCTTCATTCTTATTGATAATTAGGATCTGACTTCGAATCCTTAATTATTTTAATTAAATAATCCATGTTTTCTTTTAGATTGTTAATTTGATTCTTTGAAAAAGCCAGTTTCTTTTCAAATTTCGAAATTTTCCTTTTTAAATTTGATATTTCAATAGTTTTTTCTGAAAGATTGGGTTCTTGAGAAATAACATTTTTTTCAAAATTAAGTGTCTTTTGCTTTATTACTCTATTTTGAAGAGTTTCTCTCCAGATAGAAAACCCTGAAAAAAGATAAGTAATAATCCCTACCGTGATCAGAAGGTAGGAAATCGGATCAAATAAGGATAATCTGTTTATAATCCACCAATCTACTGATCCTTGAAGCATTCCCTTATTGTATTCTGTTAATCCATTTAAACCCAACATATACTCTAAGCCATCAATTCTACCCGCTACATACCACTGAAGAAGGAACCCTGAAAACAGTAAAATCGAAGCCATAATAAATAATCCTGTAAAGATAGTTAGAGTCATACGCATAATTGCAATTTTCAGTTAATGAGGTATAAATATTCTCTGAATTTATAATATCTTAACTAAAATCTCTCTTATGGATTTTTCAGAGAGGAACGTCACAATTTGAATTAAAAAAGAATTAGCAGAAAAGGCAAAAGAGTTAGGATTAAATATCAATAAAGTTTTGAAACGCCATAAAAGACATAAAAAAACGTATTAGAAGAACCTAAAATCAAAACTAACCCTTCAACCAACCTCGTTGATTCCACAAAGAAACAATGGCGCGGGGTGAGGGATTTGAACCCTCGCGGCCCAAAGGACCACAGACTTAGCAGGCCTGCCCCCTGCCAGGCTAGGGCAACCCCGCAAAGGTAACCCTACTTATATTTTTCTACAAGCAGACTCTTTTCCTAACCAATTAACTGTTTAGATTAAACTCTCTTTTATTTGTATTTTCTGGTCACATAAGAAGTAAAATACAAGCTTTAAAAAAATATAATTTTGTCTATTTAATTAAATTTAGTAAATTTATTATATTAATAAATCTCAAGGATCTTACTAAATATGAGCTGAAAAATAAAAAATGGAAATATTTGATAGAATTCTTAATGATATTCATTCGGGGATGGTCTTTTTCACGCCTGTAAGAAAAGTACAATTCTCTATTGACGCTATTGATAAAGATAGATTGGTTTTTTTTGTAGGTGCTAAGTCTCTAATTCCAATCCCAAGAACTATATGGGATGAAATCCCTGATTTTCTTAGAGACAAAGGATGGGTAAGAATTGGCGCAAAATATGATACTGCTTCAGAAAGAACTTTACAAGAGTATATAGACAAACATCCTTCTAGAGGCACACAACATTCATCTGACGCTAACTATGTTGCTTCCGTGCTTGAATATCTCAAAATTGTTGATGTTATACATAGTCGACCATCAAAAGTTAAGCTAAAGTGAAAGTTTTTCCTAAGCCTGAGAACCAATAGTCCTCTCTTCAGTTTCACCGTCCACAACGATAAAGCATTTTAGCTTTTTTAACGATTTTTTACATGAAATCTGCAATTCGATCTTCTGCAGCGTTTAAAAATCTATTAAGTCGTCGAATTTCCAGTTTTTGTTTATCTATTGTGATCTGTTTGTTTATGATTGTCTGTTGCAGATTAATTATTGATTGGTTACCACTTTTTGATTCTTCAAAAATTTTAATATTTGTTTCAAAAAGTCTTTTTTTATATTTCGTTGACCAGAGAGCCTGTGTGAATATTTTCTCCAGATTGTTTCGACCCATCATTATTACTAACCTAGGTTGTTCTATATCTGAACTTTGAGTTGACAGTCCTGAAAATAGTAAAGCTTCTTTTAAAGATCTAAATGATCTATTTGCCTCTATAGTTAATTTTTCTCCTGGTTCATTAAATGCGGGGAGTCTACCATGGTCCTGTATAAACGTTACAAGTTTCTGAGCGATTTGTTTATGGTTAATATTATCGGGGAGGCTAAGTAACTTTTCAGGATATTTGATACTAGAACTAGATGACAATTCTTTGAGATTTAACACATTTCCGTATTCTTGAAAATACAAGTCTCTAAACATATCATTCTTTTTTAATTTAACTTTCAATTCCTTTAATGTACGATTCTTTTTTCTTAATTCTATTTCCAATAAACATTTTGAAATATTTGTTTTTTCGAGTTTATCACTTATTTCCTCTAGAGTTAAATTCTTTTTCTTTAATTCAAATTTTAAATTTGATATTTTTTCAGCTTCAGGTAATGTTTTCTTTTTATTATACATGTTAAACACTTTTTGACGAAAATTCTATGAAAAATTTTTTAGAATAATATTAGTTATTTTGATTAAAATATAAAATCTCTGTAATAGAATCAGTTAGAACAAATAAAGATATAACATCTTAGAGGCAAAACAAAAATAAAAAATATGTTTTTTTTGCATTAATTATTGAATAGTTCAGGATGTTCTGTGTGTATTGGAATCAAATTTTTAGGGTGGATTCGTTCGATCATCAGTTTGAGTTCGTTACCTGAAGCATGTCCTGAAGCGTGGGCATTGTGTTCTTTTATTTGGAAGCGGTTTAGCCAGTTCTTTTTTCTTTCTTCGTCTAATTCCATTTCATCACAAAATGGTTCACAAGAAGATTTTATCCAAACTGCATCTATTGGTTGAATATCAGTTAATTGATTGATTTCCCACATATTCATTGAAACCACATACTTCTCTGGATTTTTTGATAAATCTCTTGCTAATAGAGCGTTTTCTCGTGTGATGAAGTCTCGTTCCCATGTTGAATAGTCTCTTTCTATTTGTTTTGGTTCAACACAATCTTTACAGATTAAACCCCAACTCTTTTTAGGAATCAAAATTTTTGCATCATATTTAGAATTTGAATTCAGGCTTCATAACTGTATTATTTATCAAAAACAAA
>JAUWJK010000101.1 GCA_030607735.1 Candidatus Bathyarchaeota archaeon
TTGGGAACATACCCCACACGTTCCCAAGGATCCTCAGGCTCCAAAATCCATCGATCCCCAACCCCAATGATTTTTGAGGGATCATTTAAATCGTGTAACGCGACTCCCAAACGATAAACCGCTCCGGCCATCGTTTCGAAGACACCGTGAAAGATACTTAACCACCCTTTTTCGGTCTTGACCGGAGGTGCTCCTGGCCCCACCTTCATCGAATCCCAGTGATAAGTCTGAGGTCTGAGCACAATTTTGGACCGCCCCCAGGAAATCAAATCTTCAGAGTAGCTAATCCAGATTGACCACCTGGTTAATTCGGTATGAGGGCGATCAAGACGAACATAGTATTTCCCGATCTTCTCCGGAAATATAACCACGTTCCTCAAGTCTGACTGGGTTATGTATGCCACCCTTTCAACCTGACTAAAGTTTTTTGTCCTAGCCAGTCCAACGCGCACACCATACCGGGAGTAAGCACTGTAAGTGATCAAGTAGTTCTCCTCGATACGGGTAATGCGGGGGTCTTCAATTCCGTATTCGTCGTATTCATCTGAAGGAGTCATGAAAGGTTTGGAAGCAACTTCAAAATGGAACCCATCACTGCTACGGGCTAGTCCTAAGATGCTGCGACCGTTTAAGCGGTGGGAACGAAAAATCATGATATACTCATTTTGATGCTTGACAACTGCAGCGTTATGCACTGTTGCCACAGGATAGGGGACATCCTTTTTGGTTAAAATTGGATTTCCTGGAAAACGGGTGATTAATTTCTTCAAATTAAATTCCCTCGCGCATTTTTCTCTTTTCTAACTGAAAGATTTGACGGTATACCTTCTCATAATTTTTTACCATAACATCCGAAGAAAAATGTTTTTCCACTCTTTGGCGGCAGGCTCGGCGAGATATTTCAGGAATCTTTTTGATTGCTTTAACAGCCTGGTCAACATCGTTAACCAAAAAACCTGTCTGCCCATTTGCAATTACCTCTCGGCAAGAACCAAGATCCATAGCCACTACAGGTACGCCAGCAGCCATAGCCTCCACCATAACAAGCCCAAAACGCTCAGGGATTGTATTCAGGTGAAGAACCATATACGCCTGTTGAAGAAGCTCGTCACGCTCACGATTGGTCACAACACCCAAGTATTTAACGTTATCACCATCAACATAAGGAGCTATCTCTTTTTCAAAATAAGACCTGTCCTGAATGTAGCCAGCCATGATTAGCCGTCGCCCTGTCTTTTTGGCGACTTTGATGGCGAGGTGGAAACCCTTGTCCGGGTGAATACGTCCATAGGCAACTAAGGCATCTCCGGGATTTTCCGAGAACGTGAACTCTGAGAGATTAATCCCGTTGTATACTGTAGCTAGATAATTTAATCCATTAGCTCTATCTGAATTACTGATCGAGACAAAGTAGCTTCCCCTGTACTTTTTATAGACTGGCAGTATCTGCGGAGATGAGAAGCCATGAACCGTGGTTAAAATAGGAGTAGACACTAATCGAGAATATGTTAACGGCAAATAATCGAAATGGTTGTGTATGAGGTCGAACTCTTCAGCATTTTCGAAAGCCTCGGAAACATGCAAACAGGTGACGACACGAGGATCAACACTGGCGTCTTCCTCATATCCTTTAGCTACAGTAGAGAGCAAATTCGCCGATGTCACAGAATCAGCAGTGGCAAAAAGGGTCACATCCCACCCTCTTGAGACCAGTCCTTCTGTGAGGTTACTAACAACAGTTTCCCAAGCGCCATAACCCCTCGGCGGGGTCCTCCATGCAACAGGCGATAACATGGCAATACGTTTTCGCTCTTTTACAACCATTCATTAAACTCCCCAAACAAAAAGAACAACATGCATTAGCTAGCAGTAAGACCTTAAAAAACATATAATAAAAGCAAAACAAAAAAATATAATTGTAAAAAAAGGAAAGGTTTGCGGGATATGTTGAAAACGTGTCCATTCTAAACGAGGCTACCTCATCTCGGCCACTTATTACCTAAAAAAGAGGAAAAATGTGCAGGTGATCTCTCCTTTTGGTCGTGGTTCCCAAACCCAGTTCTAAGTATTTTCTTGAACTTTGGATAAACTCAAGACACTAATTTTTGAAAAATTCGTTATTAAAAAAAGAAAAAGGGATTCAAGAGAAATCACATATATCCTACTAAAAAACAATCATCATTTTATTCTACCAAAATATTCAATTAGATTGATTAAATTGACAGATGTTATTATTTTAAAAAAATTAAATGATATAGAAACCAGATTAAGCAAGATTGAAGCACAATTAAATCATATCGATAATAAACTAGACAAAGTTTGCGATGATGTGCGATAGCCTGGAATTTATATTTCTTTTTTTCATGAATTATTCACACTATCGTGACCTTTTAGAACAGTAGGAGTTTTTTTACCCTTATGAACTCTCTTTTTTCTTATCTGCGTATAATTCTATCAAATCATCTAATTCTTGCTCAATAGAAATGAAAGGTATTTTACGAGTAACCTTACTTCTTGTAGGATTCCAAGTTAAACCTTGAAACTCCAAGAATTTCGAGTATGATGTTATAACGATTCTACGTCTGTTTTGACTCCAAGATTGTCTAGCAATTACCTCTTTAACGATTTCAGAATCAACTAGATTAGCTCCTCTATCCATGAGAACTTTTAGCACAGTGTAATTCAGTTTTATTGTAGCTTCAGCATACCCTTGTTTTTTCAAATGAAAACAGAAATGTATTATTTGTCCTTTCTCCAAGTATTTTTCTAGAGGTTTTCTAAGAGATGAAATTGGGCTTGGTAGTAAACCCTTCCATCTCCAAATTCGTATGTAAAAGCAAATACGCCTCCTGAATCATAATAAGCAATTGGTTTAGCGCCATTTCTAAGAGAACTAACAGCAGCATTACCTGAACCCTCAAAATAAAAAACCTCACTTGTCAACAAAGAAGTTCCAAAGGGATTATCAAAAGCGACTCCCGCATAACCACCATCATTGCGATATCTGCTTGCCCCAAACCAATCCTCAATTCTCTCGAGATCATACCCTGTGTTCAAAGTCTTAGAGTGAATTGTAAAATGGTTGGGATACCATATAGCAAAACAACATTTCCTCCATTATAGATGTATTCTAGAATTAAAAACTCAAGATGAGGTTCAACAGCATAGTAAGCGTACATAACAATAACATCGTATGGTGTTAGGTCATCTGGAACATCACCAGTTAGCGTTACTTCAAATCCTGTTAATTCCAGTGCAGCTATAATCGAAACTTGCATTAAATCCATTTTTGTTTCTGAGCCATACCATACCCAATCAATGCCATCAATTGTGTGATGAGATTTGTAGTTGTCTAACCAGTTTATGTATAGTGCAGAGTTTCCTTCTTGTGCTGCCCATCTAGCTCCTCCAGCCAGAAGCTCTAGTGAAGGATTAAGATTTGTTAGTATTGAATTGTTTGGGGCAAGAGTTTGTGTGGGAATTGGCGAGTCTGTTTTTTTGTTAATTGTTATTACAAAGTTTGTTGCTGGTGCACTTGGAGCTATTGTCATCCAAGCATTTAGCGTGTGGATTCCATTGAGGATACTATAATTGTAGTTACTGAAGGTAACATATTTTTGGTAGCTTGTATCGTTTACCAGAAAATCAAATTCTTGAAAGTAATTAACTGAAGCAGAGTTTTCTACTGTGAAATTAAAGTTTACTGTTTCTCCTGGATAGAGGCTAAAACCTGTTGGGTAGTCTAGTATTTCTAGTGGTTCTTTTACTTCAACTGGAACATCAACAGGATGCATAGCATAAACTGCAAAACTACCAACTGAAATGATTGAAATTAATAATGTTGATAATAAGAAGACTTGTATTCTTTTTTTTGATCTGATTTTGTTAAGCATGTGTTTTCCTCTGATAATTTATGGACTAAATTGGATAAAAAGGGAAAGGTTACAAGTGATATTGAAAAAATCCCTTTTCTTCACTGCAAATTATAGTTATGGAAATCATAAAAATTCGAACCACAAAAAATGAGTTTTACTATTCCGATTTACCTAACAATTAATCTAGCCAAAAACGCTAAAAACAACCCAATCCACCCCAAAACACTATACTGATTAAAAACAGAAAAAACATCACCACTAGTAAACAAAGGAATCAACAAAACAAAAACAAAAAAAACACTAATCCCAGCCCCAACCCCAATCAAAAATCTTCCAAAAGAAACCTGATTTTTCAAAATAAAAAAACCCCCAGCAATAACAGTCAAACCACCCAAAGAACTCAAAACAATCAAAACCAAAAGACCAAACAGTAGAATCGATCTAATAATCCCTGCACTCAACAAACTGGAAACATAATTTAATATAAAAAAATAAAACTCTGTAGGTCCTTGAATCCCTTTGAATAAAAGCAAGAACCCTGACATAATAGAAAGCAAAAAAGCCAAAAAATTTCTTTTCTTTAACATTGATAAGTCTTCTTCAGAATTGTTGAAATCACCTGATACCTAGTAATCCCCCATAATAATTTTTCTACTTATTTTTACAAAAAGGGGAAAGGTTACGAGTGATGTTAAAAATCCCTTTTTCTTCTCTATTTCAAATATAGACAATTTTTCTAGAATATTACCTATTAAGAATATGCAGACTTGTGAAACACGACTTAAAACAATTAGCATCAAATTTAGTAATAGAAAAAAGTTCTACAAGAAGGTTATAGAATTGACTTTATGGTTAAATCAAACAGAATCAAAAAGAAGAGATAAACTAAGCATTATGGCAGAAATTTTAGAGATAGCAAGAGGTGGAACGCTAAAAACGAAAATAATGTATAAAGCAAATATGAGCTTTGCACAACTTAATGAATATCTTAGATTTATGCTTAAAACTCAATTGTTAAATAAATTTAATGCAAACGGAAAAGATGTTTATGGAGTATCAAAGAAAGGTGAAGATTTTCTATTTCGTCATTCTAAATTAGCTGAATTATTTAGAGAGACGGAAATCTCTAAAAATCAAGTAAAAATGCCTCCCGTTAATCTGTTAAAATAATCTGAATAAAGAGTCTTAATCAAAAAAAGGAGAAAGGTTACAAGTGATGTTAAAAAAATCCCTTTTCCTCTGTCTAAATGTTCATTCCGCTTTTCTTAAGTTCTTCATAAACTTCTGTATACAACTTCTCATCATTCAAAGTCATAACAATTGACTTAGCAAAAGGAAAATTACCCTTTAATGAAGGAATTTCCTTATAGAGTTCCCTTTCAAACTCTGAATGAGTTATAGTGTCCCCATCAGATATTCGCTTCCGATAGAATTCCATTAATCCATAGATTTTCTTTACATCATCTCGACTCAGTCTATACTCCAAAGCAGTGAAAATAAAAGGATGCTTTTCAAAATCTGCTATTGAAGCCAACATTTCAATGCGTTCCTCAAGATGTTTCACTTTCTCTTCCAGTTCTCTTATATGTAATTCTAAATTCATTTTTGTATAACCTTTAAAAATTCAACTTATTTTCTAAGTATGATGTAATATAAATGGAAGTAATAAATTTTCAATACTAAGTTTAATTGTTTAAAAATCCATCTGATAGAAACAGCTAGTACGGAAAAACCATTATTGAAAAAAGAAAACGCTGAACTCCAATAAAAAACCATAGCCATACTAATTTAAGCATAAAACTCCTCTAAACCAGTCAGCAAGACACCAAAACAAACACAAACAGTTTTTGTCTTGGAGAAACAAAATGAAA
>JAUWJK010000120.1 GCA_030607735.1 Candidatus Bathyarchaeota archaeon
AAGATAATCTGAACAAACTTGATGACCAAAACCCCTTGATCCACAATGGATCATTACAGTAACTTGTCCTTCGTGTTCAATACCATATGTTTTGGCTTTTTGATCATCATAAATCTTGTCAACTTTCTGAATTTCAAGAAAATGATTTCCTGAACCCAGAGTACCTAATTGATTTAAACCCCTTTTTTTTGCTATTGTCGAAACCTTGTCTGGATTTGCATTTTTCATGCAACCTGATTCTTCACAATGTTTCGCGTCCTCAGACCATCCAATTCCTTTATCAATAAGCCAATTCACGCCCTCGGTAGCTACTTGATCTAGTTCAGAAGAGGTTATTTTGAAGTCTTTTCTACGACTTCCAAGACCAGAGGGCACATTCTTAAAAATGTTGTCAACTAATTTGGCAATGTAGGGTTTTATGTCTCTATCTGAGAGGTTAGTTGATAAAAGCCGAACTCCACAATTAATATCATAACCCACACCCCCTGGGCTAATAACTCCTTCCTCATAATCAGTTGCAGCTACACCACCTATTGGAAACCCATATCCTTCATGACCATCTGGCAGAGTTATTGAGTGTTTGTAGATTCCAGGTAAATGAGTAACATTGGCGGATTGCCAAAGAGTTCGATCAGTTTGCATCTTTTTAATAAGAGATTCATTAGCAAAAACCAATCCAGGAACATTCATGCCTTTTTTAAATTTTGGAATACGCCAAATACAATCTTCAACTTTTTCAAGTGGAATTTTTTCATGTGAAAATCTGCGCGATGCCATTATTTTTCCCCTTTAATCACAAGAACCATACTGGATATAAAATAGTTTTGAACCTGAAACAAGGTTTAACGTTTTAAGAAAATAACTAAATATAAAGGCTTCTGCAATAAAGTTATGTGATGGAAAAATATTGATGCTTGAAAGATATCAAAATAAAAATAAATTTAATAAAGCATATCCTTTATTTTAAATTAAGGCTAAAATGGGGAGATGGAGAAGGATGAACGCAATTATTTTTGGAGCACCTGGTTCAGGCAAGGGGACATATGCATCTAGACTAAAAACAAGACTGGGAGTAGAAGTAATCTCTATGGGGGATATTTTTCGTGAGATTATGAAAAAAGAGACAGATTTTGGCAAGAAAGTTAAACAGTTTGTGGAGAAAGGTCTACTTGTTCCAGATGAGATTGTTATTGAGGTTTTAAGAAAAAAATTTTCTGAAATTCCAGTTGGAAAAGGGGTCATCTTCGATGGGTATCCTAGAACGATTGTTCAAGCTGAAATTCTTCAGAAAATAGCAAAAATTGACGTCATTTTATTACAAAATGTTCCTGACTGGATTATTATTGAACGATTATCCTCGAGGAGAATATGTAAAAACTGTAATGAAGTCTACAACATCCGTTTTCTTAAACCTAAAATTGAAAATGTATGTGACAAGTGTAATGGCCAGTTATATCAACGCCCAGACGATACTGCTGAGGTTATAAAGAAAAGAATCCAATTATATCAAAAAATGACTAGTCCGATTATAAAATATTATGATGACAAAAAAATTTCTTTCATAATATCTGAGATCAAAGAACTTCAGACACCTCCAGAGAAAATAGTAAAAAATATATTAGTTAAATTGAAAGAACTTAATTTAGCTTAGATATCTAAGATAAATTCTAAAGTAACTTTGTTGGGATCTTTAATGATTTCCATACGATGATAGGTAATAGCTTTAACGCCAACTTTTTGCACATGTTTTTTTGGATCAAAAATTTCGCCCCATATTTTAGCGTTCAAAATAAAAAATCCCAAATTTTTCTTTAGCGATAAAATTTTGAATTTGGAGTATAGTCTATTTTTTGTCTCAAAGTTAACTATCAAGATTTCAAGCCAATTATAGAGAAGCTCTAGATCATCTTTACCTTTAACTAGAATGGAGTCCTCTAAAGTTGACTTAACGGTTTTAGTGTCAGTCATAACTTCAAACATTGCAATAGCCGCATTTTCAAATGCTTCTTCCATATTTTTTCCATACGAAGCTATGTAAATATCTGCAGTATGTTCTAAGAATTCAAATTTTGGGTTCTTATCCAAGATTTTGCACTTCACATACTAACTTATAAAAAAACTGAGGAAAAAGGATCATATATTCTCGAAAAACTAGAATTTTTGCTGAATTTCATCTATGGTAGCAATTAATAGTTTTACTGAGTTTTCAACATCAGTTACATTTAGCATACCTACTGGACTGTGAATATATCGAGTTGGAATAGAAATAGTTCCGCTTGGGACACCCTGTCTCGCTAAAGAGATCCGTGCTGCGTCAGTTGTACCTGGTAAACCTGTTTCAAGCTGATAAGGTAATTTATTTTTATTTGCTGCATCGATAAGTAAACTTAAAACTTTTGGATGCGAAATGAAACCTGCATCAGTAACTGTCAACGCTGGACCTTTTCCCATCTTTATACTAGAGTCAAAATCCTTAACACCAGGAACATCACCAGCAACTGTCACGTCCAAGGCTATTCCAAAATCGGGATCAATACCAAAAGCTGCAGTAGTTGCACCTCTTAGACCTACTTCTTCTTGAACAGTTCCTACAGCAAATATGTTACAATCTGTTGATTTCAACTTTTTTAGCACCTCAATCATTATCACACAGCCTACTCTATCGTCAAAAGCTTTACCTGTAACAATTTCTTTACCAATTTTTTCGTATTTCACACTAAAACTTATTGGATCCCCAATTTTTACTCCCAATTTTTTTGCAACTTTGAGGTTTTCAGCTCCAATATCGATGAACATATTATCATAAGTTACTACTTTGTTCCGTTCTTCTTTCTTCTGTATGTGAGGAGGTTTTGATCCGATAATGCCCACCAGATCACCTATGCTTGTGTGAACAACAACTTTCTGCGCTAAAAGGATACGATCATCTATACCGCCCATTTTTGCAAATTGTAAAAATCCCTCTTTTGAGATGGTTTTTACCATTAAACCGACTTCATCCATATGTGCAGCAAACATAATTTTCGGTTTTGATTTTTTGCCTTTTTTTATTGCAATTACATTTCCAAGCTTATCTTCAAATGCTTCGTCAACATATGGCGTAATTAATTTGGTCAACAAATCTCTTACTGCTCCCTCTCTGCCAGTTACTCCGTTAGCATTTGAGAGTCTTTCCAAATTAGATTCAATCGACAAACAATTTACCTTCTTAAAGATTCGTAACTTAATCTCTCATAATTAAATTATTAAATGATTGTGGTAACAGTTTTAGTGAAATGTATTAAACCAAACTATTAGCAGACTATTGAATTATTGTGGATCATTATAATATCAATACTTTGGTTAAAGCGAAAAATTAGAACTGAAGTCAATCAAAAATGGTAATTCTTAAATGCCAAGCAGTAATTATCAAAATGAGTGGTTAAGGATGGAGCAAAAAAAGAATATTAAAATCGGGATTTTTAAATGCGGCAACATTGGAACATCACCTTTACTTGAGCTTCTATTTGATGAATTGGCAGATCGAAAAGACATTAAAGTCCGAACAGTAACTACGGGTTCAAAGATGGGACTAGAAGATGTTGAAGAATCTCTTCCTAAGATATTTGAGCTTAATCCAGATTTTCTAATATTAATATCACCTAATACCGCGCTACCTGGGCCTGCAAAAGCCAGAGAAAAAATTTCAAACAGTGGTCTTCCCGGAGTTATTATTACAGATGCACCAGGAAAAAAAGTAAAATCAGAATTAGCAAATCAGGGTTTAGGATACATAATTATTACTGGTGATCCTTTAATTGG
>JAUWJK010000079.1 GCA_030607735.1 Candidatus Bathyarchaeota archaeon
AAATGACGATCGGTGGTGAGTTTTCCTATTGCAGTAGCATTTACTTCTTCTTTTGCGAATACTTCTAATACCTTTTCAAGATTTTCAGGAGGAATAATCAACAACATTCTTTCTTGAGATTCTGAAATGTAGACTTCCCATGGAGTCAAGCCTTGGTATTTTAACGGAATTTTTTGCAGGTCTATAATGGTACCGCAATTGAATTTTTCAGCTGTTTCACCTACTGCTGAAGACAATCCTCCTCCTCCCAAATCAGTTATTGCCGAAGCCAGCTCACGATCTCGAACTTCAATTATTGCTCGTTTTACTTTTTCCTCCTCAATAGGATCTGCAATCTGAACTGCTGGTCTTGAAACTAGTTCCGACTCTTCTGTCAACTCAGCTGATGCAAAGTTCACTCCATGAATCCCATCGCGACCTGTTTTTCCTCCAACTAATAGAACTATGTCACCAGATTTTGCGTTTCTGCGGAATTTACTCAGAGGTAATAAACCTATACAGCCACAATATACTACAACATTTCCTGTGTAACTTTCATCAAAGTATATTGCTCCATTTATTGTGGGTATTCCCATGTTGTTCCCGTAGGCGCTTATTCCAGCTGTAACGCCCCTATAGACATATTTGGGATGTTTAACACCAACTGGAAGCTTTTTGTAATCATAATCTAAAGGTCCAAATCCTAAAACATCCATACATGCAATTGGATCAGCCCAAACCCCTAATACATCTCTTATTACTCCGCCTACACCAGTAGCTGCTCCTCCAAAGGGTTCCACAGCAGATGGATGGTTATGAGTTTCAACTTTAGCTGCAATTCCATAATCCTTATCAAAATGTACTATCCCAGCGTTATCTTCAAAAACTGAAAAACACCAATCAGGGTTGATTTCCTCTGTTACTTTAGCTATAAATGTTTTAAAGAGACTTTTAATTTCCCTATTTTTTATCTTTATTATTCCTTTGAAAGTTTTATGACAACAATGCTCAGACCATGTTTGAGCCATGATTTGTAATTCTAAATCAGTGGGATTTCTTGCCTTGGTTTGGAAATATTTTTGAATACTTTTCATTTCTTTTAAGGTTAAACCAAGACCAATTTCATTACTAACCTCTAATAACTCATTATCAGAAGCTTGTACTAGGTTGATTTCATACAATTTGCTGTTTGTTTTTCTCTTAATGTAGAGATTAGGATTCATTATTGCTCCTCAATAATTATTGTATAATTGTCTTTCGTTGGGTTTGCCAAGAGCCTATTGCACATTTCAATTCCTTTAATTTCTGCTTCTTGTTTATCTTTTGCTTTTAAAAGAATCGTATAAACTTTGCTAACATCTACCGAATCAACTTGATAACCCAGTTCTTTTAGCAGGTTTGCAGCAGTTTCACCTTCTGGATTGCTGTGTCCTGGTTTTAGACTGACTTCGATTTTCAAGAAGTATTTCATGAGCTAAATGTTAAGAATAATGGATTTAAACGCTTTCATCACTAAATGTGAAAAATATTATGTTAATATAATTTTCTTGTTTTTGTAAACTATTTTGATTTTGTTATTATCTGTGATCTTTCCGATTTCTTCAGGGTTATTGTCACTTTTCTCAAGGATATCTAATCCTTTCTCACGATCTTCTTTATCTATTATTATTGCGAATCCCCATCCCATATTAAAGGTTCTAAACATTTCTTTATCTGTTAAAGTGTATCCAAGATCTTGTGCCGTGTTTTGGATTGTTGAGAAGATTGGATGAGGTTTAAAATTTGAAAATTCAAAACCAATGCCTGGTGAAAAACGGTTAAGATTGCCAAATTTGAGATATCCATCTCCTGTAATGTGTACTACTGCCTTAATTTTTATTTCTTCATTTAATTTGAGGACAGGTTTAACATAAATTTTTGTCGGTTCTAAAACTTCTTGAACTATCGGTTTATCAAGATTGTCAGGTATATCAAATCCTTCAAATTTTCCTCCCCAGCGTTTAAAGAGAATTTTTCTAGCAAGGCTAATTCCATTACTATGAAGTCCACTACTTGCAAGTCCGATTATTGAATCTCCAGGTTTTATATTTTTTCCAGTTATAATATTATTTTTGTTGACTTGCCCAATCACTGAAACTATCATATCAAATCCTTGATCAGGAGTTAAACCCTTTATTATTTCTGCGACATCTCCAATTTCACCACTAGTTACAGGACATTCTGCTTTTTTTGCTCCTACAATAATTCCTTTAAGCCAATCTTTGACAAGATTAGGGTCGCTGGCTATTGCATGAATATTATCTGCCATCGCAATCGGTTTAGCACCTGACCTGATGACATCGTTAACTGCCATGGCTACTGCGTCAATTCCGATGGTGTCATATTTATTAGCTAATTGTGCCACCAAAACTTTAGTTCCTACACCTTCTATGACAAGATCTAGGAATATATCATCTATAAAAGGAAAGATATTTCCATACGGTAGATGCATAACTGCGCCCTGTGAACTATATTTGTAAGTTTCTTGCAATTTTTTTAACGCTTTTTTAGATTCTGTTCTTTGTTCACGATTTACACCTGCATCAGAATATGTAATTTTCTTTTTCATACTATTTCCTTCCCTATAATTCTATTTTAGAGTTATAAGAAATAACGATTCTTTAACAACAAATAACCTTTTGGTTTAATTTATTAGACGATTAATGAAAACCTAAAAAGAGACTTTAATGAACATATAATTTACAGAAAGGGAATAAGGGTCGATATTGACATGGATTTGGCAATAATAGTTATTATTAGTAATACCATACTTGTTCTTGGAACATTCATCGCAACACTTTATAGAATAAAAATTGAACGAGATCAAATCCGAACAGTAAAACTTGATGTAAAAGCTAAAGAATGTTTGACAGAACTTCGTAAATATGTTAAATCAGAACGCACTTCTTTAATCGAAATGGATAAAGAAGAACTGAAAAGTTTTATCGAATATTTAGAAAAGATCGGAAAAAATTATCATTAAATTGTTAGCAATTTATTTTTTGTCTTTATTTTAAAAGTAATTAGGGGGTACTATAGAAAAAAGTATTTTCAACTCCACATTTTTGACAATAACGTTCTAGTACGGTTAACCAGGTTCCACACTTGTCACATTTCGCCTGAATTTTGTATTCACATTTAGGACAATAATATATATCTGAATCTAAGGGTGTGCAATACAGTAGTTTTCCAATTTCAAAACTACATTTTGGGCATGGTTGTTTAGGATCAGACATATTAATACTATATTACTGCCTTCTTCTGAAATACCTTGTGAAGAAATCAAACATTTTGCTTTGTTTTCAGCTAAAATTTTTCGCAATTTATGAAAATATTTGAGTATTGTTGTGTCTAGAGAACCTTTGATGTTACTCGATGTTTGAAAACTCTACTTATTTGAGATTCGAAAGAAGTGATTTAAAACAATTTTTATGGTAATCGTGCTCTATGTTTCTAGCAGGATCTTTAAACGTTATTTCTTCACCTTGACTGATTGTTTTCCTGCAGTTCTTACATTGTTTTTCGTTTTGCAGTTTTTTTAGTTTTTCACATTTTATCCTTAATTCAGTAACTTTGAACTTCAGAGAGTTTAATCTGTTCATCGTATTCTCAATTTGAGTTTTACGATAAATTCTATTATCGTACCCTTGCATTTTTATTCTCATCTCTGAACTTATCCTGAAGAGTGAATTTTTTTTATTATCACTAATATTGTTGATAGAATAGATAATACTTTATTTCGTAAACTGTAATATTCTGAAGTGGGGTGCTCAATTTTTTGTTTATTGTTTTTCAAGAAAATCATATTTTCATTGTATGGAAATATTAAAGAACAACCTTTTGAACAATTGAGCAATGTTGAATACTTGATCTTAAAGATTCAAGGTCTATTTTATGCGGTTGTAGTCTAGTTTGGTTAGGACTTCAGCTTCCCAAGCTGATAACCCGGGTTCAAATCCCGGCAACCGCACTTGTAATTCTCAAAAGAAGCTTGATTTAAGCTTAATCTATTGTTATGGAAATTAGTATTTTTATTTCTCCGATAATCTTTTTAGCTCTATAAGGAGAAGAAAAAAAGTGTAATTACACGGTAATAAGGCTAGTATTTACATGAATATTCATAAAAACAAACATTCAAACATTTAAACAAAAATGAAACAATTTTGAATCAGTTTTTATTGACATTATATGGCAATTTTATAGATTTTTTTGTAGAATAAAAGCTGAAGATAAAAGATTGAATCTTCCAATTAATAGTTATACCGCCTATTTTTTTTAAATAAACCAAAATACAGGAAAGATCATAGGTGACAATTACTGTTTAATTCAGTAAATTAAGTAAAAAAACAAGAAATAAAAAGTGTAATTGTAATGGTTAAAGAAACATACAAAGGAGTGTCCAGAAAAAATATTCCTTGGTATCCAACGGTGAATTATGAACGATGTATTGGCTGTGGGAAATGTGTTGATTACTGTAAGCTTGGCGTTTATAAATTAGATGAGAATCGGGAAAAAAGTAGACCTATAGCAGTAAATCCTTTCAATTGTGTTGTTTTTTGTAAAGGCTGTCAAGATATCTGTCCCTCTGGAGCTATTTCCCATCCATCCAGAAAAGAAACTGTTGATGTAATTAGGAGACTGCGCAAAGACCAAAAATGATTTTATATTTGATTTCGTTTTGTCTATTGGTTCTACCAATATTCTGTTTGGATTTCTTTATTTTGCGATCTTTTAGTTATAACAATTAAGATGATCCCTGCAACTCCTAATAAAATGACTAAAATTGTTAATTCAACTGCAATTAAAGGAATAATTGTTACGTTTTTAGTTGCGCTCACTGAACCTGCATATTGATTATCTCCAGACCAACTTGCCCGAATAGATATTATTCCACTAAATTCATTTTTCAATAAATACTGGAAGTATCCGTTTGGTTTTGTACTGGTTGAACCTATTACTGTCCAAGGGGAGTTGTTTATGCTTGCATAAAATGTAATATTATGGTTTTCATTTGAGGGAGATAGTTGTCCTCTTAGGTTGAGATCTGTATTTTGAAAGGAGACTACGGGTGTTATATCCAACGATAAAATGCTTGCCTCTAATGAAGCGAAACTTGCTGAAGTTTGTCCGGGTGCCACCTGTTCACTGTTTTCTAAAGAAATCACTTCAGCATTAACATCTTTTAATTCTGGTGGGCATTCTCCAACTCTCCATCCGTCTATCCAGTTTTCACCGGTACACTCAGCTATGTAATACTGGCTATTATCATAGCTCACATGATAAGCTGAATCTCTTGCGTCTTGTGGAGATGAAGAGAGTGCTACTCCAATATTCATGTGTGTTTGTTCCTCGTAATATAATAAGATGACATCCAACCCTCCGGCTTTCATAATAGATGCGGCAATAATTGAAAAAAGATCACAATCACCTTTGCCATCAATCATTATTTCAACTGGATATTTTACTGGAGTTGTTTCTTCATAGTTCATTTGGTGGACTATCATTAATACACTATTAGCAAAATCTTCATCGTTATTGTTAATTTCCCAGACTCTATTGGCGACAGGCTCAAATACATATGGTGTAACAAAACCTGAAAATTCGTTTGTTGAAGTTATGCTATGGCTTTTATCAGCATAATATTCGAAAAGATTTTCAGGAAAAACGATCTTTAAATCGTAGGTGACATCTAGATTTGTTCCTCGAAGTAAAAATTCAACTTGATAATCATCTGCGTTAACAAAATTTATTGGGAAAAAAACCATGAAGATTAATGCAACTGTGAATAATATTCTTGGTTTTTTCATTCTTTCTCATTCAATCTGGGCTATGGGGGATTTATTGGCCTTATGCACACCCAATAATGAGTAAAAATATGTAGTATTCTTAGCAAACACTATTTTTGGTAAATTAAAATATGTAAAAATTATTCGTTAATTTCTTATTACTTTTAGATTATTAACCAATTTAACCCTTAAGGCCAAATTGTTACTTTTTTTTACTGAGCCACCACTTCAAATAATCGCTTCTTTGTTTCTGCTTTTTCTCTTCAGCTGTTTCTAAATTTGGTTTAAGTTTCTCTCTTAACTCCCAAAGCTCTTGTTGAGTTACAGACAATCCACAACTTTTGCATATGTGGTGTTTGGTGGCTATTGCGTAGCTCATATCTCCTCCGCATTCAGGACAATAACGCATCAATCATTCACTCTTAAGTTCTCTGTAATTTACTTCTTAATTAGAAAGATATTAGTCTTCTCTTGATTTCTACGAAGATTTGACATAAAAGTAGAATTTATGGCAAAAAGTCAATTCAGAAGTATTAAATTTTAGATTAAACATTTTTTCTGCTAATAGAAACAAAGCAAAAATAAAAGCTGCAAAGAAACTAGGTGTTCCCATCGCTACCTTTAGTTGAGACAACCTAGCCGATTTCAAAAGATCTCCGATTAGAATTGAAAAGATAATCTGGATTATCTTTTCTTATATTTTAAATAATATTTGATTATTAATTTGGGATACTGAAAAAGAGGGTTAGATAGGATAAGCTCCACATATCTTGCAGAACTTAATTTTGGTCTTTAAATGACTTTTGCAAAATGGACATTCTATTCCTCCATTATCCGGGTATACTTCTGAAGGTTTTCCAAAAGCTTCTTTAAAAGACTTGTAATAAAGCAATTGTTCTTTGTCTTGAATTTTTACGTCATCTTCTTGAAGGATTTGTTTTTTTGTCTTTTCAAATTCTGCGTCTGTGATTTCTTCATTAAAAAATGTGCGAAGAACTTCTGTGCCAGTTCCAGCTTCAAGGGGAGCTTTTGGTCTCCAAATGACATCTATTGGTATGACCTCTTCATAGGCCTTTCTAATTATCCATTTTCCGTATTTTATGCCATTACGCATGTTAATTTTTAGTTTAATTGGAAGTTTTTTAGTGTACTCCATGAAATCTGGATCTAAGAAAGGAGCTTTAACCGTCATTCCGAGAGACTCTGCCATTGGTTTTGATGAGAAGCCCATCTCTGCCCACATTTCTATTTGTTTTTGTTTGAATTCTTCTTCTGATAAATGGAATTGCCAAGGGTATCCAAAAAGTTCGTCTAAAGCGTCACCTGTTGAAACTGTTTTTACTCCTTTTTCTTTTAGGATTGTTAATCCAATGTAAACTGGTATACTGTTTCTTATTTCCATGGGATCAAATTTTTTTAGTGCTTTTACTATTTTGGGGGCGTTATCGATGACTTCTTGGCGACCAAAAGTGTGTGTTTCTTGGTTTAGGTTTAGGAAAGCAACCATTTTTTTTACATATTCTGCGTCTTTTGGTTTTCCATGTTTAAAGGCCATGGTTAATGCTTTTATTTTTGGGGAGTATTTGACGGCTTCATAAGCTAATATTTGGGTGTCTGTGCCTGCTGAAAATAGCATAGCCTCGGTCATGTTTTTTTGCATACTTTTGTTAACTAAAG
>JAUWJK010000049.1 GCA_030607735.1 Candidatus Bathyarchaeota archaeon
AAGACAAAACCAAAAGTATGTGATCCGGAAATGATAGTCGTTCCCTTAGAAAGAATAGAACAAAAACCTCGAGCTAGAAAAAGGGTTAAACGATAAAATAAGGGCTTCTTCAACCATTTCAAGAAGGCACTAAGATGAAAGTACCAATTCGAATGTTGGGTATAGCCATAGCAGTGATTTGGGTACTTCTAATAGCTTTTATTGTTTTAGCAGCTTATTCTGTAACGGATCTAAGATTTAATGTAGACGAACCTCAATTCAATACCGATTCAAGCGGACAATTAGTACTCAATTTACCATTAATTATTGATAATGGAGGATATTACAGTCTTAAAGAGTTTAAGATATCAACATTAGTTTCTAATGTTGAAGGATTAGAAATCTCTAGAGCTGATACTTTTATTCCAATTATCCCAAGTGGGGAAATTGTAACTATCAATCATAATGTTCCAATAGATTTGGAGGAAATATTCAGTAATGATGAAAAGTACCTATTTGAGGATAGTGAACTTCAAATTTCGTTGTCAGTTGGATTAAATTTTGCTGAAGTACTTCCCTCTCAGATTTCAACGAATTTTACGTTTCCTTGGGGTGCACCCTTTAGCGATTTTGAATTTGATCAAGGAGATATTAATAGATTCAATCTCACTCATAGTATCATCACGATTCCAACGAGTTTTGTTAATAACGCATTCATTGATGTTACAGGCAGTATAAGTTTAGAATTGTGTAATGAAAATAATTCAGTTCTTAGTGAAACTCAAGAATTAATTAGTGTAAGCCCACAAACTTCCTATGAAGATAGTTTAGAATTAATTGTGCCAATAACAGAAAATGGTTTGACTGATATTCAAAATGGTCATTTTAATTTATTTTTTTCAACTTTACTTTTTGAATATGGACCTTTGGTGATTCCATATGAGTGAACAAAAAACATTTAACACTAAGATTATTAGAGAAATTGCGTTAAGGGTTCTAAAAGCTAGTTTAAAAGTTGCATTAGTTTATATCATTTACATATTTGTTGCTCCAATGTTGGCTCCTCTTTCCGGTTTAATACCAGATTTAATGATTTCAATTGAGTCTTTTGTAATTTTTTTTGTTGTCTTAATGGTACTTAGTGATCTAACTAAAGATACGATTTTCCAGCATTTTTTTAATACCGCACGAGAACTCTACGTAATTGGGTATTTGTTGTTGTCTATGGGAGACGGATTTATGAGCTTAAGCTATGAAAGTATTAGTTTAACAGTGAATTTAACAATATTTTATAGTATTGCAGTTCTTCTAAGTTTGCTAGGTCTTGCCAGATCAATTTTACAAGCTATTGATTATATGGGGAAAAAAGCAGAAAGAGAAGCAAGTTTTCAGACTGTTTTAAAAAAATAAAGGCCACAATTTTTTTAATAATGTTTTTTTATTTGGAGACTTGGAGTAACCAATATTTTTTATGTCTTTAAAGACATAATAGTTGTAATAAATGAGTTGACCGCATGAAGCTTTCTTTGATCAGCGCAGATCCAAATTTTGAGATTGATGATAGAGAGGGAGAAAAATCTATTGCTGCATTCCCACCTCTGAGTTTATTATATCTAGCATCTGTTTTGAAGAAAGAAAATTTTGAAGTATCAATATTAGATCAACCAGCTCAAGGATTGAGTTTTAAAGAGACTTTAAATTGGATCAAAAGAGAAAATCCTGATGTTCTCGGGTTCTCTACTCTAACTAGTTCGGGTCGTAATGCAGCTCTAATTAGTGAGAAAGCTAAAGAAAATAATCGAGATTTAATTGTAGTTTTTGGTAATCATCATGCAACATTCAACGCTCCTCGAATATTGCGGAAGTATCCTTCAGTTGACATAATTGTAAGGGGTGAAGGAGAAAAAACAATAGTTAAATTAGCAAATTGTCTTGAAAATAATAGAAATTTAAAAGATATTAAAGGTATTAGTTTTAGAGAAAATGGAAAAACGATTTCAACTCCTGATCAGACTTTAATTGAAAATTTAGATTCTTTACCTTTTCCTGAAAGAAAATTAATTGATGTAAACTACCATTGCATAATTGCCGGAACCAATGTTGCACCTAAAAAATTTACAAGTATCATTTCTTCAAGAGGCTGTGTATATGGCTGTCGGTTTTGCAGTTGCACAAAACTTGCAATGAATAAATGGAGATTTAGATCAGCTAAAAATACATTAGATGAGTTGCAAATTCTAGCGAATGATGGATATAAACAACTCATTTTCGTGGATGACAGTTTTACTATGAATCCAAAAAGAGTGGAACTTATTTGTAAAGGTATTAAAAAAGAAAAAATGGATATAGAATGGATTTGTGAAGGAAGAGTAGATAATTGTTCGTATGATATGCTAAGAAATATGGTAACAGCAGGCTGCAAAGTACTTTATTTTGGAATTGAGAACGCCAATCAACGAATTTTGAATTACTACAACAAACAAATTACTCCTGTACAATCAGAAAAGGCAGTAAAAAAAGCTAGAAAAGCAGGAATTGATGTCATTATTGGTTCTTTTGTCTTGGGAGCTCCAGATGAAACTCGTGAAGAAATACAAAATACAATAAAATTTTCTAATAGAATTCCAATAGATCTTCCTCAGTATAACATATTAGGAGCTCATCCTGGAAATGATATCTGGTCAGAGTTTGTTTCTAAAGGGTTTATAGATCCAGATAAGTATTGGGAATCAGGAATAGCTGTTTGTGACGTGTATCCTGAAGCTAAAGTTTCTCGTGAAGAAATTTTGCGCATAATGCATGATGGGTTTTTTAACCGAATAGTTAATCCAACTTTTCTAATAAATCAAGCTGCTAAAACGATGAAAAGCTCTTTTCGGTTCAATATTATAGTTAAGAATATTGTTAAACTTAATCAGATTAGAAAATTAGTAAAGAAAGTAGTCTAAAGAAAAAAATGGTATAACATTAATTAATCAATTAACTACTATCAGAATAAGAAACAGGATTTTTTTTATGAAGCTTGAAACTTATGTAAAGGAAATAATTCATAGAACTTATAATGTTATTAGTTTTAGATTTTCTAGGTCTTCTAAACTAGACTATTTGCCTGGACAATTTTTTTTCATTACTCTAAAAAAAAATGGAAAAGAGTTAAAAAAATATTTCAGTTTTTCAAGCAGTCCTTCAGAGCAAAACTATATTGAGTTTACAAAAAAATTATCAAATAGTGATTTTTCTGGAATTCTTAAGAAATTGGCCATTGATGATTGGGTAAGAATTGAGGCTCCGTTTGGAAAATTCACGTTTATTGGTGAAAACAAAAAAATCGCATTATTGGCTGGAGGAATAGGAATAACTCCCTTTAGAAGTATTTGCAAGTATTGCACTGATAACCAATTGAAAACTAAAATTACACTGCTTTACGGGAATCAAACTGAAGAGGATATTGTTTTTAAAGAAGATTTTGAAAATATGCAAAAACAAAACAATTATCTAGATTGTGTTTTTACAATTAATGAGGGTAATGACGATTGGAAAGGTTTGACAGGATTTATCAACGCTGAAATGATAAAAAAAGAAATACCTGATTATAAAAATACAATATTTTTTCTATGTGGACCACCAAGAATGGTAAAAGCATTAGAAGAAATTATAAACCAACTCGGTATTTTAACGAACCAGATTAGAGTTGAGTACTTCACAGGGTATATTTAGATATTTTAAGGATAGAATCTTCGGGTTGTCCGAGGAAATGGAATTGAATCTATAACATTATCTAAATCTAGCATCCATGTTATTAATCTCTCTAATCCTAATCCAAAACCTACATGTGGTACAGTTCCATATCTTCGAAGATCTAAATACCAAGAATAATCCTCAATATTCAAACCTATAGCATTCATTCTATCAATTAATAATTGTTTGTCATCTTCTCTTGCACCACCAGTAGAGATTTCACCAATTCTTGGCACTAGCATGTCTACTGACATTGCTAACTCAGGTTTATCTTTGTAAGTTTTACAGTAAAATGCTTTAATTGCAGTAGGATAATCGTAAATGAAGAATGGACGACCAAATTCTTGGGCTATTATTTTTTCTTCTTCATATCCTAAGTCAGCGCCCCAATTAATTTCAGATCCTTTCTTCTTAAGAATATCAATAGATTCAGTATATGTAATTCTAGGAAATGGTGACTGTACTAGCGTTAGTTTATTTGTGTCAACTTTCAGTTCTTCGAGTTCTGTTTTGCAGTTTAGAAGAGTTTGTTCACATATGTAGGATAATAAGGCTTCCTGGAAATCCATTAAATTACTCATTTTAGCATAAGGCCATTCACCTTCTATATGCCAGTACTCAGTTAGATGCCTAATTGTTCTGCTCTTTTCAGCACGAAATGAGGGAGCAATGCAATAAACTTTTTCTAAAGAATAAATAAGAATTTCAAGATAAAGTTGAGAACTTTGAGTTAGATATAGAGTTTGATCAAAATATTTTAGATCAAAAAGAGTTGAACCACCTTCAACTGCAGCCGAGATAAACATTGGTGGAGAAACTTCAACAAACGTATTATTTTTAAAAAAAGTACGTGTAAAATCTAATATTTTGCTACGAATTTTCATTATTAGGTTCATCTTGCGGCTTCTTAGCCATAAATGACGAACATTACGTAGAAAATCTGTGCTTTGATCTTTTGTAATCGGAAATATTTCCGCTAAACCGATTATTGAGATTGTATCAACAGATATTTCAAATCCACCAGGAGCTCGCTTGTCAGGTTTTGCTGAGCCTTTAAGGCTTACAGAAGATTCAATCGTTAGTTTATCAGCTTCGTTCCAACCTGCACTATTTTTTGTTACTGTACATTGGATGAATCCTGATGAATCACGAACTAGCAAAAAAATCAAGTTCTTTCCTTGACGTTTACGATAAACCCAACCCCTTATTGAAATTTCTTGGTTTTCTAAACACCCTTTGAGTATTTCGCTTATTTTAATAAAGCTCATTTGCTTCAACCTTTTTTCTAATTTATATTCTTCAGATCTAAATGAACTATCGATTATTAGATTTAAACCTCTCTAATAATTGGTTCCTTAATTTTAAATAAAACAAATAAAGATAAAGGAATTGAGACTATCCCTAAAATAAGAAAGGGTAATTGAGGCAAAACAAAAGCATAAAGAAATCCTGAAAAAATTATAAATAATCCTTGGGCAAGATACATAAAAAATTGAACACAACCAGTTGCTGTTCCTCGAATATTTCGAGGAATAAAATCGCCCATCATAACTTGGTAACCTGTTAATTGAAGCATATTGCCAAGTCCATAAAGAAAGTAAGCAAATAACAAGAGATAGAAATCAGCAATAGTAAAAAGAATCATACTAGGAAAGAAAAGCAGGTAACCTAAAATTATAAAGTTCTTTCGACCTATAGCGTCCATTTTTGATCCAGCTAAAAGTATGGGAAGTACAATGCTTAGATACATTACTGTGACAATTGTTGCCCATTGAATCTCTGTCATTTTTAAAATTGATGTCGCATATACAACAAAATAAGTTTGGCAACTAACAACTAGTCCATTAATTATTACAGTTGTAATAAATAGGTAGAATGCAGATTTTGGAACTTTGCTCCAAATTTTTAGACTTACTTTTACAGATTTTGGGTATTCTTTTAAAGCGTTCCAAAGTTTGGGTTTACTGGCACTTTCATTTTTGGGCAATGTTTCTTTAAGTCTTAACCTTAAGGTAGCTGCAATAAAGTAGGCTATCATAACAATTGTGTATCCAACACGCATACCCAAGTCAAAATTAAAAGTTAGAATTAGATATTGTGCAATAATAGGTCCAGGTAAAAATACTAAGTTGATTAAAACAGACTGAAAACTATATCCTGTAGCTCTTTTTTTTGGAGGAAGAGAGTCAATAAGCAAAGCCATAAGAGCTGGAGCATAAATAGCACATAAATTCTGTATAACTAAACCTATAACAATAAAATGCCATGATGGTGCAAAAATAAAGAAGAAAGCACCAATAGCTAACCCATAGGTCATAGCAGATATTAACCATCTCCTGCCGTGTTTATCAGCCAGATACCCACCTGGAAATTGAACAATAGCTATGGCTATAGATCCTGAAAAACCAATAACTGATAAAATGAATTCATCTGCTCCTAAACTAAGGTAATAAAGACTAGCATAGGTTGCTGGAATAGAATAAGCAAAATACATTACAATCCAACTCAATGTAAGAATCAAGAAGTTACCTTGAAGAATTGATGATGACTTTTTGAAGATGGATAATAACTTCATAATTAGTCAAACCAGTCTATAACTATCTAATTTAGGTTTTCTAATTCAAAAAAAATACAATTGAAGAAAAAAGTGAAAAATAAAAAAAAGAAATAAAAAGCTAAGTAGAGTTAAGGTATAAGTTTGAAATATTTTAGCTTAATTCTACTTCTTCTACCAAAGCTAATGTTTCTAAGTTGCTGATTTTTACTTTCAAGTTTGATATTGTATAGATATAGTCGTTTATGTAGATCGCTCGATTTACCATGTTTTCTGGTTCTATCCAGTAGTAAGTAGTTGTATCTGTAGTGTTTTCTATATGGGTTATCGCTCCTCTGCGAGTAAATGCTTCAGTTGACGAATTAAAAACGATTGCACCTTGCCAAAAACCACCTTGTTGGGTAATTGTTTCACCTTCTGGCATGTCGATTTGCCCATAATTAGTTATTGAAACTGGAATTACTAATAGTTGCTTTTCTTTGTCAAACAAGAATGCCTTTGGGTCATACAATGCCTTTGAATCTGTCCAATCTCCTTCGATGAGATACTTGGTTACTTCTTTTGGATCATTTACATTTGAGACATCAAAAAGTGATAATTTTACACTGCTGTCTTCTTTTCCTAAACCTATTATATGGTTTTCATCATATGGATGAAGATAGCTTGAGTATCCTGGAATCTTTAGTTCGCCTGCGACTTTGGGTTCATTGGGGTTGCTCATATCCAGCACAAAAAATGGATCTATTTGCCTAAAAGTAACCATATAACTTTTGTCACCCATAAATCTAACAGAGTAAATTCTTTCATTTTCAGCCAAGTTTTCAAGTTTTCCAACAACAGACATGTTCATATTTAGAACATAAACATTATTCACACGGGTTATGTTTTGCCAAGTTGTCGCAATTCTGAAATATCCATTATATTCATCCATTGAATATTGGTTTAAAATGTATCCTGGAACGCTACCTTTAGCTTCAAAATTTAAAATACCTTCATCCACGCTTACTCTATAAATGGATGTGTATTGACCATTATTCCATGTTGAATATGTCACATATAGATTATCCACTGAAACATACATTGTGCTGGTTCCTCCCATCAGTATAGTCATATTGCTAATTTGTTCCATATCGTCGAGAATATTCAATCCAACAAATGTAGTAAAAGTGAAATACGTGTCTACTGTGTCAGCGTAGAAAATCCTTTCTGGAGAAATCTGAGAAGATTCTGTATTCTGACTTATGTTAGGTATTAGAACATCATCTTCGTAAATATTGTAAGCAGGTTGGCTAACTACAGTGTATAAATAATTACCAATCATTCGAGAGTTAAAATAACTACCACTTAAAGTAAGATTTCTTGCAATAAAAGGATGGGTCTTATCAGAAATATCATAAACATTGATAATTGTATTAACACTATTATAATAAGGATAAATTGCAAAGTCTAATCTAGGTTCAACATCATCATAAAGTTGATACTGACTTCCTAAGACTACAAGTTTGTTGCTATCTTGACTTAGAAAAAGACCAGCTACATAAGTTCCATTATCAAGACTTATTTCAGTTACAACCCGAGGATCTTGGGGGTCAGCTTTTACAATGTATATACTATTTTGATTTGTTGAATAGTAGTTATTTGAAGTTGCAATGTAGATGTATTTGCCATCCGTTTTTACGATATCAGATTCGTCAACTCCAGAAACTTGGATGTTAGTAGTTGAATAAGAGGTATCAGAGGAATCTAGTGCTGTTTCGCTTATAGTGGCGGGTATTGGTTCTGGGCCAAAAAATTCGCCTGCTCTAGTGGATTCAAAAACTTGATTGTCTAAAGGACCTCCGCCAAAAAAAGTTTTGGAATCATCAGGAGTATTCATCGTCAAGAATTCTTTAAGTTCGTCATAAGAAGAAAAATTTTCCATTGATAAAACGGAAGGTAACTCATTAGGTGGAAAAATACCAGGTACAGCTCCAAAAGCATAAATCATGGAGACTAAAATTGTGGCTGAGAGAATTGCAACAATTCCATAAACTTTAGTTTTTCTTTTAACTTCTTTTTGAACCATTGTATTTACCTATCTAAGTATGGTGAAGTATTGTATATTATCCTAAGCAGTAGAACAACATGTTCTATTTTTTAGAACGGTCTCATGGACCAAACCCGATAGGCTTCATACCAGAATATGGCACATACTATTATTCCAAAAAATAAGATGAAGAGATTTTCGCGCAAAAACAAATTTTGGACCAAAAAAAGAATAAAAGCGGAATAAAAAATAGTACTAAAAACTGCGTAAAAAAAGAATCTAGGAAATAGTAATTTTCCTAGTTTTACATAATGTCGAAGAACACCAATTTTTACTTCACCTACTAGGACATATTGGCCTCCAACTTCTTGTTTTTTGACTAATTCAAGAGCACCTAATTGTTCAAGATGATGATTAGCTACACTTGGACTGCTAAAGTGTAAAATACGCTGAACCTCGCGTACACTCATTGGCCTACCAGTTTTTAGAAGCAACCAATAGACGTTCCAAGCTTTCCCCTTAAGGGAATATTCAAGTCTATCTTCATTAACCATATTAAACATCTAGATTCTTTGTAGTTATAATTTCAAGATGAGAGACTTATAAGTCCAATTGTTAGAACGTAGGGTCACATAATTTTTTAGTAGATTAGCTGGATAAATTTTTAATAAAAAAACTTGGTAACTCGAAATAAAAACACAAAAAAAATATATACTAACTGTTGAAGATAGTATTGAAGTTGGAAGGTAGATACTTATAATGAAATCAAGTGCAATTATAATCGCAATTATTTCACTTATAGCCATTGGGGCTTTTTTCTCCTATCTTGTATTTGCCATTCCCCTTCCAGAGGAACCAAACGAAGTAATCATAACAAAAAGAGCTACCATAAAATGGAATTTGGAAACTGAACAAACCACCTACGGAAAAACCATTTGGGGTAATTTCAACGATAACGAAGAAAAAGCCATAAAACTTTATTATTGCACATATACAGGAGGCCTTTTTCATAGCTTCGAGGTAATGGGTTGGGAAAATGAGTCAGATATTTACTCAACAAACTCTTTAAATTTGGACAATTTGTTAGATAGATGGCAAGATTCAGCTTCAGCGTTCAAATTTAATTATGAAAATGAAGATTACAGAATATCATTTAGTATTCCCAAATTTGAAGATGGAACAGATAAATATTCAGATTTAAGTGAGGCTTGGGAAGAAGGAGAACTATATCAAATAGTTGAAGAATGGTAGATCGTATCTAATTTTAGACTTCCAATCTTTTTATTCATATTTCAGAATCATATCATCCCTCACAGTGGTGATGGATTAACTTTTAATCAAAAAAAATAATCTCAGGCTATTATGTCCAATTATTAGTAAAAATTGTTCCTATATTGTTTTCAGATTATTTTGGATATGCGCGTATTAACGTTCTGATTTATTTAGGAGCCTTGAATTGTTAAATGGATAAAAAACCAAGTTTCCTATTGTAAATTCTTCTTCATAATTAAAACATTTTTTTATACAACCACAATTCATACCTATCACTAAAGAGTAATCTATATGAAATATGAAATAAAATACAGTCCATCCTATTCCTTGCTAGTAGTCAATTTAGATCAAAACGAATCAATAACAGCAGAATCAGGAGCATTAACTTATATGGATCCAAACATAGAAGCACACACCAAAAAAAGAGAAAAAAGTCTCTTAGGCAGCATAGGATTAAAGCTAATTGGAGGTCAATCTTTTTGGGTGAACCAATACACCGCCAGAAATGGTTCAGGAGAAATAGGATTAGTAGCTGCACCAGTTGGCGATATCGAACAACTGGATATTAAGCCTGGCCAAGGATTTGTTATTCAAAAATCTGCATACATTGCTTCAACACAAGATGTAGAATTAGATATCAAATGGGAGGGCTTCACTAAAGGATTGTTTGGCCAAGGATTATTTATGCTAAAAGCAAAAGGTAATGGCTCATTATTTATAAACACGTTTGGCGCTATCGATACCCATAATCTGGCTTCAGGTCAAACACTGATAGTTGATAACTTTCATCTTGTCGGTTTCAGTGAATCTTGCAAATACAAGGTTAAAAAGTTTGGAGGGTTAAAAGAAACTATTTTGGGTGGTGAAGGTTTAGTTACTGAGATTACAGGACCTGGAGAAGTTCATATTCAAACTAAGAATTTGAGAGAATTTGCGGATTGGCTTTGGACTTTGTTAGGACCTAAAGTACGCAGTAAAGGTCGCTAAAACCTCATTTTTCTGCAATTTCTGTTTATTATTTACTTTATCCCTAACATTTTTCTTGTTATCAATTTGAGGTAGGTTATCGACCAGGTTGAGCAATTCTTCAGTATTTTCCATCACATATTCCTGAGCTAAAAATTATTAGACTAAAATCTTGAAACACCGAGAAGGTTATTTGTGGTGGCTTTTTTATTCGGGTATCCAGAATAATGCGAAAACTTTAGTGATTTTCTTTTTATTAATAGGAGAGTATGAAAATAAAAGTGGTATAGATTCAATTCACAACACAACATTCTCCCATTATTAACAATTTAATATCAAGGAATTATCTTATGTGTTTTAAGTTTGGGATTAAATGGCATAACTAAAATAAATTAACTGTTTTTCAACTCTGGACATTAATATTTGCTGATTTTTTATAGTTTAAAGAAAATTTTAAGTTTAGTTTGATGCCTATCATCTTCAAAAACAATAACCTCTTCATCAACTTTTTCTTCCATTCCACTAACAGCTGCTTCAAAAAATTCTTCTTCATCTTCATCATAATCAAATTCTCCCTCATCATCAACTATCCCTTCTTCAAGGACCATAACCCAACCTCCTAAATATCACAATTACAAACACTACAATATACCCCTTTTTCCAACTAAACAAAGCCATAAAAATAATTAGTTTATTAAATAATGTCTCAAAAGGACCTATTTTTACCTATATATACAAAAAATGATTCAGCTATATTTCCACTATCCAAGTTTTCTAATCCATCCAGAATTTAATTTGATTTCTTTCTTAATTGATAGTTAGAACTAAATTTTGGGAGATAGAAGCATGGTGGCAAAAGGATGGATTCTATTTTGATCATATATTTTAAAATATTATTTTTGTTAGTTCTCTGACTTTTTTTCATCACTTAAGTATTTGATATGAAGCAATTCGTGTATTAAAGCAGCCTTCACACGACTTGGTGCATATGAAAAGAAAGTTTTTTTTCCAAATCGTGATGCTATCTTTAAACATAAACTTCTATTTTTAGGGAATATTTTGATTTCACCTTTTCTATTACATTTTCCAATAACCTGCTGTCCTTCTTTGTTTTTGAAGGGAAAAACTCTTATTTTTATTTGTTTGATTTTGCTTTCAGCTATTTCTTCTTTTCTCAATATATGTTTGATAAATCTTTGGAATTTTTGATTCTTTATTGTTTTTAGTGTAAAATTTGAATATTGATTATAGAAAAATAAATCATTATGTGGAATTTGGTTATTTTTTCCTTAATACTTATTGTTCAGGTAGAAAAACAGCAACCGCAA
>JAUWJK010000043.1 GCA_030607735.1 Candidatus Bathyarchaeota archaeon
ATGGTGGATAGAAGGTTGCATAGAGGGAATAACTGGTTGGGGTATAGGACCTCATCCAAGCGAGTTAATTAGTGTAGAAGAAAGAAGAAAAAGAGAACTCAACGACTTATACTCAAAATTAGAATATTTAATTGTTCCAACATATTACACTAATAGAGACGCTTGGATTACTCTAATGAAAAACTCAATAGCTAAACTTGCATATTATTTTCAAACTAAAGGAGTACTCAAACGTTACATAACAGAAGCATACCTGCTATAATCTTGTAAAAAAACTTTTTTTTAATATTCCTATTAAAATGAGTATGTTGAAAAGCAAAGGCACCTTTAGTTATTTTATATGTCTTTTCTCTTAACAGGTTTATTCTGAAGATTGGAATAAATTTAATTAATGAGAGGAAAAAATATTTAATTAGTAAAAAAAGATGGTTTCAATTAAATTTCATTTCAAAGAGATCGATTGGGTAATCTACATACCTATTTGTGAAAATAAGGGAAAAAACCAAATAGATTATTTAGTAACCTATAGAAACCGAAAATCGGGTCAAACACAGAATAAACGAAGAATAAATCTTCAAGAAGTTATAAAAAAACCTGAAATACACAATTCATATCCCCATTCCATAGGAGTTTATTTAGATTCATCTGGCAGAGGCAAGAAATGGATACCTAAATACCTCCTAACCAAAAAAATCTTAAATAATCAAGGATTCGTTAAACTTCTAAATACTCTAAAACCCTAAAAACCACCGAAAAATTTTAGAATACACTCAATAAATCTCAAAAGAAAATAAGCCATTAATTTTCTTCATTTTGTGTTTTCTGAGAACGCATTATTTTTCTTATGTTCTCCAAAACTTCTATTTCATTCATTAAACTAATTTTTTCTTTATTTTTCTCAATCCAAAGAACTATTGATTTACCAACGGACTCATTTAACCCATTATGAATCAAATATTCTCTAAAATCTTTAAAAATCTCTTTCTTACTAGATTTTGATTTAACAGTCTTTAACATTGAAGTTGGAGTATGAATAAGTGGTTTTTTAAGTGTTAAACTTTTTACACTAGTTCTTCCAGTCTTTGTCTGTCCTTTTATTACTGTTTTTAATAATGCATCTTGAATGTTATATTTCTCTAAATGATTTCTTATTTTCGACATGTGTAACACTTCTGAAAAATTTTCAGTCTCATAAATGATGTTATACATAGGCCGAGCTGGTTTAATATCTACAAATTCCCCTTGACCTGTATTTGTGTCAATAACAAAAAATCCTGTTCGTCTAGCTGGTTTAATATTAATTTCTTCAGTGTCCAAATCGAATTTTATACACTCTCCTTGATCAAAAGACCAATATTCCGGAGACCCAGGATTAAACATACACTCTTCAGAGTAAGGAACATGAAAATGACCCAACAAAATAAGATTTAAACCAAGACTTTTCAAAAAACTTCTAGAAACATCCGCTCGATCCTCTGGAACACCAGGAAAATCCAAAAGCTGATGAAAAATTCCAACATTTACAGAAGAATTATCTATTGAATTTTTAACTTGTTCTTCTATTTGTTTTGGGATATTATAACTTTCATAACCTACACCAATAAAATTAACATCATTAATTTTCAATGTTGGATTTTTTTTATTTAAGTAACTAATCTTCGAAACATCATTTATTAAATGTAAAATGTCGCCTCCATATTTTTCAAATAAAATTTGTGGGGAATCATGATTTCCTCTAATTAACATTACTGGACAGTTAACTTTTGATGTTTCTTTAAGAAACTTCCTCACAACTCCTGGATGAGGCAGACTCTTATTAAAAATATCACCCGCTATTACAAATGCATCTAACTCTAATTCTTTGACTTTGTTTGTAAGTTTTGTATAAGCATCAAGATAATCTTGCCAACGCTGTTTACTATTAAATTGACGAATGCCAAGATGCAAATCAGCTGCAAGTGCAATTTTCATAAGTTACCCTTCCAATTCTTATAGTTCATCAGGAAAATCATATATCTCGGCATCAGTTTTGTCAGATTCTTCCTTCCAAATACTCTCATAATCAACACTCATACCACCATGTTTTGTTGTCCTCTCTGATCTAACTTTGAACCTAATTGAAATAGGAAATGATTCACCCATTACAAGTGCTTCTCCTCGTTCAAATTTAGGAAGCTCATTTATTACATCGTCAGTCGCATTTTCGGCACTTTCTCTTACACTTGATAAATCAGCAGGATTTTTTATTTTCATTACAATATTAGTTACACACTGACTAAGAACTGTTGAATCAAGCCTATTTGGTCTTTGAGAAGCTACAAATAAGCAGATACCAAATTTTCTACCTTCTGTTGCTATTGTACGAATTATATCACTACTTGAAACATTTGAACCAGAAGGTGCAAATCTGTGAGCTTCTTCAACGATTACAACAATTGGAGGAATCTCTTCTTTTCGTCTAGCATTAAATATTCTTTGAAGCAAATTTGTAACCACAAACTGTTGTATCTTATCTTTTATTCCAGACATTGCTATTACGGATACCTGATTAGCTTGCACAATTTCTCCGATTTTAGGTTCATTCGTTCCAAAAAAACCTGAAGAAGATAGATTTAACAAATAGTTCCTAGCCCAAGAAGCAGCTGTAGCCTCAGATTTAGAAGAATTATTAACTTTATCATTCAAAACAGCAATAATATCATCTAAAGAATACCTAATTTTTCTCTTTTTCAAATCTCTGATAGCCTGGTCAAGAATACTCGCCGATCCATCACCCATCCCTGTGAAGTGCTGAAAATTAGACGCAGATATATTCTTAACATCCAACGTGTAATTATTTAATCCTGCAACTGATCCTAAACCATACAACATTCTTTTAGTTTTTTTTGGAAGACTTTGTGCCATTGGCAGATATTCATTATGGGGATCCAAAAGCAAAATAGCAGCTTTATGTAGCGCTAATTCTTCACATAGTAAACCTATTAAAAATGATTTACCACAACCAGTCATCCCAATAATACTAAGGTGTCTTTGGAGCAATCCATTTACTGGCAAAGTAACCTTAGAACCATCAAAAGTTGTTCCAACCTCTAAAGACCCTCGGTCATAAATCATTTTTTTCTCTTCTAATGATAACTTTCTAACATCTCTGGACTTATCCGCTACAAAACTATTTGGACTGCAAAAAATAGTTTTTTTTCCATTTACAATTCGTATTGACCCAACAATAAGAGATTTTAAAACATAAGTAATTGGAGACTTCTCTAATATTTTAAAAGCCAACCGTTCATTCTCACTCATAAGAAATAGATCTTGTTCTGAAATATCAGACATTGTAATCTTGTCAATAACCTGCAACAAAATTGTTTCAAAAGAAGTATCATGGGCAAGAATTGTCGCTTTTTTAAGCTGTCCTGATTTATCTAATGAAGTTACTATCAATATCTCTTCAGATCGACTTGATTGACCTAAGACGCTTCCAATTAATTGTTTTTTATTTTCCATTTTTCTATTCTCATCTTGTTAATGATTTTAAAGTATTATTTAGACCATAACCAAAGTGGGTCTTCTTTTTTGCTATTAATCTAAGTTTAGCTTTGTTATCTTCAGAAAGATCTGATAACACAAGATTAAACATGATTTCAGCATCTCTTCGTGTCACCCTCGAATATTCATCTGCTTTACTAAAAATAGGATTCATACCATAATGAGTTTTTGTTGCCCAAAAAAGCAAATTTTCAATACATTCAACATATTTATTTTTTTGATCCTTAATTAATTCAAATCTATAATTCCAGTCTTTAAGATTCAAAAAGAAAGTCACGTAATCTAGGTTGATAAACCTACTAGAACTACTATTCGAAATAGGTATGGGGGGTATATATTCTCCACTGCTTGTAAGAACAGCATTCATAATATACATGTCATACAAATCTTTAAAGTTAATATTTCGGCTCAAAAATGTACTACCCGTGCGTTTAAGAAATCCAAGCAAAATAATATCTTTATCAACACAATCTCGAATAAGAGACTTATATGTCTCTTCCAAAAATCTTTCAAATAGATTCTTGTATTCTTTTGTGTCTTTTGACGTTGGAGAAAAAACTGATAATGTTATAGTTCCATCTACTAAAAATAAAGATTTTTCTGCAATTTGTTTAACTTTTTTAGCTATCGATTGGTAAAGATTTACTTGCATTAAAAGTCGTTTAAGTCTATCTGAACTGTAATTGTTCGCATGGAAAAGATAGATACTTTTTAGGGTCTCGACATTAATTTCATCATCAACTACAGCTGATTTAATGACTGTAAAAGAACTTTCATAAGCATTATTAAATCCAGAATCAGCAGCAAATAGTTTTCTAGAACATTTAGGTTCCAATTTTCGCACATTAATATTATTTTTTATTTTAGCTACTAACAAATCCTGATTTTGAAATTCTTTATTAATTTTTAAAGTAGCTAATTTAGGGTTTGAAGCATTTAATTCAATATAAGAATTCAATATATTACTCTCCTATCTTCAAGGAAGTTACAATACTGTCTCCCTTTTTCTTCTCTATATAAAATATTTGAGCGGGTAAAGATTCAAAGGTACTATCATGAGTAACAACAATTAACTGATCAAAATCATAATTTTTTAAGAAATTCCTTAATTTTGCTCTGTAAACCTCATCCAAATGAATTGTTGGCTCATCAAGAAGTAATAATTGGTTTTTAGTTAAAGAGCTGCAAATTGATAGTCTTAGAGCCAAAGCAGCACATGTGGTTTCTCCGCCACTTAGCGTATTAATAGGTGAAGGTTCTCCATTTCGAATAACCTCAATATTACCATCTTCATCAATTGCCGCATAGTCAATATTATCATTTGATAATGCTTGATAAAATGATTGAAATTCTTCCGATACCAACATCACACTATTTTTTCTAACAGCTGGTTGAAGAATATCCCTTAGTCCATTTCTAATAATTTCCAAAACTTTAAGTTCATTATCTAAAATATTTGTTCTCTTTTTTGCTTCACTTTTTTCTTTAATATTATTATTAATATCCTCAAGTTTATTTTCATCTTTTTGAAGAGATGATTTAAGAAAAGTTATGCCCGCTGTTGTTTTAGCTTTTTTTTCCTTTAAATTTTCAACTTCAATTTTTGTTAATTCATGTTTTTTTGCATTATATTTATTTGATATTTCTTTAAAGGTCATATGAAATTTATTATCATCCTCAATTAAGTTTTGTAGATTCTTTTCTTCAAGTATCATACGCTTATCTAAATCATCTTTAGACGCTAACTTTAGTTCAGCTTCTCTAGCAATTTTTGCTTTTTTAGAAACATCTAAAAATTCAATTTCTTTTTTTCTAAGATCCTCATCGGTTTCAGCTATACCTGATAGTTCCCAATTTAAACTGTAAATTCTATTTTGAATTATTGAAATATCTTCTTTAATTTTTATTAATTCAGATTGATTTTTTTCTAGTACACTAATTTCCACTGAAATTCTTTCAAATTTTTTGTTCGCTTCATCTGAACTTTCAATTTGTTTATCTAAAAAGTCGATATCATTTTGTAGTTGTTTTTTAGATTTTTCCCATCTAGTAATTTTTTGAGTTAATTTTAATTGATTTTGAGAGGTTTCTTCTCTGATATGGTTTTTATGCTCTTTTGGAACTTCTTGTAAACATGTTGGACATTCTCCCAATTCTCCAATTCTTTTGATCTTTTCTAATTCATTTTCGATTTTTTGACAAAGAATTATATGTTCTTTGGTTGCTTCATCAAGCTTGTATTGGATTTTTCTTTTTTGTAGTTTATATTCATGTTGTTTGAGTTTTATTTTTTCTATATTTTTTAATTCTTCTTGAAAATCTGGTATCTTCTTTATCTGTTTTTCAAGTTCCATTCTTTTTTGATTTTTTTCATTTAGGACATTTTTTTCACTATCCAGTAATCTTTGACTACTGCATTTCTTTTGAATTGCTTTATCTATTCTTTCTCTTTCTTCCCTAATTTCTTCTTCTAAGTTCAAATATTTTACATTATTGCGAAAGATTTTTTCTGATTTTTTTGTGTTAAAAATTTGATCTTTTAATAACTCAATTCTTTCTTCATTCTTTTTTTTGCTCTTTTTATTCACTTCAATTTTTGTTTGCGTTGTCTCAAGAATAATTTTACATTCTTCTAAATTTTGCAATTGGTTCTCTTTGGGTAAGATCATTTCTTTAATATCAATTAAAGTTAATTGAAGAGAATTTAATTCAGAATGGTTTTCTTTTATTTCTCCTGTAATATTTTCTTTTTGATTTGTTAATATTTCGTAACCACTAGAGATTTTTTGAACTTCAATTAGTTCTTTTGAGACAGCGCTCTTTGATTGCCCCATTGTATTCCATAATTTCTCGTAAACATCGATTCCCAATAGTTTGTCAAACTGTTCTCTCCTTTTTCCGGGTTGAGTTTGGAGCATTTTCTTTATTTCTCCTTGTGAAGCATAAATTGCAGCAAGAAAAGTGGAGGACTCTACTCCAAGAAGTTCTTCAATTGATTTAGAAACTGCGTTTGAACCCTCAACTGCAATTTGCCAACTATTATTCTTAAAAATCCACAGTTTTGCTTTCTGAGGTTTTTTTAAAAAAATACTCCTTTCAACTTTATATTTTTCTGAATCAACTTTGAAAACCAAAATAGCTTTTGTCTGATTGCTGCCTCTTTTTATTAATTCGGTTTGAGTAACACCGGAAGATATTTTTCCGAAAAGAGCAAAAGATAATGCCTCAAGAATACTAGTTTTTCCAGCTCCAACTTCACCTAAAAATACATTCAAACCTGAATGTAAATTAATTTCTGTTTTATCATGACTTCTAAAATTATTTACATACAAGTTCTCAAGCATAATATCTATGATTCCTAACTGTTCATATGTTTATTGAAAGATCTTAAATCAATAATTTGATTTCTGTTGTTATTATAAAGGGGTATGCCCAATTTTTTTGATATTATAATTTTAATTTCTCTATAATATCAAAAATTTTTAAACAATTAATGAAATCAGCTTATTGCTCTTTGTCATCCAACTCCATTGATTCATAGACTTAAAACTTTATAATTAAAGGTTTTTAACATATTCTTTGCTTAAATTCAAAGTTATTTGATAATTAGACCTAAAGAGAAAAGTTAATAGGTAATTTTATTATAGAAACTAAAAACCTCCTAGATTAGAATTTTTGGTTGTAACCCCCTTTTGTGTAGATAGACGATGTCAGCTTAAACAGTAACTTATTTTCAAATATAAACGAGAAGAATATTATTTCCAACTTATTTTAAAAAAATTAGTCTATCTTTTTTGCTAAGAGAATAAAAACCTCATTTCTCGAGCATTTTATCTGCTAACGATTTTTCAATTATTTTTAACTTTTTCTGCAAAACCCGAATATGCTGTTTGATCTGGAGTCCCTGATTTTTTAGCTCATTAACATCCATATTTTTCTCATTCTTATCTTCTAAGAACGCAGCAAAAGGACTAGGCATAACGTATAATGGCATCTCTGGTGCTTTCATATTTAGTACATCTCTTGCAAATTCTTGAAAAAGAGAATTCAAATTTTTTGCGATTTCACTTTGTTTTATAATAGCGTCTTTTAGAATGATTTTGCCTTTTTTAGTTAATCTGTAAGTCTTTATTTTTCTATTATTTTGTTTACTCCACACGCCCGTGATATACTCATTTTTTTCCAAGTCAGTTAAAATTGGGTATATGCCGCCAGGAGTAGGTTTAAAAAACCCTTTAGTCCGACTTTTGATTTCATTCATAATTTCGTAACCATGGGCTGGTTTATTATTAAGCAATATTAGCACAGCTACACGTATGTAGCCTTTTTTTGCTTCTTTCATCCAATTAGTAGTAGTTTGATCTGCGTTCTCTTTGGGCATAAGTATTACATCTATGCATTGCTGCCAATAATACTTATATTTTACCACAATATATTGCACTAAATAATATAGTATTTAGGGTAATTAGATGAAGAAATCCATAATTGAAGTCAAAAATCTAACAAAAATGTTCAACAAGTTCACCGCTGTTGATAATGTTAGTTTCGAGGTTAGAAAAGGGGAAATATTTGGCTTATTAGGTCCCAATGGTGCAGGAAAAAGCACCATATTGCGAATGTTATCTACTTTAGCAAGACCTACAAGTGGAACTGCTACAATTGGCGGCTATGATATAGTTAAGAATGATAATGAAGTTCGAAAACTAATTGGCATTGTTTCCGAGAAGATGATAATGTATAATCGCTTAACTGCAAAAGAGAATTTATTGTTTTTTGGAAGCTTATTTAACATACCTAAAGACGTTTTAACAAAAAAGGTTGATGATTTATTAGAATTAGTTCAATTAACAAAATTCAAGGACTCACAGGTAGGTACTTTTTCTACAGGTATGCAACAAAGAATGAATGTGGTAAGAGCCCTTCTAAATACACCTCGAGTTTTGTATTTGGATGAGCCAACACTTGGATTGGATCCACAATCTTCTGTAGAGATTAGGGAGTTCATAAAGAAGCTTAATCGAGAAAATGGCACTACTGTTATTGTAACTACGCATATGATGGTTGATGCTGATTTAATGTGTGATCGAATAGCTATCATTGATCACGGAAAAATTGTGGCTCTTGATACATCATCAAATTTGAAAAAACAATTAAATGGAACAAACACAACTATACTAAAACTGGAAATAGCAAATCTTACCCCCACTATTCTTGGGTCAATTCGAGCACTCAAATGCGTAGATTCTGTCATTCAGGAAGATTCAACTCATTTGAAAATTCTTGTTCATGGCGAGGAAGCTTTTGATTCTATAATTGATGCAATACGAGAAAAAAAGGGTAAACTAACTTCTATAGAGAACCTTCAACCTACCCTTGAAGATGTATTTTTGCATTTAACAGGTCATCAAGTACGAGATAGCACAAACCAAAAGATACCTATGAATACACATAGCGGTCCTTTTAACCGACCAAAAGCGAGGATAAGGTGATTAATATGGGGGCAAAAACTTTTATTTCACACAGTTTTAGAATTGCATGGAAAGACCTAATTGAGCTTTATAGAAACAAGCTTGGATTGGTTTTACTTATCATAATGCCCCTTTTTATGATGGTCATGATTGGGTTTATTTATCCCTCAAATGGATCAACAGTTACCAATTTACCTGTTGCTTTGTTAAATGAGGATTTGGGGTTTAGTAATTCCAACTTACCCAGTCAGGCTTTTATCACGGGTTTACAGCAAATTAACGATCAAACACACCTATTGACTCTTTCAAATGCATCAAGCATAGAGGATATCCGAGATAAAGTTCAAAATGGCGAATTAAACGGTGGAATAATTATCCACAACAATTTTTCTGAGAGTTTATTATCTGGAGAACAAGGAACTATTACTATTGTAACTGATCAATCTAATCCTACAATATCTGCAACTATGCAGGCTGCTTTGTCTGCAACATTTGATCAAATGAGTACTTTGTTAGCACAGCAAAACGTTCAAATGTTAAATTCTTCGGTTACAACAAATAATTCTTTGGCTATCATAAAACCCTATAATGTTCAAACTGAAGGTGTTGTTTCTGGAAATCCAAGTTACTTTGACTTTATTGCTCCTGGTATAATGGCTATGACGGTAATGATGAGCGTTATGACTGGTCTTCCAGTAGCGATATCGCAAGAAAAAGAAGTGGGTACTATGGATGGTATGATGGTTGCTCCAATCAATAGAATGTCTATTATCCTTGGTAAAACTTTGGCTCAGGTTGCTCGAGGTTTACTTCAAGGTGGAATAATACTGGTTTTGGCAGTAGGATTGTTTGGAGTTGCAATACAAGGAAGTATTTTGCTTGTATTTAGTTTGCTTTTGTTGGGAGTTTTTGCGTTTGTAGGTTTAGGTATTGTAATTACATCTTTTGCAAAAGATCAGGAAACTGCTCAGATGATGATGACTACTTTGATGTTTCCAATGATGTTTCTTAGTGGAGTGTTCTTCCCAATACAGCAGATGCCCTGGTATATGCAAAGTATTTCTAAGTTCCTTCCTCTTACATACGCGGTGGATGCGCTTAGGAAGGTTATGGTGTTGGGTGCTGATGTGTCTGATATTTCAAGTGATTTGGTTGTGTTAGTTGTGTTTGGTGTTGTTACAACAATTATAGCTGTTCCAATATTTAGGAGAATGATGACAAGGTAAACTTGTAAAATGTTGGGCTAGAAAAGAAAACGACTGTGATTTAATTGGTTGCAATGAAAAACTTAAAGGTCTAATAAGCTTGAGCACTTTATGTGACAAGTGTCCTTTTTTCATTTTGCTCCTCATTTTAGACATAAAAAATGCGCGAAAAAGATGTCGTGTAGATCCTCATAGAGTGTTTCTGATCTATGATTGTAAAGATTTTCCAAAGAAACGAGTTTTTAACTTATTGCAGATAAATGAAAAAAGAAGTGCTTTCAAGTTGGAAAGAAATTAAGAAGAAACCTCCAGATAATAACTAACGACTTGAAAATTAAAATTTGTTAGTTATATAAAAACTGTGTTTTGGTAATGTTTTTGTAAACTTCTTTTTATTTCCAATTTTGGTGGACTGGTGTTTAGAAATAATTTAACTTACTTTTAACAATTTTTTTTGTGTTTATTTGATTATTTTTTCTCTTCAAAACTAAGATTTTATTAGAGTTCTATCCCTATTATTATTGGTGTTTAGAATATGAGTGAAAAAGACCTTCGAGTTTCAAAGATCAAAGATGGAACAGTTATTGATCATATTAGTGCTGGATACGCTTTGGATGTGGTTAAAATTTTAGGTATTACAGGCCATGAAAGAAGAATTATCACTATTGCAATTAATATTCCCAGCAAAAATTTCATAGTAAAAGATATTGTGAAAATTGAGGGGCGAGCACTTAATTCACAAGAGGTAAATAGAATTGCTCTAGTAGCACCTCATGCTTCAATTAATATTATTCAAAATTATTCTGTTGTAAAAAAACTTGAAGTTAAATTACCAAAAATTATTGAGGGCATTATTAAATGTATAAATCCCTCTTGTATTAGCAATAGCAATGAACCAGTTACTCCAAAATTTTATGTGAAAAGTGAGGATCCTCTTAATTTAAAATGCCATTATTGTAGCTATATTTTGGAAAAAAGTGATGTTCTATGTAATTTTAACTAATGTTTTCAGATTTAAAAATATATAACTCTTGTATCGTAATTATTGATATAATTTTTTTTTTATGTCTGCTATATATTAAAATTCGAACACGCTAGCAAAAATAATTTTGCAAAATAATCTTTGTCTAAATGAGTCCCTTTAGATATACCTGGACATTCATTAGTAAAATGAAACTCATATTTTTCATTTGGCAAATGAATTAATTCAAAAGGATAAAACCTGCAAATTAAAGGCCTACTTGAATAAATATCACATTTATTTTGATTCAAAAAAATACAAGTACCATTTTCATTTTTTTTCATCTCATAACAGTATGGAAGTTGATTAACGTTAAAATTTGCAAAATTTAACATATTTTTTCCTGTCATTATGCTTATGTGCTTAGTTTCTTCTTTTAACATTAGAATATGTCTCTTCTTTTTATCAACATCACCACAACAAATTCCACATTTAGTGCACATAAACGTCAGTTCTTTAGGATAAATAAAATCCATAAATCAATCATCTTTAAAAAATTGTTAACTATGATCACAAAGGAAAAAAACTATTTTTCTCTATGACCTTCTCCATATTGAAAAGGTCTTTGAAGATTTTTTTCAAGTTTTCTCTTAAACATACCGTCCATATCAACTGATGGACAAGCTAATCGACTAGCATCAAGTATATAAAAAATAGTGTCAATTAGTTCTTCAGCAATTTTTTCTTCTGGTGCACCTTTTTTCCAATTATCACTCGCTTCCCCTAATTCAATAAAAGCAAAAAGAAGTTTTTTTGGAATATCTTCTGGTTTATTATAAAATCCTTTTTTTAACACAAGTTCTTGAATTTCTTTTTTCATTTCTTCCAAATGCATAAACAATACCCTTTTTTCTAGATTAATTTGATCAATTTACTTTCCAAACTAACACTTGTAGTATATAAATAAATTTTTTCGCATAAATATCCCCGAAGAACTTATCTTGAAAAATGTCCTTTTTTATATGATGTGTGTTTATGTGAATTCTAAGCAACTAGTTTATTTGCTTCGTAGTTTTTTCTATTTACTATGAAAAGGATCGTTTAAAGAGGAGGTGAAATAAAACGGAACGTGTAGAATTAAATTGGCAACCATCCCGTAAACAAGTGATTTTGGTATCAGCATTAATAGTTATACTGGTTGGATCAGTTATTGTGGGTTTAACAATGGTGATCCAGGTTAAAGTTGGTGACGCAGTAGTACTTGTTGATCCTCTTTTACAAACCACAGGTGATCCAATTGTTGGACCAACTTATATAATTAAACCACCTTGGGTAACAGCCGTATTCATTTATTATTCAACAGATTCATGGGAATCAGTTACTTCTAGTTTCTCAGCGGATCAACTTGAAATGAACGTTGAAACCTTAGTGCGATGGCGTCTTAACCCAAGTAATCTAAAGCAACTCTATATAAATTATCCGAATTTAAACTATAAAACAGTAGCATTTGAATCAATTTTGGCAGAAACAATTCGAGTAGTTACAAAAAGTTACACAGCACTTGAAACTATAGAATTTAGAGATGAAGTTAGAGATAGAATAGAACTGGCAATGATTGAAGCTGTAGCAAGTGAACCATCGTTAGCAGGAGTAATTACGAATTTAGAGTTTGATTTGCGCGATATTGCTTATCCTGATAAACTTACCTCAGCTATAGAAGATAAGCTTGTTGCTGAACAACAAAAGATTCAAGCTGACCTTGAGAAAGATCGAATCTTGATTTTAGCAGATGCAGCAGCACAAGAAGCAGTCATAATTGCATCAGGAGATGCTGAAGCAAAAATAATAGAAGCCAATGCGACAAGAATAGCTATTGAAGAAATTTTAATGGCAAGTGGACAACCTGCAAACGAAACACAGATAACAGAACTTTATTTATGGATCAAAGGATTACAAGAGATTGCTCCAGATGTAGATATCA
>JAUWJK010000030.1 GCA_030607735.1 Candidatus Bathyarchaeota archaeon
CTATTATTAAATTAAAAAATTTTTGAAAAAAAGGAAAGGTTTGCGGGATATGTTGAAAACGTATCCAATCTGACCGAGGCTACCTCATCTCGGCCACTTTCATGGAAGAACCTATGATTTAGTAACAACCTAATAGCATACACTTTATTTTCGTTTACGGAAGATGTTTCCGCCATCAACGTATTCTCAGTCACATATTCAAAACCTTTCATCTTCCTCGATACTTCTTGAAAGATAAAGATTCACTAAATTAAGAAAAAAGATTTGAAACTTTTAGCATCTACGAAACTATTAACTACCATAGTTTAGATAGCAGGGTATCCGAAAAATATCTATGAGGAACCTAAATGAATCAAAAAACTTTAGCAATAGTAATAGTAGCAGTTTTGGCTGTCTCAGTTGTAGCAGTTGCAGCATATTTTACTTTAAGCAATACTAATGGAACCAATAATGAGAACACTACCAACATTGAAGGAGCAAACAGTTTACAGTTTAGCGTCAACATTATTGAAGATGGTGAGTCAGAGGGAACATTCACGTATTCAGCGAAAAACATGAATTCACCTAATTTGATGTTGCGAGTAGAAATAATAACCACTGAAGGCGACATAATTTATATTATAAATGGAGTCAAGCAAGAGGCTTGGGGTAACATATTTGGTATATGGGCGGATCTGTCTGATGAGTTCTCAAGTGAATGGGATTCTTGGAATTTGACAATGGATGGATACGCGGAAAGTCTTTTGGGATGGTCTGGTGAGGGTGATTGGACTTTCATGGAAGATGGTGCGACAATCACGGTTTATGATATCTCTGTGAATCCTTTGCTTGCTGATTCACTGTTTGAACCAAATTAAACTTTGCTTCAGCGAAGTATCTACCTCACTATTTTTTTTATCTTTTGTTTTATATGTATATGATAAATAAAAAAAAAGAACGGTGAAGTGGCGTACTCAGGGACTGAATATGACTTGAATACATATTAGTGACGCCACGATTAACGTGAAGTTTTTTTTGATTATAAATTTTAATCCAAAATAGGTCACAAGAATATAAAAAACACAATAATATTCACTCAACTAGTAGACTTTAAAGACGAAGAATATCACATTGCACATACAAAAAGCTCCAATGAGGAAAACAAATTAATAGAAGCTGGATTTGAATATGTGCGTTACAGCGAAAAATACGAAGTAGCAATATACAAAAAACCAAAGTAGTCTAGTCCAGAGCTCCGGTAGTATAGTCCGGTCAAGTATTACGGCCTCTCACGCCGTGGGCCCGGGTTCGAATCCCGGCCGGAGCACCAAAAAAGAGAACTACGATCAAACATAATAATTATTTTTTGTTTGGTTAGATTTTTAATTTTTTTATAATCATTCGATAAGCGCTCAAAGCGGTCTTTTCACTATCAACATTTTTGATTAACATTCTACCTCCTTTGAATAAACTCACTTCTAGGTTTTTATAATAGAAAATTATCGCTAGATGGGATTTTAATTTCAAGTTAAACTCCTTTTGAACAAGTTTTGTCAACTCATTCAAATTTAAATTAAGAGGAATTTTTGGATTAATGTTAGCAGTATCTCTGCCACAAAGCCAAACAAGTTTTTCTGCAGAAATCTTTTTATCTTTAATTGATTGGCAAACAGGACAAGCATTATTTTTTGATATATCTATCGTTGTAAAATACATATCACTAAAATCACAAATCATGAGTTTTCCTTTTAGAGGAGTACCTATTCCAGTGAGAATCTTTATGGTTTCTACAGCTTGCATAGAACCTATTATTCCTGGTGTGGCGCCAACAACTCCACGAGTTTCACATGTCATTAGTTCTTCATCGGATACTGCAGGTAAAAGACACTTTAAACATCCAGTGTCAGGAGGAACAAAAACTGAGAGATTTCCTTCCAAACCAATTGCTGCACCAAAAACATAAGGAATTTTCATCTTTACACATGTTTGATTGATCAAATATCTCGTTGACATATTATCCAAACCATCAACGACACAATCTACACCGGCTAAAAGTTCTTCAACATTATTTGAATTAATATTCTCCGATACAGCTTCAGCTTGCAAAAGAGGATTCATTTTTTCAAGTTGGTTTGAAGCGATCTCAGCTTTTGGATAATGCAAATCAGATGTTTTATAAAGAATCTGTCTATGGAGGTTTTTTAATTCAACAGTATCTTGATCAATTAATCTAAGTTTTCCCACACCAGCAAGTGCCAAATAAATTGAAGAAACAGTCCCCAAACCTCCAACACCAACAACAGCCACATTCGAGTTGAACAACATTTTTTGCTCTTTTGAGCCAAATTCCTTCATTGCTTTTTGTCTACTATAGAATTCTAAAGCAAACTTACACTTCTCTGATCCATCCATCCCGAGTTACCCCACATTACATTTTGATGATACTCAAATGTATATCAACTTTTGTTTTAAAAAATATTACAAACCAAATCTAAAACAATAAATCACCAATTCAAAATTATCTATTAAAAAATAAGAAAATAAGTTATCGAATTAAAAACAAGGTTGTTAAATAACCTTAAAAGTCTCGGAAAAACTATTAATGTCAATTTTCACCTGCTTAAAAAAAGACATATAAATGATTTATACAAGGTTTTAAAAAATGAAACTACCCCCAGGAAAAATCCCAATCGAATTACTTCATAAAGTTGTTTTTAAAAATTTAGGTATCAAACACAAAGAGATAATTGTTGGACCAAAAGCCGGTATCGATGGAGCAGTTTTAGATCTAGGAGATAAATCCGTTATTGTCTCAATGGATCCTGTAACTGGAGCTATTGAGACAATTGGATGGCTTGCTGTAAATGTTAACGCAAATGATGTAGCTACTTTTGGAGTTAAGCCAGTTTTTATGTTTTCTTGCATGTTGCTTCCAGAAAACGCAGACAGTAAACTAGTTGAGACCATAAGTGCCCAAATGCACAATGCTGCACAAGAAATTGGAATAGCAATAGTAGGAGGACATTGCGAGTCAACAATAGGTCTAACTAGTCCAATAGTTGTAGGATGCGTACTAGGTTTCACAGATAAAAAAAAGTATGTAACTGCAGGAGAAGCGAAACCAGGTGATAATATCATCTTGACTAAAAGTGCAGGGATTGAAGGCACAGCAATTCTTGCAACTGATAAAGAAAAAACATTAAGGAAAGAAATCAGTTCAAAAATGATTCAAAAAGCAAAGAACTTCATTAAAGAGATAAGCATCGTAAACGATGCTTTAACAGCTTATAAAACTGGAGGAGTGCATGCTATGCATGATCCCACAGAGGGAGGACTCATTGGAGGGATTCATGAAATGGCAGATGCATCAAAATTGGGAGTAAGAATATTTAAAAAAAAAATTCCGATTAGAACTGAAACTTCTATGATATGTAAATATTTTCGAATTGATCCCTTACAGCTGATAAGTTCAGGAGCTTTGTTGATTTCAGCAAGTCCCAAATATACAAATGAAATCATAGAAAAATTAGAAAATAAGGGAATTCAAGCAAAAGTTATAGGTGAATTTTTGCAAAATCCTGATGAAAGAAAGGTTATATTAAAAAACGGTAAAGAAAGAGTTTTGGTTAGACCTAAATCTGATCACCTCTGGAAGGCGCTTAGATCATAAGATATTTTTGCTAATTTGAAGGGTAAACTGAAGAAACCAGAAAAACATAAAAAATGGATAAAATAACGCAAATTTATAGGCATGAGAATACACTAAACCGCATCGTACTTCATCGATAGCGTGAGAAATGCCCTTTTGTCTATTCCAATTTTCCGAAGGTTTATAATGTAAACAATAAAGTTCTTTGCCAATTATTGTTTGATACCCCTTTTTCTTAATCCAATTTATTATGAATGAATCTTCATAAGCGTGTAAATAATCAGGTATTTTTATATCCTTAACTGCTTCAAGGCGAATTAAGGTATCGTGAGTACCACCACGAATACTAAAACAGTAATTAGCGACAAAACTCTGTAATCGTATGAACCATTTATCCTTAATTCCCGGGACAACGTCAATGTTAACCCCCCACACAGCCCCTATATCATCGCTTAATTGTTTTTCAGCTGTTTTAAACCAGTTTTTACTTAAAATAATGTCACTATCAACAAACATAAACCACTTTGTGGTTACTTGATGAATACCAGTTTCTCGAGCTAAAGCTCTGGATCCTTTCAAACTATAAACTTTGATGGTTTTGTATTTTTTGTTAAGTTTATTTATTATACTCAAAGTTAGATCAGTTGAAAAACCATCAATTATTATCAAGTTTTCAACAGGCAAATTAACATAAATAGATTCTATACACCGTTTAAGCATAAACTCGCTATTTTTAGTTAACATTACAACATCGATAGTCTGCATTAAAGTACCTCAAACTGGTGTTTTGATTTTGATTAAGATTTGATATATAGTGCTATGGGAAAATAAGAAGGTATTTAGTCTTTCAGTGTAAAACATAATAACTAATGGAAAAAAAGAGTGAAATGTTGTCATTCACATTTTTTTGCGAACCAATAACTGGTATATGGAGTAAATTGTATAAAAACCGTAGGCCAGCGATAATTTTGTTACTAGAGAAAATTTCCCCAGCGTAAGAGATTCTGCAATAATTGCTAAGCTACCTTTAAAAGTCCAAACTTTTTGGGGACGATAATGAATACAAAATGGACTATAACATGAAATTGATAAATAACCCTTCTTTTCAATCCAATCTTTGATGTAAGTATCTTCGAAAACATGAAGTTTCTGTGGAATAACAATATCTTGGATTAATTTTGTTCGAATTAAAGTGTCGTGAGTGCCACCTCGTATTTGAAATATTTTTCTTGTAACTAAAAGAAATGCTTTAAGTGTTTTTTTATTATGAATAGTAGACCAAACTTCAATTCCCCAAACAAGACCTACATTTTTTTCCATGAATGGCTTAGCTTTTTCATACCAATCCTTGCAAAGAACAACATCACTATCCACAAACATGAACCAATCAGTTTTTACTTGTGTTACACCTTTTTGTCTAGAAGTAGCTCGATTACCATCATCTTTTATGATCAAAACATTATCAAATTTTTTTTTAAATTGCAAGACTATATTCATTGTTCTATCAATTGAATTACCATCAACTATCACCAAATTGTTAATCGGGATATTTTTATAAATTGCTTTTAGACATTTCTCCAAATGTAACTCGCTATTTTTTGTTAGCACTATAACGTCTATAAGCATATTATTCACTCAATGTTTTTCTATTAATTAAGATTAGTTATCTCTAAAAATAATTTTTCACAAAAAAGAAAAGTAACCGTATAGAGATTTAAAAAGTTATTGTACTGACAAACATTATATGAAAAATAAAACAAAATAGATAACAGATATTAAAGTTAGCATATCTGAGGTTGGGGTTTTTCTCTGACTACTTACATAAATGTTCAAATAGGTCTATTAAAACAGTCAAGATAAATCATGGTGAAACATACTTGAATTTGAAACTGCGAAGAGCTTCAAGAATTGCAATAAATGCGCTTACTCCTAACAGACCACACCACGCTCAATGGTTGATTACTAGAAAATGTAACTACAGATGCAGAGGATGCAATGTGTGGAAGGAACAAGACCCAAAAGAACTTTCAACTCAAGAAGTAAAAAGAGGATTAGATATCCTCAAAAAAATGGGTATTGTGGATATTGTTTTATCCGGAGGAGACCCACTGTTAAGGGATGATGCAGAAGAAATAATTGAATATTCAGCAGAGCAATTCATAACAACAGTTTACGATAATGGAAGTATGGCGTTAAAAAAAATTGAAGCTCTACGTAATGTGGATTTTGTAGCAATTTCTATTGATAGCTTGGATGAAGCAAAACATGATTACATTAAAGATGTACCTGGTGCTTGGAAGCGAGCCATGAATACCGTAGAGACTTTAAAAAAAGAGAAAATAAATGTGTGTGTTACTCCAACAATTTCTCAATTTAATCTCTACGAGATTATTGATATTACTAAATACTTCACTGACAGAAAAATACCAGTTTGGTATTGTCTATATTCCTATGATCAAAGCACTGATGCAAATCAACTTTTCAGAATTGGCAAATGTAATGATGAATTCGTTATTAAAAATAAACAAGCAATGGTAAAACTTTGTGATGTATTAATTGAACTGAGAAAGAATAATAATAAAATCCTAATAACTGATAAAGTATTAAAAGCACTTAGAAGTCTTTTTTCGGAAGAAAAAAGAGTATGGAATTGTCAAGCACTAAAGAATTTTCTAGTCATAGATCATTTAGGTAGACTCGCAGGGTGTCATAATCAAAATTTTTCAACCAACATATTTGATTTACCTAAAATGTGGAACAGCAAAAAATTCAGTTCACTTCGTAAAACGTACAATACATGCTCACAATGTAATTATTTATGTTATATTGCTTATTCTCTTCATGGAAGCCCCTATGGAAACTTGTTAATTGCTAAAGATCATTGGAAAAACGCAAAACTGTTTCTCTCAAAAAATCAATAACATTTTTTCTTAAGAAAATTGAATTGACCAAATAATTTACAATTTTTTTTAAAAAAACAGAATAAAAAATCAATTAGACGGATATACGTCTACAAGGATGATAGTGTCCATTACCTTACACAAAACATCAAAAACCTCTTTTGCATTTAATTTTTCGGTATCTAATACTAAATTGAATGGTGTAAAATCTTCACCTAATTTAAAGCCGTATAGTGTTTTGTAAATATTTTTTGTTCTAGCTTCTTTTTCTTTTAAAACCTTAAGAGCTTTTGATTTGACCATTTTATCTCTTTGCGCAATCCGCTCAGCTCTCTTATCAATAGAAGCTAATAACCATATTTTAAAACCATAATTAATTAACCAAGGTACTGTCCAACTATCTAAAAGAACATTGCCTTGTTGTGCAAATTTTAGAAGTTTAGTATCAACCAATTTATCATATTTCAAATTTTTTTCTCTTGTTTCTAGAAAGCCAAGACCTTCTGAACTTTCCCACCACCCTGACGAGTTTGAATCATAACCTTCATCTGCTGCTAGAGCTTTTAGAGCATCGCCTCCAGAATAATATGTTAGATTATATTTTTCTGCAATTTTTTTTGATACTGTACTTTTTCCAGTTCCCGCCATTCCAGATATGCAAACAACAATTTTTTTGTCTGGAACTATCTCTTTTTGCGCTTTATTGCTCATAATAGTAGCCACAACTTCATTTTTAGGTTATTGGAGTAACACCAAGTATGCGAGATGCAAGTGTTCCGAAAAAGAATGAGCAAATCATATACCAATAAACTACCGGTAAGCCACCAACAGAAGCTGCAAAAAGTCCGGGCATATATGCTACTCCACTTGCACTTGCCCCAAAGGTGGGTATTAAAAAGAGGTACCAAATTATAATGTAACTAAAGGAAATTGGCATTAGAAGCATCGAAGGTTTCATCATTTTCGTTTGCATTTTATTTATTTGTGATTCTTTCTTTTTCAGTTTCGTTATTAGCTTTTGATCTTTCGCACGCGTTGCCTTCATCATTAGAGAACGATATTCAGAAGTTTCTTTTTGCATAACCCTGTATTCATTCCAGCCACACATACGAGTTATTAATAAACGGTTAATACTCATATTAAGAAATGAGATTGTAATCGCGATTAACATTATCACCAAAGTTGCTATCGGAATAATTGTAATATCCATCATTTTATTTCTTCTCGCACTTCACTTTCTTGTAGCCTATTTCGTTTTCTTGTTAATAACCATTTTTACTGTTTAGACTACTCTCCTAGAATACGTCTAAAAGCTGGAAACATTTCAGCTGCTCTTTCTCGCATTAACAACTCATAATATTGGTATATAATCCCAACTGAAAGTAAAATACCAGTACCAGAGCCAAATACGCCTAGGAAATCAGCTACCCCAGCCACCAATCCTACGATTATTCCACCTAATACAGTAACTATTGGAATGTAACGTTTTAGAATTGCTTCAATAGGTTTGCTTGATCGCCGATATCCTGGAATCTGCATTCCTGAATCCATAAGTTGTTGTGCTACTTTTGATGCCCCTAAACCTCCAACTTCAAGCCAAATAAGAGAGAAAACAGCACAAAAAGCAACAAGAATCACTAAATAAATTGCAGCTCTCAAAGGTTCTGCTACAACGCCTTGAAGAGTATTAGGCGGCGTAACAAAATAAGCCAGACCACCAACTGCTTGAATGCCAGCCTCAGTAGCATTGTAGTCTCCTGTTATCTGAAATAGAATGTTAGTTCCCGGAGCCGGTTGTCCTTGAGTACTCCAAAGAAGTTGAGTAAAGAAGTAGACATTTGCAAATAATGCAGATGCAAATATTACTGGAAGATTAGAGACGTATAAGAGTTTGATTGGATATCTGCTACGAAAACCTTTGTATCCAGCATAGGTCATAGGCAACTCAATTCTGATACCCTCCAAATATATTATCACAACAAAAGCACCGATAGTCGCGATGAATCCGATTAGTGAAGGATAAGCGCCAGCACCAAGTATCCAGTCATTTATTGTTTGCTGGCCGTTGAAGAATAAGGAGAGGGATCCAACAAACAACCCGGTACCAGGATTGAAAGTTTGCCAAAGAATATTTTGCGCAACTCCTGCCATAATGAATAAACTAATTCCACTTCCTAAACCCCATCCTTTTTGGACTAATTCATCCATCAACATTACAATTATTCCAGCGCCTAAAAGCTGTGTAAATATAATTATAGTAGTAGTTGTTGGAATAACACCATACATACCACTTATTATGTAAGCTGCAGCTTGAACTCCGGTAAGAAGAATAGAGAAGAATTTACTTGCAACAGTAAACAATCCTCTATCTCCATGGTCAGACATATTAGCTTGAATAATAGAAGACCCTACCAACAATTGGAGTATTAATCCTGATGTTACAATTGGGCCAATCCCTAATTCCATTAAAGTACCTCGGTTCGAGGCAAAAATTACCCTTAAAGCACCAAAATTATCTGTCTGGTCTGAAGGTATACCAAAAAGTGAAACCTCAGCCATTACTAAATAAATTATTAAAACTATGGCTGTCCAAAAAAGTTTCTCGTTAAATCCAACTTTACGTCCAGGAACTTTAATTTCTGGTAATATTCTTGCGAGAGGCTTGAAAAGATTTAGGAATCGTCCAGCCATTGCCTAACTGTTACTCTCCTTGTCTCTGAGATTTAAGTAATACTTGCCCGCCAGCTTTCTTAATCTTTTCAGCCGCAGTTCTTGAACAAGAAGGCACATTAACGGTTAATTGTTTAGTAAGTTTTCCTGAACCTAACAATTTTGTGAAGCCTAGATTTGTCAGGTCCACGTAAACTTTGTCTTTTTCAACTAAAATTTTTTCAGAAATTTCATCAAGCATCGAAATGTTGATTACATTTTCTTTCGAATTTAGGCTTTGGCATGAAGTGAATCCATGTTTACCAAAATAGTCCGGTTCTTTCGCAGTAACATAGCTCCATAAGTGTTTATGGCGTCCAACTTTTCTATGGCCTCTGCAACCAGCTCCTCTATGTTGACCTATCTTACCCCACCCACAGGTTCTAGAACCTCTCTGTTTTCTCATTTTTCTTAGTTTATGAGGCATATTTTATCCGCTCAGTTATCAAGATTTAACTTTTTTTGCTTTCCTAAGTTTAATTTGAAGTACACCATTATTGTACTTTGTTGACATAACGTTGGGAATCACTACCTTCGGCAGATTTAAACTTTTGTAGTATCTCCGATCATTTCCCTTTGCAGACACTGTTAATTTCTGATCTTTTACATCTATTTTAAAAGTTTCCTTATTAAATCCTGCTATTTCTATTATTATTGTTATCCAATTCTCTTCTTGAAAAACATCGATAAGAGGAGTAGGAGATTCCCATTTTCGTTTAGTATAGTACTGTGATGATCTAAGGTTTGGAGGATAACCAGTTCTTGTTGCACGTAATGGTTCAAAATGAGTAATTCTTGAATGATTTCTGTTGCTATTTTCATCCGATGTTTTTACTGATAGCCATTTTAGATGTTTTTTGCTTCTTCGCCATTTAGTGCTCACTTTTTTCCCCCCTGAATACAATGGCAAATTCCATAGTAACTTTAAAAGGTATCGCAAATAGATTTAAGAAAAAAAAGAGATCTTTTTAGATCATTCTTAGAATAAGATCGTTAATTTTTTCTCTACGATTTCCAGCTTCTCCGCCAGCAGCAAAACTTTTTTTAGTTTTGCCTTTAAAACCTTTTTTTGGAGGATGAAGTTTAAAGTTTGTTTGGATATTTGGTATTTTCCAGTATTCGACTTTGCAGTTAAAAATAGCGTTTGCTAAACCAGTGATCGATTCATAGCCAAGTTCTTTAGCATATTCATCTGTAAAACGTTTGTTACCGGCAAGTCTTCCGCGTTTCTGTATCATCTTTGCTATAGTTTCTTCTGTAATTTCACCCCAAGTGACATAATTTTGGACTCGATATAACATTCCAATAAATGAGGGACGATTATCAATAACAACGGCATTGTGAGTCTTTTTCATATTAAGCATATCAAGAGTTTCTCTCGCTTCCCGTTTGGCTCTTATTGTTCCCCTTATTTTTACAACGATTAAACACTTAGACTTCTCAACTTTTTCCATCAATTATTTCACCCAGTCTGCTGGAGTAATTAAACTGTAAGTTTTTCTTAGAGCATCGTAAACTGCGCCAGCGTAAGAGGGAACTGTTCTAGTTGAACCATAACTTTGCACCCAAAGATCTTTAACACCAGCTAGACCCAGAATAGTTTTTGCCACTTGGCTAGTAGCTAGACCTAAACCTCTAGGTCCGGGAATAAAAACTATTGTAACACCACCACATTTTCCTTCAATCTGAAATGGGATCGAGTGAGTTCTTCCACATCCACATTCCCAACTTCCACATCCACGTTTAACAGGAAGTATGTGAAGCCTTGCGGAAGCAGCACCCTTCTCTATTGCAGTGCGAACCTGACTTGCTTTCCCAGATCCTAATCCTATATAACCATCTCGGTTTCCGACAGCAACAATAGCTCTGAATCTAGATTTTTCACCTGCGTCTGTTTGTTTTTGAACCAAGTTTACATCGATCACTTCTTCTTGAAGATCTGGAAGTAATGCGTTAACAAGTTCTGGTTCAGAAATTTTCAAACCACTTAGAAAAACCTCGTCAATTGACGTAAGCGTACCATCGTGTACTAGCTTTCCTAATCTAGTTTTAGGAACCCATTCTACGGCAGCGTCTCTTCCTCTTTTTTTATAACTCATGCCTGTTTGTCACCTTTTGTATATGAATTAATAATTGTAGATTTTACTTTCGCGAAATGTTCAAAAAGATCTTTTGGAGAAATTTTTTGTTCCAAATATTTTGAGAATTTAGCAGAATAAACCTCAGAATCGGCTTCTAAAACCTGCCCATATTTTACTATATGTTTCCCTTCTATTCTTTCCTTAATTATTTTATTCTCATTGTGTGGCACAATTACTCCCGCATCCACTACCCCACTCAAAACTGCGAATATTTTAGATCCTTTCGTGGGATTAATTAAACCAATATCTAATATTGCGTTATCCACTGCGTTGTTTCTTGCTTTGAATCCGCAAATTAAACCAGTCAAGTAAGCTGCTGGAATATTTCCAGTTGGAGCTTTCCACCCATATTTTTTCTTTAATTCTCGACTATGAGCTGATACAAGGACAATATCACCACTCAGTTTGGAAATAATAATTTGTACTGAAACATTTTTCGCTGAAAAACGTGGAACAAGTCTGGGTCTTTCTGAAACCACCATAGCTTTACGAGCATGATAATCAGTTTTTCCTTCTCTTCGTCTTCTCAGTGGAACACGATATGTAGATTTACGAGCCATTATCGATTCCTCCATAAATCATTAGTTTTTAGGTAACGTTCTAAATCAGCCATTGATTCAAATTTTCCACTACCAGCAACCCTGTATATTTTTCCATAAGTAGATTCGGTGATAATTCTACTTGCTTTTAATTCTCTAAGTCTCTTTCGAAGAGAACGAATTCGTATTATCCAAGCGTCTTTTTTAGTGATTTTAGCTCTTGAACCTCCGGTTCTACTTCCCGGACCATTGCGACGTCCATTTCGTTTCTTTTCAATAATAACTTTTGCTCTAGACCGACTGACACCTACTTCTGGTCTTGAAACAATGATTTTTTCGTGAATCAATTTTCTCACTTCTTCTCGAGTAATTGCAGTATCAACATCATCTATTCTTGCAGGATCAATCCATACTCTATTTTTACCAATTTTCATTATTTGTGCTGCTAGCCTTCTTTGATTACTAAGATTGGTCATTGATGTTTTTCATCTCCAATAGTTTTGTTTTCTATTTGTTCCACATTTTCCTCTGGACCATCTGCAGTTTCTTCGGTTATTTGGTCCACATCATCAATAGAGGCCTCTCCCTCTTTATCGGGATTAACTGCAATTTTGGCATTTAAAACGTAGATATTACGAGCTTTTGCTTCTTTGATCATTTCAATTTTTTTTCTTTTACCAACTGTATGACCAATACGAGCAGCTTGAGTTTTTATATCAACATGGATTAGTTCTTCAATATTATGCACTAATACTTCACGATACCCTGAAGGATGAAGACCTCTCGCAATTTTTGGCCCTTTATAACCGACACTCACACCTGCGGGCCATCCCTTAATTTTTCTTCGCACTTTATGATCTAAGCCTGTAGGTTTACGCCAACTTTTTCCTATTCTAACATATCTCCAACTTTCAGGTCTAACAAAATCTGGTTTATGCTTTTTTGCCCGTTTTCTTATTCTGAGCGGTTTTTGAGGTAATGATGTTTTTCTTTCAGCCATTATGCCATTCCCTCATTTCGTTCAAAAACATAAACTCCGTCCAAGAAAACTCGTGGATCTTTATTTTTGACTTTGGTTGCTTGCTCTATATTTGCAGCAGTTTGGCTTACATCTTCCAAATTAAGACCTTCAATAGTTATATCTTCACCTTGAACGGTAACTTTTACGTCGCCAAGTTTCTTGGCTTTTCTAATGTTCCTTTCGCCTGTAAAGTTTTCAATTATAACAAACTTATCTTGAACTTTTACTGCCATAGGAAAGTGAGAGAAAACAATTTTCAGTTTATATGAAAAACCTTTCTCAACACCAGTAATCATATTTAAGATATGTGAACGAATAGTTCCTATTAATGCAGTTTCTTTCCTTCGAGGCCATTCAGCCCATATACGGACTAAACGGTCATCACATTCAAGTGAAATCGCCGCATGGGAAAAATCACGAATCAAAGTACCTTTTGTACCTTTAACAGTTACTTTTCTCTCAGTAATATTGATATCAACACCATCTGGAACTTGAATAGTTTTTGAAATTTCTGGTTGTCGCATTAAAAGTACTCCTCTAATAGACGAAGGCTAATAACCTTCCTCCAATATTTTTTTCTTCAGCAGTTCTATGAGATATTACGCCTTGTGAAGTTGTAACTATCATTAGTCCAAAATCTCTTGAAGGTAAGAATTGTTTTTCCCATTTTTCAAATGCGCCGGTTTTTACTGCAAATCGTGGTTTTATAGCACTACATTTGTTTATTCGACCTAAAAGTTGTACTTTAAATTTTCCAGATCGACCATCATCAATGAATTCAAATTCACCCAGATATCCATTTAATTGCATTATTCTCAGCACTTGACCCAAGAGTTTGGAGGCAGGACTAATAATGCATTCACGTTTGTTACGAGTTTCGTTATTTATAATTGTGATTAAACCATTTGTAAGTGTATCCATTTCATCCTCGCCTACTCATATTTTTTGAATCCAAGTTTTGGTGCTGCTTCCCTAAAGCAATGTCTACATAGAAATAAATTGTAACGACGAATAATAGGACCATATGATCCACATCTAACACAAGGTCTTGAACCTTTTCCGTATGTTCTTTCTTTCTTGATTTGTTGTTTGGCCATATATCATCCTTCCAGCTTATACAATTTCAACCTCTAGAATCTGTTTTATAAAAGCAATTGAGTCATCAGGAGTGAGCAAATGACTATTACCAATATGTGTCTTACGATTTCTTCTGATTTTCACTCTGTTACCCGGTCGATTTACTGACACACAAATATCCATACCGAAAATACCAACATTGGGGTTGTATTTAACGCCTGCTATTTCAATATGTTCTTTTAATCCAAAAGCAAAATTGCCCTGTTTATCAAAAGATGAGCGAGATAACTTATTTTCAATAACTGGTAGAACTTTTTTTAGGAAATCTATTGCACGTTGTTTTCGCAAAGTAACAACACATGCTATTGGTTCACCTTGTCTTATTCCAAAATCGCGTATAGTTTTTTTTGCTTTTTTCTTCACAGGTTTCTGGCCAGTTAGTTCCAACAAAACATTAGAAGCTTTTTCTAGGGGATCACCAGATTTTCCAACATTTAGGTTCACTACAACTTTATCTATTCTAGGTTTAAGCATAGGCTGGATTTTTTGATCTTTAATGGAAATAATTGGGGTATTATCAGACATTGGATTCTAGCTCCTTTAGAGATATTAGAGATTTTGTTTTTCCTATTACAAATATGAAATCCATGATTGTTTGATAGCGTTTTCCTGTCTCATCCTCTATCATTACTAACGCATTTCTGCGTTTTTTGGCAACTATTTTTTCAATTTCAACAATTTTTCCATGTTTACCAATATTTTTCCCACCAGTTATAACAGCAATATTGTCTTCCTCAGTTTTCAATTGTTCAATAATTTCTTTTTCAGGGATACTAAGTTTTAGAACATCAAAAGTTTCATAACTAACTTGTGGAAGTTTTGTGGAATCTTCAGTTTTAAAGAGAATTGTTGAACCATCGTGAAAAGCATATTGAATATTATTGTTTTTTAGAATAGTTTTATTTTCAACTCTAAATAATTTGAATTTTGCTTCTTCTTTATCAATAGAATTTACAATTAGACCTTTGTGTGAAGGAACTAGTCGATAATATTTATTCAAACCGACAAAAGAGATTACATCCATTAAACCTACTGGAAAATCGTCTTTACGCCTAATTTTTCCATCAACATAGACTTTTCCTTGTGTAACTATTTTTTTCGCTTCTTTTCTGGTTTTAGCTAGCTCGAGAATATCGCGAATTATGAGCGATATAGGTAAACAGTTTTTGAGAGAGTGAGCCCCAGAGGAGGGTTTTATCACCCAAGTAAATTGTTTCCTTGGAATAGGCCAAAATCTCGGAGCTGGATTTCGCTTTAATCTTCCAGTTTTTCCTTTCTTACCCAAATTTACTTACCTTCTTTTATTTTTGATTCAGTTTTGCGTTTAGAACGCGTTTTTTTTATAGTTTTAGAGCCCTCTACTTTTTTTGTTGCTATTTTATCTTTCTGTGGTTTCTTTATTTTCTTATCATCAACAGTTTTCTTTTGCAGGTTTTTAGTTGAAGTCTTCACTTTTTGTTCAATACTTGGTTGTTTTGAAGATTTCATTGTCGATTTTTGAGATTTAGATTCAACTGTTTTTTCTTTTTTTAACGGTTTAAGAGGTTTCTTTCTTTTGATAATGGCTTTGCGCCATTTATCATCAAGATTTAGTTTTTTTAAAATCACCTTAGAGGGATGAACTGACACGAAAATGTTGGTCCCATCTACTTTCTCACGGGTCAATCCTTCAATAAAGATACGATATCGTTTCAAATCGACTCGACTTATTTTGCCCTCAAATCCTTTATTGTCACCACGAATTACTTGTATGGTATCACCTTTACGTAATGGAAGAGATTTTATGCCTTTTGAAGCAATAAGTTCTTGGGAAAGATGAGCTGCCATAATCTTTTGGCGAATGTGTAGAGGTGCATTGTAAAGCATTTTACGTTGTTTTCCAGGTTTTGTTACAGGTATTTTTTTTTGCATACTATTTCACCTATACAATTGTACGAGCGGCACTAGCTACTCTTGGCCATCTTTCAGCAGCTTCTTTAGCAACAGGTCCACGAATTTCTGAGCCTTTCATTTCTCCATCAGGAGTTATTATTGCAGCAGCGTTATCTTCAAATTGAATCCAGACACCATCAATTCTCCGATATGGTTTCCTTTGTCTTACAATTACAGCTTGAAACATCTTTTTTCTCATTTCAGGGGTACCTTGTCTTACAGAGATTGTTATTCTATCACCCACAGCAGCTGAAGGATAACGTCTTAATCGTCCTTTATACCCTATAACCTGAATTAAACGTAATACACGTGCTCCTGTGTTGTCAGCACATTTTAGAACTGATCCAGGAATAAGTCCTTTTGAGATTTTTTCTCCATGTGAAAGCATACCTTTTGCAATAAGGGCTCTTTGTTTTGCTTTAGCAGCCATCTATTTTATCTCCAGCTTCTCCACAATAACAAAAGATACAGTTTTGCTAAGTGGACGACATTCTACAATTTTTACATGTTGCCCTTCTGTAGCATTTATACAAGGTGGATTATGGGAAGGAATATGGCTTCGTCTTTTTTCATACCTAACAAATTTTGGGGAAAACTGAAGGTATTCACGCTCAATAATAGCAGTTTTATCCATTTTTGAAGTGGCTACAACACCTTCAAAAACACGCCCTCTTACTGAAAGAGCGCCGTGGAAAGGACAATTTTTATCGTTACATGATTTCTTGGGTTTCTTAAATGTTAAAGACATTACCATAACCTCTTTATTTTTTTCTTAAGACGATCTTCAGGTCTCCCAACTAGGAGATTACCATTAATTTCAACAGTTTGGCCGTCATAAAATTTGAACCTAAAAACTGCTGAGTTTTTAATTATATTTTTAGGTTTAGATTTATGTAAAATAGTAAAAGTATTTTTGGTTTCATCAATTATTTTTCCATGAAGTCCAATATAATCAAAATGGCTACTTTGGGATATTGTGCTTTCGATTCCAATAAATTCTCGTTTAAGGATATTAGGGGTTATCTTCATTTAGTTTGGGGCTCCTTTTGTTTTTTTGGCTGTTTTGGTTTATTTATTTTTTTTACTTTTGCAACCCTAATACCAAGTTTGTATTCATTTTCTATCGTTAATATTTGAGCAATAGTTTTACGCAGTTCTCTGATTCTTCCCGGTTTTTCAACTGCTCCACCTGCTCGAACCATAGTTTTTAATCTTGCTAATTCAATTCGTAAATCGAATAAATTTTTATGTCGTTCTTCTGAGGACATTTTACCAATATTCTTCAATCTCAGTATGGGCATTACTATTTAGCCTCTTTATTATCGCTTATTTTTTTTTCAGTGACCTCAGATGGTTTTTTTTGTTTATCAACTAATTCTTTTTTAGTTGATTTAACAACCTCAGGAACCACTACAGCAGCCACAACTTTCTCCACAGGAACCTTAGCAGCTAACTTAACAACCTTAGGCTTAACAACCTCAGGAA
>JAUWJK010000102.1 GCA_030607735.1 Candidatus Bathyarchaeota archaeon
AAATCGACAATATCCAGAAATTGATTTCTTGTTCTAAAAATTTTATATCATCAATAGGATCATGCTCACCAGGTTTACACAATCGGCCTTCTGAATCAGTACATCCAGAAACATCTACCACATGAATTAGCGCATCTGCTCGCCTAATTTCATCCAGAAATTTATTTCCCAGTCCTTTTCCTTCCCAAGCCCCTGGAACTATTCCTGCAATATCTATAAGGTCAATTGGAATTAAACGTGAATTATTTTTACAAATAGAATTTTTCGGATTGTCAATAACTTCAAATTCAGAATGCACACAAGGAGTCTTAAGATAGCCAATTCCATGATTTGGTTTTATTGTTGTAAAAGGGTAGTTTGCAATTTCAACCATAGCAAGTGTTGCAGCACTAAAGAATGTTGATTTACCAGTATTTGGTTTTCCAACAATTCCAAGTAGTCGAGTATATGATTTTTGCATTAAGATATTCACGTAGTCAGATTATATTAAGTAGTTTATTTTATTTTTTTTAATTTTATACAATTAAAACATAGATCAAATTGAAATATCGTTGTATAATTATATGATGTAGAAAAGTAAAGATTTGCAAACAGATTAAAAAGATTTTGAGAATTATTCTATCATCAAAATCAATGTTAAAGTTGATCGCACTTGATTTAATGATCTAATTTTAGTAGTAACCATTTCTTTGAGTTTTTCCATAGATTCAGCTTTCACTTTGGCGATAATATCATAGACTCCATAAGAAAAATATGATTCTTCCACATTACTAATTTTTTTCAATGAGGTTAAAACTTTGTCTTCTCCACCCGATTCCACATTAATTAATACATAAGCACTTGGCATTTATAATCAACAAATAATAAGAATTTCAATTAAATTAAATTTTTGGTTATTAAATAAATAGATTTCAAAGTTTTTCCAAAAAGGATGTTCAAAAAGGTTTTTCTATAAAGGACGCAAAGAGTTATATTAAATTCCATCGAAATTGTTGGTTAATACGAGGAAGTATTTATGGTAAAATACATTTTTGTAACTGGCGGTGTCTTAAGTTCGGTTGGTAAGGGTATTTTAACTTCATCTATAGGAAAAATGCTTCAGATAAGAGGACTTAACTCTACTGTCATAAAAATTGATCCTTACGTTAATGTTGACGCAGGAACAATGAATCCCTATATGCATGGAGAAGTGTTTGTTACTGAGGATGGAGGAGAAACTGATTTAGATTTAGGCTGGTATGAAAGATTTTTAGATTTAGGATTAAAACAAGAAAATAATTTAACAACGGGTCTTGTTTACAGAAGTGTAATAGAAAAAGAAAGACGAGGAGATTTTTTAGGCAGATGCGTTCAAATAATTCCACATATAACCAATGAAATAAAAAAACGCATAAAGGCAGTATCTAAATTAAATAATTCTGAGATAGTTTTAACCGAAGTTGGGGGAACAGTTGGAGACATTGAAGGATTACCGTTTCTCGAAGCCATACGACAAATGAGAATTGATGAAGGATTTGAAAATACGCTTTATGTCCATGTTGCTCTGGTTCCTGTTTTGGATGTAACTGGAGAATTAAAAACAAAACCATTACAACATAGTGTTAATGAATTGCGGCGGATTGGGATTCAACCTGATACTATTGTAGCTAGAAGTCCATACATGATTGATGCTGCTGCTTTAGGAAAAATTGCGTTATTTGGAACAATTCCAGAAAAAGCTGTTTTTTGTTCTTATAATGCTAAATCAGTGTATGAGGTTCCACTTATTCTAAATAAACAAGGTATGGGTGATTTTATTTGTAAAAGATTAGGTTTTAGCTGTGTTGAAAAGAATTATCAAAATTGGCTTAATTTTGTAAAATCAGTTACTAAGCCTAAACATGAAGTGAACATAGCTTTAGTTGGAAAATATTCTGGATTGTCTGATAGTTATGTTAGTATGAAAGAAGCGTTAACTCATGGAGGAGCAAAAATTGATACTCAAGTATGTATTTCATATCTTGAATCTGAGAAGTTTGAAAGAGATCCACAATGTGTTAAAGAGCTTCAAAATTTTGATGGTATTTTTATACCTTATGGGTTTGGTTCGCGTGGTAGTGAAGGAAAAATTGCGGCTATTAATTTTGCAAGAGTAAAAGATATACCTTTCTTAGGGATTTGTTTTGGTTTTCAGTTAGCAGTTATTGAGTATGCTCGAAATGTATGTGGTCTTAAAATGGCTAACAGCAGTGAAATTGTTTCTGATTCTCCTCATCAGGTAATTGATATTATGCCCGAACAAAGAAGTATTAAATCTAAGGGAGCCACAATGAGGCTAGGTTCACATAAAATAGTTATAAAACCCGGAACTATAGCACATTCCTTGTATAAAACTAACGAGATTTATGAGAGACATCGACATAGGTTCGAAGTTAATTTGGACTATTTAGATATTCTGAAAAGTAAAGGATTGATTTTTTCAGGTAACAGCACAGATGGAAGAAGAATGGAAATTTTAGAGCTACCAAATCAATACTTCTTTTTTGCTTCTCAATATCATGGTGAGTTCAAAAGTCGTCCAGAAAAACCATCGCCTGTATATTCAGGTTTTATTAAAGCTTGTTTAAGTAAAAAAAAGGGTAAAGAAAAACCCACCTTCACCTAATGTTAGGGAGGTTTACGGGTTTTTGCTAAATAGACTATTCTAGTTGAGGTTTACGAAACTTTAGTTAGTGTATAGTTTTTTCATTGCGGGTAATAATGCTGGAACATTAAAAGCTATATCTAGATATGTGATCATACCTACAAGTTTGCCTTTATTTGTCACAGGTAAATGTTTGATTTGCCAGTCTTGCATAAGTTTTGCAGCTTCTTCGACAGTTTCTGTTTGTTCAATTACAACTAAAGGATTAGTATAAATTTCTCTAGCGATTTTTATGGTAGGATCTAACCCTTGTGTAAGCATTCGCACAATAATGTCTCGGGTCGTGATGATTCCAGTGGGTATTCCACTTTGTTCGACCATCACATAGTTTTTGTTTTTATATGACATAGCTTCTGCTATTACATCTACGGTCGTGTAATTTTCGAATTTTTCGACATCTGTTGACATTAGGTCTTTTACTAGGATTTTACTTGCCATTCAAATTCCTCTAAGGATATGTGAAATAGTAATAGTTATTTATCAATTTTTCTGGTAAATTGTTAAAAATTAATGAAGATTACATTAAAATAACAAAGTTTGGGATTAAGAATTCAAAATGAAGTGTATTAATTTTAATTAAAATTGTTAAGGTAGATAGAGAAATAAAAAAAAAGATATTGAAAAAAGACAATTGAAACAAAGAGTACGACGGGATTGTATAAGCAAATTTCAAAAAAGAAAAATACAAAATTTGTGATAAAATAATTGTCTAAAAAGGATAGTAATCACCTATTTTTTATAAATTGCAATTCAAATGGCGCTTTATTTTTTTATTTTTTGATAACCCAATAGGATTAAGGAGTTTATAAACGGATTACGTTATATACTCCTCTTTATTTAGATTTATTATAGTTTGGGAATTCCAATGAGCGCAAAGAAACCAGAAATAAAAATTCAAAATATAGTTGCTTCAGTATCATTGAACCAAAAAATTGATTTACAGGAAATTGTTGAAAAGTTTCCTCAAACTGAATATAATCCAAGTGTTTTTCCTGGTTTAGTTTTTCGTCTTAAAAAACCTAAAACAGCTACATTAATTTTCGGAACAGGAAAAATGGTTTGTACTGGTGCAAAATCTGAAAAAGAATCCAGACAAGCCGTTAATAAAGTTGTAAAAGAACTTAAAGGAGGAGGAATTCAGATAAAAGAAAAGCCAGTTGTTATCATTCAAAATATTGTAGCCTCTGCAGTTTTGGGTGGAGAAATTGATTTGGAGCCTTTAGTGTATAAGCTGGATCGCATAATGTATGAGCCAGAGCAGTTTCCAGGTGCTGTTTTTAGAATGGATCAACCTAAAGTTGTTTTTCTAATTTTCTCCGCTGGAAAACTGGTTTGTGTAGGTGCAAAGAAAGAAGAACAGGTTTATGAAGCAGTTGATAAGCTAAAAGGAATTCTTGAAGAAAAAGAGTTAATTTATTATCCGGAAGAGTAGATTTCTTTTGCAATAGCCTACTCATTTTCGGTTTTTTAGATTTAATAATTTGTTAAACAGCAAATTTCGTTTGGAATATTAGAGTATTTTTTTAAATTAATTTAATTGTAATCTTAAATGAAAAAAAGAGGTTAAGAATTTCAATGATAAATGCTGTAATACTATATTGGTCTAGTACAGGAAACACAATAAAAAAGTAGCATATGCAATAAAAAATGGTTTAGAGGATGCCTGTGCAGATGTTTCTTTAATAAAAACAACTGAGGCTAAAGATTTAGATTATTTTGATTATGATCTTGTCTACATAGGGTGCCCATCTATTCAGTGGCAGGCTCCTAAACAGGTTGCAGATTTTTTGCTAAAAAGATTTGATAATTATAGAAAACAAAATAAAATTAAAATTGGATCTCCTGTAGTTCCTAATAAAAATGTATTACTATTTTGTACTTTTTCAGGACCACATACTAGACTTGAAGATGCAACTCCTGTAGGAAAATATCTGGGTCAGTTTTTTGCGCACTTAGGTTTTACAGTGTTAGACGAATGGTACATTCTAAGTGAGTTTCATGACTCAAAAGAACACAGTACAATAGGTAGGATGGGTGATATCAGGGAAAACCCTACAGAAGGAGAATTAAAAGAAATAAGAGTGAAGACTAAAAAACTTGTTTACAAACTTTTAGCTGGTTTGACCAAAAACATAAAATAAAGGATGAAGGTGATATTCATTTTTGAAGTCTTCTATGGTTTCACATAAATATAAAATTGTAGACTGTGAAATTTAATATTATTAATTGTTCCTAGTAATTTTCTGATTTTTTTTATTTCATTCTCCTTCGAACTGCAGGATTTTCATCCGCTAACTTTTTTAAAACTAATTCAAAAGTAAGATTAGATGGCACAATTTTTTTTATAAAAACACCAGTTCTGCCTTTGGTTTCTCTTTTTTTTAGAGTATTAACTCTATTTAGGACTGTTTGAGTTGAAATTCCAATTACTTTTGCAACATAATCTTCTAGTCCCACTATTTTGAGTTCTATGTGACCGTTTTTTGTTGGTTCTATTAGCATTAATCGCTTATCTACTCCATGAACTCTTTCGCTTGATTGAATTTTGTTTAGGTTTATTTCTCCTGCGAATTTATAGAATTCTCTTTCAACTTTACGAAGACGTACAAGTGGAAAGGAAATTGTGGTTATTGAGTCGATTTCAATATAAGCTTTTAGGGCATGATTTGGTGTAGCTTGAACTATGTATTTGTTCGAAGTAGAGATATCTAACATTTCAAGTGATGACTCTATTTGAAAAGATGAACATACTTCGGGTATTATTATGTCAACATCACTATTTTTTGTTACATCCCCTCTTGCGACACTACCAAAAATAAATGCGTTTAAATTAGATTTAAGCAAAGTACAAAGAATTTTTTTTGCTTTTGCTCTATAATCTGATAAGAAAGCCCATTGGAATTTATTGTAGATTACTTCTGCGTAATCAGGTTTCATTGGAGGTTTTGTAGGCATGTATTTCATTCTCTTTTATGAATCTAGTTAACATAGTTTATTTAGGTAGTT
>JAUWJK010000060.1 GCA_030607735.1 Candidatus Bathyarchaeota archaeon
CTGGTCCTTCTGATGAGGATTTAGCTCTTGGTTACTCTTTTTTGAAGGTTAAACAAGATAGAGTAGTTGAGCAGAAGAAGAAGTTTAAGATGCTGGATAAGAAAATGAAGAAGCTTAGACAGTTTAAGAAGAGATAGTGAGAGAGAGGATTTCTGTGGAGCAAAGGTCTAAGAATAAAATTAGGTTTATTTGGGTTTTGTTTCTTTTTGGTTTTTTTATGTTTGGCTCAAATTTTATATATGTTTTGAGTGGGATTACTCCTGGGGATGTAATTAATTTAGCGAGTATGGTTTTGGGAGCTTTTTGTATTGTTTTAGCTTTTTTCTTAACAAAAAGACATTGGTACTAGAAGTGCAAACTGCTTTCTTTTTTCTACTACTTTTTTTTGTGTCTTAGCTCTTCTTTTGTCTAGAACACTTTACTAACATATGGTATGAGATTTATTTCCTGTACTTCTTGAAGTATACCAAGATTCCAACTCCAACAAGTAATAGTGCTGAACCAAAGATAATCAGATATGGATTGTAAAATCTTATGGAAGGACCTGTTGGAGTAGGTTCTACTGAAGGAGTAGGAGTTATCATTGGATTTGGTATAGGCCCCGGAGAGGGACTAAATGTTGGAGTGGGGTCTTGAGTTGAAACCGGTGAAGGAGTAGGTGAAGGCACTGGTGTTGTAGTTGAGGGTTTTAAAACAAAAAGGGTCCATGAATTAGGATTAAATTCATTATCATAATTCTTTGTTATTGCGTAGTTAGCAATAGTCATTGCTTTGTTGACATTTAGGTAGTGAGTAGAGTTATAGTCTAAGTAGGTTATGCATACAAACCTCTCTCCATTGCCATAATTATCATAAGTGTACTTGTTATCAATATCCAGATAGACTATTTTTCCATGAATTAAATCCAGTAAATAATATTTTGATGCTTGATATGCTTCATAATTTTCATCAAATTTTGGTGCATCAATATCAGCCATTCTATATCTAACATAGTTGATGTCAAAGGTGTCTCCATCAACAATCCATGAAACAGTTCCACTTCTCTCATTAAATTCTCCTCTGACAACTACTGAAAATGAACTAATTAGAAATAGTAATATCAAACCTGAAAGAACCAAAGCCTGTCTCATAGTCTAATCTAAATCTTATCTGCATATATGGTTTGCACCTTTTGTTATTGTGTAATTTCTCCACTGCTTTGAAAGGTAGTTTCTCCTCACATCTTAAATTCAATTGTCAATGCTTTTGAGGAGTTGTTTAAATTTGTGTAATCTTTGCGTGTTTAGAACATGTGATGCTTGTGGAAAGCATAATGCTAAGTTCTGTTGCAGTAAATGTAATATTCACTTGTGTTATTTTTGTAACATTGAAGCAGCTAAAGTAGGTGCTAAAAAGATTGATCAATGTCCCATGTGCCATGGTAAGCTAAGATAATTTCAGTTTGTGCTTTTTGCTTTGTAACGGTGTATCCTTTGTGATTGTAACAATCCCATTTTTTATTCTCAATAACGGCAATTTGAGGAATTAAGTAATCTGCTTCATGGGGGTCTATTGAATTTATGAAGTTGTTATGAGACGTTAGGTCTTTGTAATCAATTTTTAATTCATCTAATATCATTTCAACTACGGTGTTTAGTGCTTTTTCTTTAATTTTGTTGCTTTGATAAGTTTCACTATCCACAATCTGAGAATACGTATCCTCTAAGGATTCACCTAAAAGCTTCTGCATTTCACCCCAACTCCGTTATTGTAAGGTGCTATTGCGTTTCAAAAATCAGTGTTGTTGCGTTACTGAATCCATTACGTGGATTTATGATCTCTTACGTTTTACTATACTTTATTTTGAGCAATGTTCTCTTTATAATCTTTGCTGGAAAATTGTTATTTTCATGTTCAGCTTGATAATAAATCATAAAAGCTGATGCTATCAAATAGAGAACAACAGTATTTTAGATGTGATATTAAAATGGTTGATAAGAAAAGGTGCTTTGTGATAATGCCAATTTCTAAAACAGCTAATCACACCAAAACTTATTGGAAAAGACACTTCTTTTCATTTCTAAAACCTATAATTGAAGAAGATGGTGATTTTGAAGCTTTCAGATCTGAAGCAATGAGGTGAATATTGCTAATCAAATAATTACAAATTTAGTAAATTCTGATGTTGTTGTTGCAGATATAACTGATTATAATCCAAATGTGCTTTGGGAATTAGGAGTTAGGGATAGTTATGAAAATTGTACAATCGTAATAGCAGAAAAAGGAACTAAACCACCATTTGATTTTAATCATAAGGGATTCATATTCTATAATGGGGATCACTTAGATAATGAAAATTTTAAAAATAAATTTCATAGTTTATTGAAAGATTGTTTAGAAAATCCAAAAAAAATTTTTAGAAAAAGAATTTTCTACCTTTTTTATATTTACTTTCTCATCCTTTTTGTTACCAAGATTATAAACATTGATAAAATAATTGCAGATACGACGGGAATAGCAATCAGTTTAGGCTCCAAGCCGCCATTTTTATTATCTTCAATGCTTTGAGCTGTTTCATAAAGAGGTTCAAATGTTAAAGTTCTGAAAACGACAGACTTGTCTGTATTGTTTGCGAGTAATAAGACTATTTCATCATTAACCATTTCATTCGGGTTATTACTCCAATCTAGAAGGGTTGTATTCTCATTTCTCAGAATGATATTGACTTGATCTGGAGAAATTTTTACTTCTATCTTGTACCATATATCATTTTTCACTTGCGAAAATGCTTCAATCAACTTGGTTTTGTTTCCTAATTTAGATATTTCATGATTACTTAACTCTTGCACATTTAAGGTAATATTTCCCTTATCGTTATCTCGAAGAACAAAAGCTAATTGTTCATTTGCTGCTGTCTTCAAATCAGCTGGGGAGTTCAAAATTTTGAAATTTGTTCTAGGTGCCAATAAGTTCAACAGTTCTACTGACATTTCGCTATCTTTTTGAATTGGTGTTGTTTGAATGCAACTTAGAAGAATAAACTCTCCTTGTAGTAAAACGCTAGTTTCGTTGGTTTGAAAATTGAGAAAATCCTCATTACTTTTTTTATTAAATAGTTTGTATGAAACAGGATCTGGACCCTCATATAGAAGATAATAATTTTCGTCTCCATATTGAATTAAAGAGGAAGGAAACCCAACGATTATCTGCAATATTTCGCTATCTGCACCTGCTACCTCCGAATTTCCCCACCAACTCGTTCTAACGTAATATACTCCCGTTGAAATGGATTCCCAATCAAAATTGTATTTGCCAGACTGATCCGTTATAGTCTGTAGAGCCACATATGAGATTCCATCTTTGCTAACATAGGTTACAACCGTCACATTTGAAACCGGAGGAGTAATTGAACCGGAAAGCTTGAGAGAGTGTCCTTGAAAACTATTACTTTTGTGGCCAGAAGACAGATTGATAGATATTGATGAAGAGTTTAAAGGAGAAAATAGTTTTGATGAAACCTGAAATGGTGAAGACTCCTCAGTGTTATCAAGAGATATAATTGATGGTGTTTGTCCCGCCAATAATGGTGGTACATCACCCACCTTCCAGTCCATCGCTGAAGTGCACTCTGCTATCCAATATTTTTTGCCTTCAAACCAAAACCCGGCTGGTTGTTGCCACCACCATGTACCATACGGTTCATATGGCAAAAAAACACCTACATTAACGTGATTTACCTCTTTGAAATATAATAAAACAACATCTAATCCTCCTGCTTTCATGATTGAAGCTGCTAGAAGCGAATTGGTATCACATTTTCCTATGTTTTCTACTAGAGTTTCTACGGGATATTTTAGTCCATTATCTCCGTATTCGATTTGGTGAACCAGAGATAAGACTGCGTTGGCAAAGTGTTCATCTTGGCGAGTTTTGTTACCAACTAGAGTTCTAATGTTTTGTGCAACGGTGGAGAATACTTTAGGAGTAACTAGTTCGCTTGAATCCCAAGAGAGAGATAGACTGTTTCTTTTAGAACTGTAATATTCGTAAACTGAGGCTGGTACAGAAACGTGAATTTCCCGACTGTTTATTCTGGGATAACCATCATAATTGAAATTGTATATTCTTCCAAAGTTTTCTCCAGATACACTAGTGGAATTTAAAACTAAAAATAAAATTAAAACTACCAAAATCCCTGTAATGTATCTCTTTTGGATCAAACAAAATGCCAATCGATTAACTACATCCTTTATTTATTATTGAAATATTAGGAGTATTGCAGAAGCGTTTGAACTTGCAAGTCACATTCCCTTTTGAGGTGTTAGGCTTGCTGAAACGGTATATGCACTGGGGGCCATCTATAAGTTATTACAATGTTATTGTGAGAGCCAAGTGAATTATGTATTCCTACCATAAAAATACTCCAATACGACTAGTAGTCACAAAAAATGCTACCAAAAACTACACTATTTAACATTAAAACAGACGAAAACAAATCAGTCTCTTTTTTCAACACTAATAGTCACGATTAATGTATCCAAAATAACACGCGTTTCTTCTATTATTTTGTTATTAATTCAGATATTCCCTTGAAAATTCGTTCCTTCAAATCTACTATTAAAGCTGGATTAAAATAGTTCCGCATGAAAACACTAGCGCTTACCCTGCCTTGTAAGTAGTCAATCTCTGCAATTTTTAGAAACTTAGTCATGAAAGTAGCATAATATTCTCTAATATCACTAAACCGCGAATTGAAACCTTGTCTTCTTAATTTGCAATAAATCTTAGGTTTTGTGAGCTTTTTATTCCTGCAGATTTCATCAATTATTTCCGAAGGAACAAAACTGACAAATGCTTTCTTAGTTCTACGAATGAAGTAATCTTTAAAGAGATAATGTTGAAGAATTGTCTTCTCTTTTTCGTAATAACTATCCAGTTTATTCTTTTTTGAAAGTTCAATTATTAAGTTATAAGAATTTAGTGATTCCTCAAATCTTAACCCGCTAATCATCATAAAATTGATAAACGATTTAAACTCTGGATTTTTTTCTACAACCTTTGTAATCCAATCCAACACGCTTCCAGTATCTGCTACATTGCTCATTCTTGCTAAGAGTAATTCTTCGAGTTTTCCAGAAGCCCACTTTAAACCATAGGAGTTCATTAAACTCTTGAAATTTTCATATAACCCTAAATATTTACTAAGAGCGCTTAATCCTTTTAGTATCATTTTTTGTTTGTACTCTGGAACTTTGTTAAGCTCACTAAAATCGTGATTGAATAGGCAGTGTTGATACCTCTTAGCGTATCTAATCCTATCTCTGATAACTCTCTCTGAACATTTATTTTTCAAATACTCTCTAAAAAATAACCAATTTACGGGCTTATTTTTTAAAAAAACCTTAGGAGGGTGATGCTCTATCCGTGCTGAGCTACCCGTCCCACTCTTTACTGATTTAAGGTTTATTTCATTGAGTTTTTGGTCAATATTGTTGTGTTGACCACTTTGACCATTGTGTGGTTTGTTGTTGAGTTGAATGTTGTTGTTGGATAATAAAGTTTTCAATGCTTGTAAGTCTTCTATTTTGTGGTAGGTGAACTGTGGTTTTTTAGAGGTTTTGTCTATGTGAGAGTAATGTCTTGTTCTTGCGTAGCGTATTTGGTTTTGTTTGTTTAGGAATAGTTGACATGAGCCTTGTCTTCCACATACTAAGCAGTTTAGTTTTATGCATTTTATTTTCTAATCTTGGTTTTTATATAACATTCCTTCTCAAATTCCAACCTATTTGTGTATTTTGTCTTGATATGACAACAGGTTCTGTTTTGTAGCTTTTGGGATCTATGATCACTCTACCCATAGAAAACTTGGAATGTATTCTGTACTAACAATTGGTACTTTATTGTAGTAGTTTTCTTTTTATCATGGTTGATTGATTATGGGTGAACGTTCAATTGTTGGTTCTATTGGAATTGTGATTTTATCTGTTTTTATGATTATTTTTAGTTTTCTTTTCAGTGAGCGTGGTGAGGGGAATGTTTCTTTAATATTGTTATTTGCTGGATTAGGGTTGGCTTTGGTTTTGGTTGTTAGTGTTTTGTTTCAATCAGATTCCGAAAACAAATAGAAGTAGGTTAAGTTTTAGTCTTCTTCTTAGTTGCTTTTTGGGTTCTTTGTTTACTCTACCCAAGAAAACTTGGATGCAAAAAGAGTGTGGATAGATTGAACTGAGATGCGCAATCTATTTTTGGTTTATTGTAGAACCACCAGAAATATCAATATCTCCCATTGTAGGCTCACCAATGTAATAAAGAGTTGAAGCTCCATCTACAGCGGCATCTAATGTTCCAACCAAATTAACTGTTACCTGACTTGCTCCAGAAATGCTCAAATCACAATTATCAATAGGGAAATCAGTTAGATCTAATCTACTTGCTCCTGAAATAATTGAAACAAGATCACTACCTCCACCTTCTGCAATTAGGGTAGATGCTCCAGAAAGTTCAACTTCAATATCTCCTACATTAATATCTTGCATGTCAAGGCGACTTGCTCCTGACAATTGAACAGCAAAAGACTCTGAAGAATTAAAGCCCTCAATAGTTCCTCTTGATGCACCAGACAAAACTAGATTAGTTAAGTTGGGCATGGTGATTTCAGCTTTTAAGCGCATTAAAGAGATAACAATGCCTGTTTCAACGCCAATTGATAGGGTATTTCCTGTTTTGGTAACTTCAATATTGTCAAATATTTTCTCATCAGCAGTAATTAAAATACTGTATGAATTTGATTGTGTGATTTCAACTTCAAAAGCAGAACTTACATCCACAGTAGTAAAATCAGTGTATTCCAATTCTTCAGAGATTAACTCTCCTGGACTTAATAAGAAATAAATTGCTACTGCTCCTACTGCTACTATAACTGTGGCTGAAACAATGATTAAGATTAATAGAGAACTAATTGCTTTTTGACTTTTATTAGAAACCAAACTAATGACTCCCCTTAGACATTCTGTTGTTAGTGTTTAATCTTATTTAACTCCTTTGAGATCTTTGTTTGCTCTACCCAAGAAAACTTAACATTTAAAAAAGGTAAGTGAGGAAGAAACTGTTTGTTTTTATCTTAAGGGAATTATTTTGCTTCTTCTGGAAAGAGCATTTTTCCTTTTTTTGTGATTTCGATTATACCTAGTTTTTTGAAGAAATCCAAATTGTTATTGACATCCCTATACTCAATGAGTTTGCCGTTAGCTATGCGGAAGATGTCAACCATTTCAGTTGTTACTTTTTTGTCAGTAGGGGCTATTCCCATAAATTCGCCTTTATGGGTTCCTGTAAAAGTAATACGAGCCCATACTTTGTCTCCTTCAGCAATGATGTCTTCAATAGTTTCTTTAAAATCAGGGAAACCTTTGAAAGCCATGTTCATTAATTGTATGAGACCTTTTTTGTCGACTTGACTTGTTTGGTCAAAATAATCTGGGGCCAACAAATCGTCAAATGCATCCAAGTTTCTATTATTATATGCTTCAACAAACCTACGCACAAGCGCTTTGTTCTCTTCCAACGTCATATTATATCAATTAAAATTATTTCCTTACTCAACTTTTAACTATTGTTATTTAGTTTGAAGAAAGAATCAAAGATCCAGTTGGTAAAGTCTTACTCATTTTGTAAACGCTTCTTCAGATTTAAGGCAAACTCTTCTGCTTGCTTAAGGTCTTCAGCATTTGGTCGACCTTTATTTATTCCACCAAATAGTTTATTGATACTATTTGTGTTAAAACCTGCACAACTGAATTCATCAATAATTTTGTAACCTTTAGTTTGGAGTTTTTCTCTTAGTGATGAGTGGTTTTTGGTAATATATTTTGTAGACTCTGCCAAGTCTAGCTTCATGAATGTCATGGGAGCTCCACAGGTTGAGAAGATGAAGGCTTTCTTGTTGTTGACTTGTGGTAGTTTATCGGCTAGGTCAAGTAGGGATTTGTGATGTTTTGCACTATATATTCCTGAGCCAAAGCCTATTAGACTGTAGTTTTTTAGTTCTTCAGGTTTAATTTGTTCTGGTATTTTGATTTGTGCTTTTAGAACTTTTGAGAATACGTTGACTATTTCTCTGTATTTTTGTGGTGGTATGAGTATAAAACTAGGAGAGTTTTTATTGGATTTGACATTTCCTCTATTTTCAAGTTATATAGGATAATGTCTTTATCAATTTAACTAGTGCTAATTCTTTACTAAGTTGTTTTGTGTTCTTTGTTTGTTCTACCCAAGAAAACTTAGAAAATAAACTTGCTGATTAAAAGAATAATGGATAAAATACTATATGTCTGGGTTACAAGCATTATCCATTTTGGATTATCTGAGGATAAATTCACTATTCTCTTCTCTAAACTACTGATAGAGTTATCTGTAGAAGTCTCATAATCCTTTGAAAGTGAATACAATTTCACTAATTTTCCTAGAACAAACAAAACCACCAAAGGCATAGCTATTAGAAACATACTTAATATTTGCGTTCCATTTGAAAACCATTCAAGAATCAGTGATGTTCCAAATAATAATGAACCTAAACTCAATAGAACAATTCCAAGTAGAGAAGCTTTTGATAATCCCAGACTGACTGTAAGTGTCTCTATTTTCATGGCTTTATCTACAAAGTAATCTCTTATTTCAGTTGGAATAATTACTGCATACACGCTAAAGGTAAGACCTAAAAGTGATAATAGAAAAAAAGTGTTGGTTTCAAATGTAAATGCAAAATAGGCAAAGAGGACGGGAAATATAGCTAAAACAAATATTTGTGCAATGGGAGATATCCATGAACGTGTTTTTAACCTCACGGGAGATGCAGAATACATGATTCCTAAGGTTATTCCTGTTATCCATAGAAGTAGCAAAATAAGGTTCTCTTGTAAAACCGTTAGTAATGAAACTAATGCAAGAGTTAGAATTAGCTCTATTATGATTATTTTTTTTGTTTTATTGTGTCCAAAGGAGTCTAATGCTTGGACTAGTTCTTTTTTACGTGGATCTTTTAAGTCAAATTGATAATCTGCTATTGTGTTTACTTGGGCTCCTATTGTGGAGCTAAGATTTATTATAGAAAAAGATAGGGCTAATATTACTATTGCATCTATCAAATTTAATGGTGGATTAGCTCCCCATGCTAGTCCTAGAATTAATGAACCTAGATTTGGTAGTAGAAATTCAGCTCTAGAAATGGTGGCTATGGTTTTTATTGCATTAGGCATTTCTTTATGAGAATTATTTCATTGTTATTAAAGGATTTTAAAAAAAA
>JAUWJK010000032.1 GCA_030607735.1 Candidatus Bathyarchaeota archaeon
CACACTGAATTGAAAGTATATTTTTAATACCAGAATTCAAAGTTTTGAAAATAAAATCTGTCGGGATTCTTCCTGAACAGGGTAGTCTCAAAGGAATATAATTCTCAACTTTTATACCTTGATCTGCTAGAATTTCTTCAGTTTCACAAGTTGAAGGTGAGTTACCTCGACACATTAAAACTAGTGTGTCGCTAGGATCTTTCTTCCTTGAACACTCAACATAATCTAAAAGGTGATCGTAATCGTAGTATGCCATTTCTATTGCGGATACCGGACAGGCACTCGAACATATGCCACAAACTTGACATTCTTGAATGTCAATTGCCACCTCACCAGTTTTAGAATCAAGTTTTATTGCCTCATATGGGCAAATTGAGTAACATACACTGCATCTACTACAAAGGTCTTGGTTAATATTTACTACAGCGAGACATTCTTCACTCATAATGAAATCCTTCTTTTCTTAGTGTTTTTTTGACGCTGTAAGCGTACTAGCTAAGCTTATGAAATCATGAAAGATCGTTTTTAATGATATAATGTTTTCCCCCTATTTTCGGTAATAAGGTTGTTTTATGTAGCTGTAAGCTTCAAGAGCTGCAGTGATACCTTGACCTACTGCAGTTCCAATTTGTTTAACAGGATGATTTGTAAGATCTCCTGCAGCATAAATTCCGGGTATATTAGTTCTTTGAAAAGAATCAGTTATTATGTGACCTTTAGTATTGAGATTTATTCCAGTATTTTGGACTATTTGGTTGTTTGGCGCTTCCCCAATTTGAACAAAAACAGCATCAATTTTTAGCTGTTTACTCTCATTAGTCTTTTTATTTACAATAATAACTTGGTTTACTACCGTATTACCTATTATTTCTTGAATTTCAGTATCCCAGAATATTGTAACATTTTTTTTTGATTGAATATCTTCAACTAAAGCTCGTTCAGCACGAAAAGCTTCCCTTCGGTGAACAACAAAAACCTCAGATACTATGCCAGATAAATAGAGAGTGGTTGTTGCTGAAGTATTCCCTCCCCCTACGACTAGAACTCGTTTTCCCTTGAATAAAGGCCCATCACAAACTCCACAATAGCTTACACCTCTTCCTTTGAATTTTTTTTCACCATTAACTCCAATTTCTTTGTAATGAGATCCTGTAGCTAATAGTATTGCTTTGGAAGTGTAGGTAGTTTTGTTTGTTTTCACTATTCTATCATTTTCTTCAATTATTAATTCTGTTGCAGATTCCAACTCATGAATAGTTACTCCCAATTGTCTACATTGAAGAACCATTTTTTCAGCTAGTTCACCCCCACTTATTTTAGAAAATCCAGGATAATTTTCCACAATTGGCGCATCAGCTGTTGTGCCACCAGCCATTTTTTCTTCCAATATAAGAGTTTTTAATCCACTCCTAGCAGCATACATTCCCGCAGCTAAACCTGCAGGGCCAGCACCCACAATTACAAGTTCCCAGGGTTCTATTTTTTTCCAACTCCATTAACTGAGTATTTCTGTACAGACCAGTTTATGAATTATTCGGAGAATAATGATTCATCATAAAAAAATCGTAAATTAAAATTAAGAATAACAAATATTGAATAAGGAAAAAGCAGATCAAAAAAAAGGATTGTGGAAATTAGAGGAAAATAAAGTTTTTTTTTACACATTTTGTCGCTTTTATTTTTTAATACTTTAGTTGAAAATCCCCAATATGGTTTCAGCTTTTGGTCCATAAAAAATTTTGGCAAAGGTAGAATATCTTATTTAAACATCTTCTGCATTAATCTTTTTGATATTTAATGTTGAAGGAAGCTTGGAAAGTTGCCATTGAAGCTCTAAGTTGGATTGAAGTGCAAAAACTCAGTGAACAAATGGCTTTGTCAAAAACTATTGAACAACTACAAATAGAAGATCCCAACGCTATTAGATATTCATATAAACTTGTGTGTGAGACAGTTAGACGAAAAAATCAAATTGACGAGTTTATAAAACAGGTAATAAAACCTGAAAACTTAAACGATTTCAACATGGGACTTCAGTCATTTTTACGAATTTATGTTTATCAAACAAGAAGTTCTAAAAATTGGGTCAAAATAGATCTTAAAGAAGCAGAAAAAATAGCCAAACTAGGTAGAACTATTTTAGGATGGAAAACTTTTAGACAAATTGAACATGTTTTGGGTTTCTTGCTAACTCAAGAGTTATCTATAATTTTTGAGAAATCAAATGAAATAGAAAAAATAGCTTTGCAAACCTTCCATCCTAAATGGTTTGTAGAGTATTGTATTAATCTTTTAGGAAAAAATCAGGCTATCAGTTTTTTTGAAGCAAACATAAATTTGCCGCCAGATTATATTCGATTAAATACTCTGAAAAGTTCTGAGTTAGAAATTTTGAAAAATCTTTCAGAAGAGAGTGTTAAATTAAAAAAAATAGATTTTTTAAAACACGTTTATGAAGTTACGGGAGTAAAAAAACCTTTGACTCAAATAGCAAGTTTTCAAAATGGACTATTCTATATTCAAGATAAGGCAAGTTGTTTTGCAGCAGAAATTGCTAATCCAAAACCGGGAATGATCGTTTTTGATGTATGTTCAGCTCCCGGCACAAAGACTTCATATTTAGCTCAGCTTATGAAAAATCAAGGGAGTATTTACTCAGTTGATTATTCATTGCGAAGAAGCAAAGTATGGAGAAAAGAAATAACACATATGGGTGTTAAAATAGCAAATCAAGTGATTGCTGATGCAGTTACTTCTTTGCCATTTAGATTTGAAGCAGATATTATCGTTTTGGATCCTCCTTGCACAAGCACAGGTGTTTTTGCTAAACAACCATCAGCTAAATGGAGGATTTCTCCGCATTCTATCAATAAAATGGCAGAAATTCAGTGGGAAATGATAAGCAATTGTGCAGACATGGTCAAACCTGGAGGATTTCTAGTTTATTCTACCTGCAGTGTTACGATTGAAGAAAATGAAATGATTATTGAAAAATTCTTAAAAGAAAATTCAGAGTTTTGTTTAGTCGAAATAGAACCTAAAATTGGGCTTCCAGGTTTTAGAGGTTTGAATAAATGTCAAAGGTTTTATCCACATATACATAACAGTAATGGTTTTTTTGTTGCGAAACTTATGAAAAAATAATTAACCTTAACAATTTTCCACTCAATTTACAGTTTTCTCAATGGCACTGAGTAATTCAAGAATTATTTTTGCAGCAGTAATGGCTGTTATCCCAGTATCATAAATAGGCGCAACTTCCACAACATCAAAGCCAATAATGTTATTGAGACTTAATGAACATAAAATATCAAGTAGTTCGTTCGTTTTGATTCCTTCAGGTTCAGGATTTTGAACTCCAGGAGCATAAGCAGGATCTAGAACGTCCATATCTATAGAAAGATAGACATTTTCATATGAAGATAAAATATTATTTATTTCATTTTTTATCACAGAAGTCCCTTTTTGTCTTATTTGATGAGATGTAATGAAATCAATCCCATTTTTTTTTGAATAATCCAACTCTTCGCTACATACTGCTCGGGTACCAACTTCGATTATCTTTGCAGGTTGTATATTCTCATTTATCAAACGCATAAAAGTTGTATGAGAAAGAGTTAGACCTAAAAATTCCTTTCTTAAATCGAGATGAGCATCAAAAACCACTATTGCTGTTTTTTGAGGTTTTGATATAAGACCTTTTAGAATACCTAACGTAATTGTATGTTCACCGCCAATTACTATTGGCATTTTTTTTCCTACAAAGAGTTCTTTAACCACTAGTTCTAACATATTGATTGTTTTTTCAGGATTACTAGAAACATGTAAATCTCCTAAATCAATTAGACGAAGAAATTCCGAGTCGAAGTTTGAACGAAAACTATAGGTTTCTATATTCAGAGAAGCTTGTCGAATTGCTGTTGGTCCAAATCTGGCTCCTGCGCGATAAGTGCTTGTTACGTCAAAGGGAACTCCTAAAAGGGCATATTTTGCTGTATCAAAAGATTGTTGAATACCATTAAAAACGTTTGATTGAGAAATTAACAATTCTAGGTTGCTCATAATTGGATTCCTTCGTTTAGTGCTTACTAATGGGTAACTCTAAACCTTTTTGTTTTTCAATAATGTTACAGTAACTTGTTCATTTGAGTCAATAAATTGTTGATTTGCTGGAATTTCAATAAATCCATCAGCTTTTGACAGCGTTGTTATTGCTCCTGATGCGCCTGTTTGTATGGGTGTAGCTAGTATTTTTTGGTTTTTATCTCTGGAAAGTTTAACCGTAACAAAGGTTTTTCTGCCTTTTGCTGAAAATAATCTGACAGCTAGATTGGCTTTAACAATTTTTTCTGATATTACTTTATTTCCAGAAAGGTATTGAATAACTGGTCTTACAAATAGATAAAATATCAGCAGTGCAGATGTTGGATGTCCGGGAAGAGAAAATACTGGTTTGTTTCCAATAAAAGCTATAGTTGTAGGTTTTCCTGGCTTAACAGCTATTCCAGAAATAATTACACCTGGTTTGCCTAAAGAGTCTACAATTTTTGGAGTATAGTCCCTTGGACCTACAGAAACACCTCCAGAGGTTATTATTATATCCGAGGTGAACAATGCTTGTTTTAAAGCATTCTTTAGTGCAACTTCATTATCAGGTATAACTCCCATAAAGATTGGTTTTCCCCCGCTTTCTTTAACAGCAGTACTTAGACTGTAAGCATTTATGTCGTAAATTTTTCCAGGCGCTAAACTTTTTCCTGGTTCTGTTATCTCTGCTCCTGTAGAAAAAACTGACACTACGGGTATTTTCAACACATTTACGTAATTCACACCTATTGCAGCTAAAACTCCAATTTCCGGTGCACCCAAAAGTTGACCTGACATAAGAACTGTATCACCTTTTTTTAGGTCAGTCCCTTTTTTCATAACATTTTCGTCTGGGGTTACTGCCCGGTAAATTAGGAGATTATTTTCTTGTTTTTGTGTGTTTTCAACCATTACTACAGCATTAGCACCTTCTGGGATAGGTGCTCCTGTTACAGTTTCAACTGTGTTATTTTTTCTGATTTGTATTTTTGGGCATTTTCCTACGCTTATTGTTCCAATAATTTTTAGAGTGGTAGGTTTGTTTTCTTCTGATTCATAAGTATCATCTGCTTTTACCGCATATCCATCTACTGTTGATCTATTAAAAGGAGGAATATCCAACTTGGTGATTATATCTTCACTCAGAATTCGATTATATGCTTTTAGTAATGGAATCTTTTCGCTACCCAAAGGTTGGGGGTCGAGTGTAGCAAATAACAATTTTTTAGCATTATCATAAGTCATTAATTCTCTAAACATTTTTGATTAGTTCTCCACACTTCCAAATAATTGAACAGACACTAGTTCGCCTTTTCGGATTCCTTCTCTATTTGAGGGGACCACAACGAAGCCATTAGCTTTTGTCATTGACGATAGAATACTTGATCCTCTTGCGCTAATAGGCTCTACAAAAAAATTTTTGTTTTTTCGAAGAACCTGGACCCGAAGATAAGTCTTCCGCCCTAATCTTGTTGCAACTTTCCTATTCATTATTCCATTAATTGTTTGTCGTTTATCAGAAGTTAATCCCAACATTTTACTTATTAAAGGTCTCATAAAAACTTCAAAACCAATCATTGCAGCTACTGGATTTCCAGAGAGAATTAGAATTGGTTTTCCTTTCACGACAGCCAAACCGGTTGGCATTGCAGGTCTTAGAGCCATACCATGAACAATAACACCAGGATTACCAAGGTTATTAATTACTTCAGGTAAAAGGTCAAATTGACCAACACTAGTTCCACCGGTTGTTATTAGAACATCACATTTTTTTAAACCTAGGCTAATTTTTTCAGATAGATCGTTTATATCATCTTTAGCTATTCCCAGGTCTATTGGTTCACTGTCAAGTTCTTTGCACAATCCTGAAATGGTTATTCTATTTGATTCGAATATCTTCCCATTAGAAATAGAACCTCCTGAATCTACGAGTTCATTCCCAGTTGCAAGAACTGCTATTCTAGGTTTCTTTGCCACTTTAATTGATGTATAACCTAGGGCAGCTATGAGTGCTAAATGGTGAGGTTTTAATCTTGTTCCTGATGTTAAACCGATTTCACCAGTTTTAACATCTTCACCTTTTTTTGAGACGTTAGCCCATTTGGGTAATTGAGTATAGATTTCTAATTGAGAATTATGTTTTTTTGTATTTTCCATCATTACTACTGAATCTGCACCCTCAGGAATAGGGTTTCCAGTCCAAACTTGGATTGCTTGTTTTGTAAAAATTTTTTTTGTGGTTGTTAGGTTTAACGTTATGGATTTAAATTGAGATGCTCCGATTGTATCCTCAGCTAAGAGTGCATAACCATCCACAGCAGATTTATCAAATCTTGGCAGGTCTTGATTAACTATTATATCTGAAGATAAAACTCTGTTGAGAGCTTCTTTGATTGGAATTTGAATTTCCTCAAATTTGTTGATTTTTAGAATATTAAGCCATTTAATCATGGCTTCATCTGTAGATGTAAGTTTTTGAAACCCCTTTAATCTAGTCAATGAAATTCCCAGAAAAAGATTAGTAGCTCGTATAAAAAATGTATCGAAGAATATTAACTATTTATTGTCATATTCAACGTTTCACGCATAGATATAGAGTCAAAATCAAGAAGTGGTGTTTCACTTATTATTACAGGATTCATCTTGTATTCAACGATGACTTCACATAACAATTTGAAATCTGGTCCATAATCTTTGTTGTCTAAAATGTGATGACGTCTTTCACCTTTTTTAGTATATTCAATTTTCGAAAAGTGACAATGCATATTTCTAACAGCTTTTGTTCCCAATCGTTGTTCAACAGTGTTAATGATAGATCGGAAATCATCACTTTCTTTAAGAAAACCGTTATATCTAGCATGTAAATGACCCCAATCAATAACTAAATGAGTTTGTTCAACTTCTTCACAGAAAGTTAAAATTTCTTCCAATGAACCAACTTGAGAAACTTTTCCCATGGTTTCAGGTCCAAGTTTAACGTCTGTTATTCCCAAACTTTTCATAGTTTCTACAACTTCCCGTAATTCTTTTACACATTTTTTCAATGCAACATTTTTGTCCATTTTTCCATAAAAACCGGGATGAAAAACTACTACATATGCATTCATCCACTTTGCAGCTTGCGTACATGCAAGTATTCTACGTTTGCTTGCTTCAACAATTTCCTCTTTTCCACAAAGATTAAGAAAGTAAGAACCATGAATACTTAATACAATATCATTTTTTAACGCTTGATTTTTCAGTTGTTCTGCTGATTCTTTTTTTATCTGAGGTTTCGGACCCCAACGTACAGCTGGATATTCAAAAGCAGTAAGACCTTCTGCATGTAAAAGACCTGGAACATCAGATATGTGTCTTATTATTTTTTTAAACCTTTCTGGAACCCCTGCTGGACCAAAACGTGTATAATCTGCCATCAATTTCCCTTTCACTTAATATTTTACTGTTTGAATACTAGTTCTTATTAAAAAATTTTAACCCTGATTTATAAATATTAATTATAAATTAAAATTACCAAGACTTAAACCCTATATTTGAAGTTAGAATTTATTTTAAATCAAAGTTAATGCAAAATAAGAGTAGACAATATTGTTTGCTAATCTAAAAAAGAGAATATATTTGACTTCAAATTTAGTTCAGAATAGTAATCAAAATCATATTTCAGAAATGTTTAAACCTAATTTGTACAAATCAGTACATACCTGTTTGAAAAACTGGTTAGAAATAGACCATAACAGATGATGAAAACTAACTCAAAATAGTGAGATGTAATGAGAAAAACTCGAAAAGAAGAAGAGAATAAAAAGAATCAAAAGTCTAACGCTCAAAGACTATTAGACAAAATTCGTCGAGATAATATTACAAAAATTGAACCAGTTTATAATCCAAAAAATGGATGTACTAATTGTTATCCGATAGTTGAGTCGTTTGTAGATACTAATGTAAAAATTGCACCGCTCTTAGAAGAAATTTCTGAAACAGGAGTTTTGGAAAAAAAACTATTTGACAAAATGGTCCTTTGTCCTAAATGTAATTCTCAGAATACAACTACTCGTTATAATTGTCCCTATTGTAACTCTTTTAATATTGAAAAAAGTTCACTGATTGAACATATAAAATGCGGATATATGGATGTAGAACAAAATTTTCGAAAAGGAAAAAATCTAGTTTGCCCAAAATGTGGTGGTAGACTGAATAGAGCTGATTTTGATTATAAAAAAGCAGGTGTTTGGTGCAAATGCAATAATTGCGAAAAAAATTTTGATATACCCACACCTTCACATTTCTGTAGAAAATGTGGTTCAATTTCAACTTTTGAAGAAATAAATTTGAAAAATGTGTTTTCTTACAGAGTAAAAGAAATTGTTGATAATGGATTGTCAAATAGTTCGTTTGTTAATATTGCGATAAAAAAATTTTTAACAAAAGAGGGATGGAAAGTTGACAGTCCAGCAAATGTTAATGGAAAATCTGGAGTAGAACATTCATTTGATATGGTAGCCTTTAAGGGATCCAAAATAAAAGAAACAATGGTTATTGACATAGCAACTTCAGAAGAAATGGTAGCAGAACAACCAGTAGTAGCTTTATTTGCCAAAATATTTGATGTGTCTCCTAACAAATCACTACTAATCGCTATACCAAAAATCAACGATAACGGAAAGAAAATGGCTGCGTTATATAAAATTCGAATAATAGAGGCAAAAGATCAAACTCAAGTTATTAATCAATTGAAAGAAATATTGAAAGCCTAATCTGAAGAAAAAACAGAGAGATTTCCTCTTTCAGTAGAAACTTTGGTGATATAAGGTTCTTCTGGAAGTGTTATGGTCTCAAATAATTTTGAAGTTGTTTCTCCAGGAGAAATAAAAGTTCCTATTTCATATCTTTGATGTATAGTTGAATTGGTGACCCATAAAGATGTCAAATGAGAAGTTAATGATCCATCATTTTGAAAGGTGATTAATACACCCAAAGCAGTTTCTTGGACATTAATTATCTTAATGTTCTCTTGTATTTTTTCCCAATCCACTTGGTTCATCTGGTAACTCCAAAGAATTACATTGCCAACAATTGTAACTATTAAAACTAGACTTAACATAACAACTATAACAGTACTTATTCCACGATTTTTGTTTCTAAGGAGCTTTGTAATAACTCGCAAGATGAGTCCCCCTGTTTGTTAATATATCAATATAGTATGATTCTTCGGAAAGCCAGTCAAGATCAGTTTTAAGCCATTTATTTTCATTGATTTCTAAGTTGAAAGGTGAATTGAATAATTGGCCAACTTTATTCACATAAACTGCAGCAACTTGAATAGAAACTCTTCCAATATTACGAACATAAATTTTCACTTCGCTACTACCTTCTTCGAACCATACATCTTCAACTAGCAAGCGTTCTCCCATTGTTTCCCGAAGGTTGGTTGTTATAATAAAAGTTGCAGAGGTAGCCAAGGACATAATTGAGACAGCCACTATGGTAAGCAAAAGATGACTAAGTACAGGTGTTATAGCGCGTTCATCTTTGAAAAATTGTTTTTTCATTTTTTCACCTCATAATAAGAATCTCAGAGCCAGGTAACCTAATAACATCATTATTACGCTATGTTTTAGTCCAGAATTTATTGATCCTTCACCCATTTTTCCTGCAACAAGTCCGCTAAAAAAACCTTGAACGATTGTTAAATGTAAGAAAATTCTTTGAAGGTTTGAAGGTGATGAAGTTGACATTGAAAAAAGGGCTACACCTTCAATATTAGTAAAGAAAGTATTAAACAATATTACAATAGTAAAAAGAAAAACAAAAAGTGCCACGTATATTATTGCAATATAAGGTCTTGTTTGAGTATTTCTTTCTTTTTCTAGTATAATTGTTGTTTCAATGAATTTGCTTAGAGGATCAAAGACTTGTTCAGCATGACCTCCAGAGCGACTTGCTTCGATTATCATGGGTATAGTCCTCTGAGTCAGTATAGTATCTACTCGTTTTTCAAAAGCCAACAAAGCTTCTTCAAAGGAAGCCCCCCAAGACATCTGAACTGTCATTTTTTGTAATTCTTTAGTCAATGGACCATAATCTCGTTTAGTTGCTTCTTCCAAAGCTTGTGGAAGAGTCATACCTACTTCCTGAGCTTGGACTATGCTTCTGAATAGATCAGGTAAATGGCCATCGATTGATTTTCTCCATTGATAATCAATAGTAGTTAAAATTGTGGTTGGTAAGATAAATACAAGAAGTGAAATAAATACAAAATCATCTATTGATGGACTAAGTCCCACAGTAATATAACCAAAAGTTGCTATTGTTAGACCTACAACTAATGAAACAAGTATTGCCGTTTTTTTAGTTCTATTTTTTATTTTTGGCATTTTAATCTACCATTTTGGTGATACTGTATCTAAAATAATCAGGAATATTGTACCTAGAATTGGAATTGCTAGATAAGTTAGTAAGCTCAATAGAAGTTCAGGATTAAGTAGTCCCATATCACTCCCACCTAATGCCGACATAACCGACACCAGAATGACAAGTATCAAGGGTCCAGTCAATAATAATGCCACGTAAACCTCAGAAAGAACAGACAAATTGTCGGAATATCTTTTAAGACTAAGTTTTTTTAATTTCATTGCAGATTTAAATTTTGTGCGTAAATAAGTTCCAAGATCCCCACCTGAATGAATTGTTGATATTATTCCTTCTATAACATCTCTAAAGCCTAAAGAAGGAGTTCTAGCAGAGACTTTTTCTAGTGCTGATATTATATCCAAACCAAACAAGTTAATATTGGCAATGACTTCTTTAGCCTCCGTTGAGGCAGCCAGAGGATCATTCAATGTTGAAATCGAAGAAAAAATCTTTTCGGAGGAAACTCCAGCAGTTGCTAGAATAGACATATAACCAATAGTAAAAGGCATCTCATCGTCTAATTCTCTTTTACGCTTATCTGCGCAATATACAGGATAGAGATAAAAACCAAAAATTGAAAGTGCTAAAGAAAACATAGCACCTCCTACACCAAATAACAATGCTGATACAAAAGACATATTGAGAAAAAAGAATAAAGTAAGAGACAAAAATATTCCAATAATAAAGGTAATTAAAAGAGAAGAAAGTATTGTTAGACTAACATATGCTTTAAAATTATATTTTAATCCTGATTTTAATAATGTCTGATCTAAATCTTTGAATAGTGGAATAAATTTCAAAATTTTCGTTCCCATTAAATTATATGAGATAGTTAATGGTTTATCGAGACCTTTTTTTTCCTCAGCATGAGAAGAAACTTGTTTATTTTTATTAAATATTGAAGAAACATTGTGTAACTTTCTGTTAAAAGAACGAAATTTTTCAGATATTTGGGTCTTCATTTCAATCCCATCCGAGCTTTTTGAATCACACGATTAGGATTTGCGTAATATTCACGAATGACGTTAGATACATCTTTCTGAGTTCGAATGTCTTGCTTGACCATCCAATCCAGAATAACTTCTCTATTTTTTAATTCACGTTGTATTTCTCCATCTTGTAAACCCATTTTTAATTTATGTTTTTCCAGAAGAATACTATCTTTTAAAGAGGAAAATTTGTCAAATTTAGGATTCCAATTGAATACTTCTTTTGTTAGAATATTATTTGTTGTTTTTTCAACACCATTAATTTCAGTCGCTACTTTCACACGTCTGGCTGGTTTGCCGTTGACTTCAGTTCTTTCCATAATTAAAATAATATCTGTCATTGCTACAAGTGTTCTGGGAATATTCATTGGTTCAGATTCTAACCGGTTTATGACAGATTCAACTGATTCAGCATGCATTGTACACATTCCTAAATGTCCAGTAGCCATGGCTTGAAATAAGGTATAGGCTTCTGCACCACGTACTTCACCTACGATTATATAGTCAGGTCTTTGTCTTACTGCCGCTTTTAAAAGATCAAAAAGGTTTATTGAAGTATTTTGTTTGTCGTCAATTAATCCTGCTCTTACAACTGAAGGTATCCAGTTTTCATGGGGGAGATTGATTTCTTGAGTGTCTTCAACACTAACAATTTTCATTTCAGGTTTAATAAAAATTGATAACCCATTTAGAGTAGTTGTTTTTCCACAAGCTACACCACCAGCCACCAGTACAGATGCACGATTCTCGATTAAATACCATAAGTAAGCTGCCATACTAGAAGGCAAGGTATTGAATGCTATCAAATCTGAAATTGTAAGTGGGTCAGCTTTAAAGCGTCGGATAGTAAAAGTAGATCCTCGTCTTGTGATTTCTTTGCCGTAAGTTAATTGAATTCTACTGCCATCGGGAAGTGATGCATCAAGTATAGGAGCAGCAATAGAAACATTTTTTCCAGAGAGATAAGCTAACCGAATTACAAATGAATTTAATTCAGCAGCATGTTTAAAAATTATATTTGTAGGTAGGGACTCATATTCTCTATGCCAGATGTAAAGAGGTATATTTACGCCATCTGTAGAGATGTCTTCGATTAATGGATCTTTCATTAATGGATCGATTTTTCCATATCCTATAAAATCTCTAACGATATAATAAGAGAGTTTATCGATTGCCTCAACAGGAATTTTTAGTCGATATTTTTGTATCAAATCTTTTATTTTTTGTTTTAAATATTTTTCTGCTTTAACTTTATTTTCTATTTTTTTCATATTTACGTCTAATTCATCCATTAAAAAGGTCTTGATTTCATTTAGATAATGGATTTCCTTTGAGTTAAGAGTAGGTTCTAGAATTTCGTAATGTATTTTTTGAGTTTCTTTTTCTCTAATTATTGCAGCATAAACATAGGGTTCATGAATTGCATAAATTTCTTGGAACATTGTTGGTTTTTTAACGATACCACTGAGTAAAGGAGATTTGGATGATTCTTTAAGAACATGTAGAGTTTCTGCTTGCCGCTTTTTTTTCGTCTGCCTTTTCCTCCTTGGAATGATCAGTAGAGTACGCACTTTCAAAAACACATTGTGTCGTAAGTCTTAATAAGCTATATGTATTTGTAATCGTTAGTTTTTTACAAAATGGAACATGTTTTTTAAAAACTTGAAAATAAAACATTTTTTGTGATTATAAATCAGTTAAAACATAATTTGACTAATCATAGGCACAGAAACATAAAGGCGCAAATAAATCGCAACTGTCAAAACCAAAAGGCTAATAGCTAACAGAATAAAATCTCCACGATGTAATCTTAATTCATAAAGGTTTGTACGATTTTTGGTAGCACCCCATGCCCGGGACTCCATTGCTTCAGCTAATTCAAGACTTCGTCGAATAGCACTAACAATTAAGGGAATTAGAATTGGAATATAATTTCGTATTCTTTTTAGAAAACCGCCTTTTTCTAATTCTAGACCTCGGGCTTTTTGAGCATCCATTATTGTTTGTGCTTCTTCAGCCAATACCGGAACAAAGCGCACAGCAGTTGTAAAAGCAAAAGCGAATTCGTAGGGAATATGGATTTGTTCTAAAGCTAATCCAAGATGATCAGGTGATGTGGTTAAAAAGAAAACTGAAAAGGATGCAACTAAAACTACAAACCTCAAGGTCATTGCAATAGCTGATTCAACATCGATTATAGCTAAAACATAACCTGATGTGAAGTAGTTGGATGCTATATTTACAATAAAAATAAAAGTTGCCAAAAAAGCAGCTCCCCGTAGAGATCGAAGCCATTCTTTCTGAACTCCAGCTACAAGAACAAACGGAATAGGCATTAAAAATAAAGCTAACAAAACTAGAAGTTGATTGAAAAGAATAGCTACCACAAAAACTACACAAACATAAACAAATTTCATTCTGGGGTCTAAATTGTGAATTGGAGAATAAACTTTCCTGAATTTTAAGCCATCAAAAACACTCATTTTCTTTCCTCCAAAACCTTAAGCAGAATATTCTTAGCCTCATATAGGTCAATAACGTTTTTTGGAAGACCATAAGAGGAAAGGGAATGAAATATTTTAGCAATCTGAGGTAGAACTATGGATGATTGATTCAAAAGTTCTGGATTGGTAAGAATTTCTTTTCCTTCACCATCAGCCACTATTGTTCCATCTTTCATCAATAAGACTCTAGGATTACATTCAGCTACAAATTCTACATCATGTGTAACGATAACAACAGTTTTTTTCTGAGTTTGCATCTGAATTATAAATTGTCGCAAATTCTCTTTTTGTCTATGGTCTTGACCAATTGTTGGTTCATCCAAGATTAGCGTTTTAGGATTCCAAGCTAATACAGAAGCTAAAGCAACTCGTTTTCTTTCACCACCGCTTAGAAGAAAAGGAGATGTTTTTCTATATTGAGATAGCCCTAAAAGATTCAAAGACCACGTAATTCGTTTCTCAATTATGTCTTTTTCAAAACCAAAATTTTTCAAAGCGAAAGCAATTTCTTCTTCAACTGTTTCGCTAAAAAGCTGATGATCTGGATTTTGGAAAACAAAACCTGAATCTTTCGCTAAGGCTGCAACACTGGTTTTTGTTGTTTCAACATGATCTATACGAACAATCCCTTTTGATGGTTTCAGAAGTCCGTTGAAATGTTTTACGAGTGTGGTTTTTCCAGCGCCATTTTGACCCATTATAGCTACAAATTCACCATCGTTAATAAGAAGAGAAGCGTCTTTCAGTGCTTCAATATTATTTGGGTATGAAAAAGAAACATTTTCTACTTCAATCATGTGTTTCCAAGGACTCCTTTAAGAAGGAAGCTAATTCTTCGGAACTAAGAGGAATTGAATTATCTAAATTACATCCATCCTTAGTCAACATGTGATATAGGAGTGTAGCTTTGGGTATTCCTACACCTAGTAACCGAGTTTCTTCAGAAATTAAAATTTTACGTGGTTTTCCATCTTGACAAATTTTTCCTTTATCCATAATTATTATTCGATCAGAATATCTAGCGGTTAAATCTAATCTGTGTTCAACTAGAACAACTGTTATTCCCAATTTTGTATTAAGTTCATGTATAACTTTGAATATTTTTTCGGCACTTAGAGGATCTAGAAAAGACGTGGGCTCATCTAGAACTATTAATTCAGGGCGCATTGCTAGAACTGAAGCGATTGCGACCCGTTGTTGTTGACCACCTGAGACTTCGTGGGGTGATCGTTCTCGCAAATCATAAATACCTACTTGTTTTAATGCCCAATCGACTCTTTTTCTGATGTCTTTTCTGTTTACACCTAAATTTTCTAAGCCAAAAGCAACATCTTTTTCAATAGAAAGAGCAAAAAGTTGGTTTTCAGGGTTTTGAAAAACTAGCCCCACATATTTTGCTAGTTCATAGGTTTGTTTTGAAGAGGTTTTTAAACCTTTTACTGTTATTTCTCCTTTAAGTTCACCTTGATAAAAATTTGGAATAAGTCCATTGAAACATCTGCACAGGGTTGTTTTTCCACAACCACTTGGGCCTGTGATTAATACAAATTCGCCTTTATTCACTTTAAGGGAGATATCATCTATTGATGGTTTTTTTCCCCCAGGATATGTGTATGTGAGATTTTCGATCTCTATTATGGACATTTTTATCTTGCCTGCCTGTCTAATGCACCATTTTTAACATTTAATTGTACCTATTCACGAAGGTTTTTGTAGAATATTTCTAATGAGCAACAAACACTCTTCAAGTCCTTCTTTCACTTTGCCTATACCGTTTAAACCAGCAGCTAAGGCATGCCCACCACCCATTCCTTGAAGATATTCACCTAAAGGTTGTGCAATATCTTTTCCCAAATGAATTCCTGTTTCTTTATAAAATTTGTTAGTGCAACGAAGACTCATATCAACATTCTCACCTTTTTTACCAACTATAGCAACCATATGTGCTCCTAAATCAATAAGTGCACGAGCGGCAGAAGCTTGATATGAGCTTACTTCTGACATTGCAATTATCCACTTATTTATTATAATTGTCCTAGATCTTTCACAAGCTTTGATCCTGGCTACTCGTTCAGAAAAACTCATAGGCAATGATAAAGAAGATAATGCTTTTTTTGTATCTACTCCAATTTCACATAATTCAGATATCGTTTGAAAGGTTGTAGAGTTTCCAAGAACAAAATGGCGTGTATCAAAAGCTATTCCAAGAAATAATGCATTGGCAACATTTAAATCAGGTTTCACACACATTTCTTTATAGAAACCATAAACTATTTCACAGGTAGATGAAGAAGAGTCATCTATTACACATAATGTTGCGGTTAACTTTGTTTTTGGGTGGATTGCGTGATGGTCCACGACTATTAATGGGGTTTTCTTTTTTGTTAACTTTTCAGTTATATTTCCAAGTTGTTGAAGGGTATTGGTATCTAACAAAATTGTAGCATCAAATTTTTCCATATCAGGCGTAAGATTATAAGTTATTGGAACGTATGTCATAAAATGTTTTGATAGACGACTAATTCCTTGTTCAGCTCCAATAACTATATTCATATTTGGTCTGAGGTTTTTTAATAAATTCTGAAATGCATATGCTGAACCTAAAGCATCAGGATCAGCATTAGGATGACATAAAAGTAGAATCGAAATTGCATGTGTTTTATCTAATAAATTAAGGATACTGGAAAAATTCATTTTAAGTTACTCAAATACTTTCCAGAA